>NZ_JAMYOQ010000052.1:0-23781 GCF_040319905.1 Mesorhizobium sp. M0833 | reverse complement strand
CACGAAATATTATGTGGCGGAGGCAAGCTGGGTTTGGCCGGCCCTGACGGGCGTCAGGGCGGCTCCGCCACATAATCTCGCCCGACGCATAAGAAGGGATCGGCGGCCAGCACGTTCTGGACCTGGGCGGCCAAGCCATCCATCCCTTTGCGCATATCGCACGGCTGCGTCGCCAGATAGACCCGCACCCCAGACCCAGGCGCTATCATGCCACCGCCTTCAGAGCGACAGCACCCGCCGCAGCGCTGCCTCGCTGACCTCGGCGTCCACCCGCACGCGCACACCGCCGACCAGGACGATCTCAATCATGCCGCGCTGTTCCGCCCCGGCCGCCGCGGCTGGTAGGCAGCCGACGCGCTGCTGATAACTTCGACGGGGACCAATTCCAGCGGGGACGTCGGCGTGCGCATCTGCCGGCGCCACGTGAACAACAGGTTCGCATTGATGTCATGCCGCCGCGCCACCAGCGACACCGACGCCCCAGGCTCACAGCTCTCGGCAACCAGCCGCTGCTTCTCTTCGAGAGTGCATGACTTGCGCCGGCGGGCGCGCGCCGTCTCGCCACGAGAATGTTGGCCTGCCACTCCATCCGTCGCGATCGTGTCCATTAAGCCCCGCTCGTGGACACTATCTTCAGCGTCCAGAGCCCGACCCCTATCCGATCCGAACCCGGTCGTCACCGGGCACTTACACTACATCGACATCAAGCGCATGATCTAGCGCGATACAAGTTCGGCCTGGCACCGGGGGTCGCGGGCGTCAATTATTCGCCTGTTCCACAGATGCGCGTCGAAGCGCTCCGCCCCGGCGAAGACACGGCTGACCTTTGGCAAATGGATCTTGATCCACCGCTCGATTTGGTTCACGGCATTTCAGGCCGACGTGATCTGCCAAACCGCCACGCCCGAAAGGGCTAAGCCGGCAGCGCCCTCTATGGTTCGGGAAACGGCTTCGAACAGGCGTGGCCGACTGTCGAAAAAATGCACCAGACGTTCACGAAACAAGATCGACAGCACCGCAACGCAAGACAGCGTCAGCGCCACGCCAGCCATCATTGTGATTGCGAAAAGAATGCCGGCGACCGGAACACCCCTGGATATCGCAAAGGTCATCACGAAAAGCGTCAGCGGGCATGGGATCAAGCCGGCCATCACCCCAACCGCTTCGCCCTCATGCTTGTGGTGGTGGCCGTGGCTCAATGCGCGCCACAGCATCCAGAGGCCGATCAGCCCGAGCAGGCCGCGACTGACATCTTCCAGTAGAGGCGCACGGCCAACACTGCCCAGGG
This sequence comes from Mesorhizobium sp. M0833, assembly GCF_040319905.1. Classification (NCBI taxonomy): domain Bacteria; kingdom Pseudomonadati; phylum Pseudomonadota; class Alphaproteobacteria; order Hyphomicrobiales; family Phyllobacteriaceae; genus Mesorhizobium; species Mesorhizobium sp. M0833. Next base: position 22,493 of record NZ_JAMYOQ010000052.1, on the reverse strand, counting down.
CAATGGACACCAACGGCAACGAGAGCGCGGCGATCAGCACCGCGATCGTCACATGCGTGAAGGAAAGTGTCAGCGATACCAGAAGCCCACGCCGGACGCTGGCATCCGATCCGGCGAGATAAGTGGCCAGCACGGCTTTGCTATGGCCCGGCGTCAGCGCATGCGCCGCCCCGAACAGAACACCCATGGGCAGAAAAGCCGTGAATGCCTGCCAGCCGCCGCCAGCCGACAGCAGTTTGATCTGCTCGGCCAGCGCCAGGTAGATCGTGCGTTGGAACTCGACCAGCGTCTGGAACATGGCCATCGAACCGGCTCCGGGTCAGCCGCACGTCAACTCGAGGCGCGTCGCGAAAATCTTGCCGAGATCGGTCCCCGTCGGTCGCTGAAGAACGCGTCGGTCAGGCTCTTCTGGTTCTGCGCGATGGCCGTGTCCGGATCTGGACGCACGACCGCGCGTGAGCAGCCTTCAGGCAGGCCAGCCACAGCAATCTTGTCGTCGTCGGTAAAATCGATCGCCGTGTAGAAGGTCGGGTCGTATACGCCGATGCTGACTTTTCCAGTAAGGGCCAACGGGTCCTTCGACTGCGTTTCGAACTGGACGACGAGTTGATCGTTTTCATAGCTGACGCTGAACTTCGGCGGTGGCGCCATCTTCACGTCCTCGCCGTTCAAGGTCACCATCTGAAAGTAGTTGTACTCGGCCAGCGACGCATGGACGGTGAGAGCGACTTCATCGAGTTCCTTGGCATCAAGGACAAGGTCGGAATTCTTGTCGAATTCCATCAGCACAGTGCTGGAAAAGAGGTCGTCGAAACGCCAGGAATGCCGAAGCGACTTGACCGTCCTGTCTGGACCGACGGTCAGGTCCAGCCTCGCTTCGGCAAAGACATGCGGATGGGCGCTCGCCGCCGCGGCGGAAGCGAGCAACAGCGTCGCGCCTGATACCATGCCGGTCAGTCGCATTTTTCGCTCACACTTCGCTCGTCGATTCCGCATCACGCAGACACCTGCCATTGCAAGCAGGCCGAAATGGGACATGCCAGAACAGGTCGCCATGCAACTAGCGTCTGAGCATGATCACGGCGACGCTTGCCCTGATTGGTCCTTGTTCGTCATCGCGCGAATATAGTTCAGGTTCTTGGTACCGACGGCGCCGATATCGCTGACCTGGAATCCGCTCTCGGTCAGCAGCGAGGCGACCGAATGCATATCGACATGACCATGCTTTTGGAGCCTGGGCACTCTGGACTTGCGCACCGGCCTGCCGAAATCGATGAGTAACAGCCGGCCTGCTGGCTTCAAGACGCGTGCCGCCTCGCGGATGAAGGCCGATCGAACAGGCTTCGACAGGTGATGCAGCATCAGCGTGCCGACGACGATGTCGAATTGCGCGTCCCTGAAGGGAAGCTCCTGCGCCGTCCCGTTGACGAAAGTCAGATCGAGACCAGACCGCTCGGCCTTGGCGCGCGCCCTCTCGATCATTTCGGCCGACGCATCGACGCCGGTGACGCTTCCGCCCGAACCGACCAGCCGCTTCGCTGCAATGGCAAGGGTTCCCGTTCCACAGGCCACATCGAGCATCGCTTCGCCAGGCTGGAGCTTTGCCGGGCGAAGCATGAGTTCGCGAAACCGGCCCTCGCGCCCAAAGGTCAGAACGCGCGCAAGCAAGTCATAGGCCGCCGCCCGATGCAGGACGATGCCGATGCCCCTATCGCTCGCGCTCTGCGCACCTTTGCCGACCAGCCCCCTGTGACGCAGGCTGCCCCACAGCGCCAATCCTGCGATCACCGCAAGGACGAGGCCGTGGAATGCCGCCGTCCAGGCGCCGGCCTGGATATAGCCCATGCCAATTTGGCGAGGACGAGGAAGCCGGCGACCAGCGACAGCTTGGCAAGCAGGGCCAACGCTATCACCCTCTTGCGCGAATGCGGTCCATTGGCGGCGTGATGATCAGATGAGTGCATGTCTGGCGACCTTCTGCTTCATTGTGGCGTGCCCAAACCCGATTTGAGCTCCTGGACTTGGCGTATCATGATGATCAGATGAGTGCATGTCTGGCGACCTTCTGCTTCATTGTGGCGTGCCCAAACCCGATTTGAGCTCCTGGACTTGGCGTATCATAATGGACACAATGTCTGCTAATGCTGTTGTCGGACACCGGACCGCCGAATGTCCGAAACCGGGCACTGCAGAGGGCCATGGCCATGAAAATCGAACGCGCGGGCGAGCGGAACACGATCGATCAACGCGTCGCGCGGACGCGCGACCTGCTGCGGGACGCGCTCATCGCCCTGATCCCGGAGCAGGGATATGCTGCCATCACCGTCGATGACATTTGCCAGAGGGCCAATGTCGGCAGGCCGACCTTCTATACCCACTATGCCGACAAGGATGCTCTGCGCAGCGCGACCATCGAGGCGCATCTGCGGTCGATAGGCCGCAGGCGCGAGGTGGCAAGTCAAGAAACAGGTAGCCGCCTGTTCGAGTTCAGCCTGCCCATGTTCGAGCACGCCCATGCATTCCGACCGCTTCACCACGCATTGCTTGCAAGCAGCGGCGATACGATCCACGACGAATTGCGTGAGCGTATCCGGCGAGCCGTCCGGGAAGAACTCGTCGAGAAACGGATCGGCGATCGCGGCATGCCTGCCGAATTCGCCATTCAGTTCATCGCCGGCGCATTTCTTGCGATCCTCGCCTGGTGGGTCGCCACCGACACGAACCTTTCGCCGACACAGGCAGACGACCTGTTCCAGAGGATGGCGGGAAAAGGCATCGGCGCCTGACTAGTCGTCGGCTATCGAGCTTGCAATGATCGTGTTCGATCTCCCCGTGTCGACCGGCGATGTCAAATGGACAAGCTGCCTGCGATTGCCTGCAATCAATATGTAGAGTTTGGAGACCTGATCTCCATTCCGGTCCTCGCTGATTTTTTCAGCGTCCGTCCAGGCGAAAAAGCGTTGCTCGAATGTAGCGCGGTCGACGTCGAACAGTCTGATGGAGCAGGTCTGCACGGCCTTGCCGTTCAAGGTGGCTTTGGTCACCGCGATCATGGTTCCGGCAGGTAGATCGTGGCCAGTCACCGCCCATCCTTGAAAGGCATCCACGTCATCGACTGGGGCAAGCGCTGCGTCACCGGATAGCGGTGTCCATCCACGCGTCTTCGCCACAGCGGCGGTTCGCTCGAAGTCGGGGCCATGGGCAAGACAGGTTTCGTGAAAAGCTTCTAGCCCCAGATCGACATTGTCGGCATACACCGGCGCCGAAGACAGGCACATAGTTGCGAGCGCCAGGACAAAGATGGCCTTCGACATTGAGCGCACCTCCAGTTGGAGAGCGAGGCAATAAGCATAGCCGAAAATGGCCCCTCCGGCATTGTAGTCAAGCCCAGCCGGGACCATTCCCACGCATTTCGATCCATGCGCGAGGTCAAGTCAGGTTCAGCGTCACTGCGGCAAGAACAAGATAGCGGCCGACCTTGGCGGCAGTGACCAGCAAAAGGAAACCCCGAAAAGGCTCGCGCAGGACGCCGGCGACGACAGTCAGCGAATCACCGACAATCGGCAGCCAACTCAGCAGGAGCGACCATTTTCCATAACGACGATACCATGCTTGCGCGCGTTCCAGTTGCGCTTGGTTCATCGGAAACCACGGCCGGCCCCGAAAGCGCTCGATGCTTCGCCCGAGCAGCCAGTTGATCACCGACCCAAGCACATTGCCGACGCTTGCCACCGCGATGAGAAACCAGGTCGAGTAGTCCGCAAGCAGCAGCCCGACCAGCACTGCTTCCGATTGCATCGGGAAGATCGTCGCTGCGAGCAACGCCGCCAGGAACAAACCGGCATAAGCTGCGAGATCGCTCATTGAACCGCGTATCTGTCTGTCGACCTAATGATGGTGACCTTCGGGTTCGACCATCTTGAACGGCAGCACCTGCTCGCGATCCTTCGCGGCCAGGACCAACCTCGCCTGGAACTCATGAGGCTCGGCCGGAGCCACCGTGCTCTCAAGCCGATGATGGTTGTCAGCGACAGGCTCGAGGCGAAGCGTCTCCGGCCCGTTGGGGCGGTCGATGAATACCGTCGCCGCCAAATCGTCGGCATGCCGATCGATGGTCAGCCGCATCCGCTCGCCGGCCGGTGTGTCGACGATTTCCAATGTCCCTGCAGCCAGATCGCAGGCGACCTTGAAGGGCTCCGGCGCATGATGGTGAGCATGAGAGGCTTCCTCGCCCTTGGCGGCCGGCCCGGCCGGGCTCACCAGGCGGACATTGGCTTCCGCCAACGCCGGCAAGTGGGCGAACAGCTCCTCCTTGAGGGCTTCGGTCACGCCCAGCACGTCCTTGGCCGTCGCCATGTCCGGAACGCTAATGGCGACGTCGGCATGCAGACGATGACCTATCCATCGCGCCTGCACGCTCTGGACGCGCTCGATGCCGGACACATGCTCGGCGGCATGATTGATTTCATCGACGATGCCGGGCTCGACGCCGTCGAGCATGCGGGTGAGGACGGCTTTCGACGACTGCCAGACGATGGCGAAGATCGCCAGCGTGATCAACAGTCCGATGATCGGATCGGCGAGCGGAAAGCCCAGCCAAACGCCGATAGCACCCAGCACAACCGCCAGACTGGTGAAGCCGTCGGTGCGCGCATGATAACCGTCGGCGACCAGCGCCGCGCTGTTGATCTCGCGGCCGACCCGGATGCGGAACATGGCAACGGCTTCGTTGCCTATGAAACCGATGACGCCCGCGATGGCGACCCAGCCAAGAAATGTGATTGGCTTCGGATTGATCAACCGGTCGATCGCCTCGTAGCCGGCAACGATGGCGCTGAACAGGATGATGAGAACAATCAGAATTCCGGCCAGATCCTCGACGCGGCCCAGCCCGTAGGTGAACGTCTTGCTGGGTTTGCGACGGGCCAGCATGAAGGCGACCCACAATGGGATGGCGGTGACCGCGTCGCCGACATTGTGGATCGTGTCGGCCAGCAGCGCCACGCTGCCGGACAGGAACACGACCACCAGCTGAAGTGCCGCGGTGATGGCCAGTATGACGAATGACCATTTTATCGCCCAGATACCCCGGTCGGTCGTCGCGATCGTCGGATCGATGACGCCGTGCGTGTGGCCGTGGCCGCCCTCGCCGTGATCATGCCCATGGCCGCCCATGCCTTGCGTCACCGGGCCGAACCCGAACCAATCGCGAACTTTGTCCATCCTGGCGTTTCTCACAGGTACTTGGTGATATCTTTGAACTCGTCGATCGAGCGGCGCTGATCGCGCGCCAGCGGTCCGACGACGTCTTCAAGGCAGTGGTTGAGGTGATCCTGGATCAAGGTCTTCTTGGCCTGCGAGATGGCCTTCTCGACAGCATGGAGCTGCTGGGCGATGTCGAGGCAGGGTCGGCCCGCTTCGATCATTTCGATGACGCTCTTGAGATGTCCCTCGGCCCGTTTCAGGCGCTTGACGATATCGGGATGGGTTTCGTGGATGTGAGGTTGCTCGCTCATGCCTTGATACTATCCTCCTGGAGGGGATGCAACAAGCCTCAGAGGGGCCTCGATTCTGGTTTAAGCAACAACCATTCGTTGGGATTGGAGAGTGGTCGTCGCTTCAGCGATGCAGCCCTTTGTCTCGTCAAAATCCCTCGTGGCAAAGGTTTTCAAAATCCGCTTTTGCCATCGCCTCGATGCCGAGTGCAGGAAGAATATCATTGTCTGCCTTGAGATCGCGACCAAAAGCTGCCGAGAATATGGAAATTCCAGATTCATGGAGGGGCGCTGAATTGCCGCTCATCTTCCCCAACAATACGGTCGGTAGCAGTCCGAACGGAACGTCCTCCAGAATATAGCGACTTTCGATCGTTGTGGGGCCCAAGCCGCCGCGGCCTTGGCGTTCCATCTCCTGGTTCATTTCCGAAACGGTGCCCATGGGGACGTGAAACGACAATGAAAAATGCTCTTCAACTGTGCGCACGGCAATTCCAAAATGGGCGGCGATCGCCAATCGTTCCGCGTCCAGGGCCTCGATAAGACGGCCGACAGCCGGCGTGACGTTTCCGGCCTGGCTCCACTGCTCTCCCTTCTCCATCCGTGTGAGATTAAGAAGGGCGATCCCGAGATGGTTCTGCGGATTGAGGTTGCTAAGCGCAATCGCAAGCAAACCGTCGCGCTTGACGAAACGATCTCCGAACAGGGTCATGCAAAGGTCGAACCCTTGGTCCATCGAATCGAAAGGCAGCGTCGCGACATCGAGCTTCTGGCGAATGCTGGTAACATGGACTTCTGTTGGTCCGGACTGGCGGCCGGTCACGAGTGTTGTGCCCCAGACGACGATCGGCAGGCTTACCTTGCGTTCCGACAACTGCTTGGAAAGATACAGCGCTCCGAAGGAACTGTGCGAACTGATGATGACAGGCGTTCCCTCGCTCAGGTAAGGAGCGGCAGCATCCATAACCTTCTTGTGCCCGTTAGCCGGCAGGGCGATCATCACAACGTCTGCAGAGGCGATGGCCTCTTTGCAATTCTTGGCGATACGCACCGGCACCGTTGCCTCGATAGCGCCCGTGGCCGTTAGAAATTCGCCGGCGGCGAGTGCCTTGGTGCGCTCTCCTGACGGCGACCAAAGCATCGGATCATGTCCCGCCTCTGCCAGGTAGGCAGCAAGGCCGTAAGCAATTGCGCCGGCCCCCAGAATACTCACGCGCATAGGATTTCTCCTGTTCCAGTCCTTATGGATCGCGGCTTGAAGGCCGTTGCTTTGTGAGCACGCAGGCACAACTCGATCGAAACCCATCGCTTCCTTGCGCCCGCCCACCCATGCGATCGCCACTCCACGGGATCAACTGGAACGCGTTCGAGCCACATGGCCGGGACGGTCGACGACGCTCTGTGGGTTGGCGAACCATTTCGACCTACCTCGAATCACCGACACGTCCCCGGCCATATTTCATTTCCGCCTTGACATATATCAAATTTGCATGAGACGATCGTACTAATACATAGAACGCATGTAGGCGTAAATGGAAACTCGAGATCTCCAGGCCTTCCTTGCTGTTGCTGCCAGCGGCAGCATCACCAAGGCGGCTGACGTGCTCGGACGTTCCCAGCCTTCGGTGACCCGCACCATCCAGGACCTCGAGGTGGAGCTCGGCTTCGAATTGTTGCACCGTGTCGGTCGACGCGTGCAGTTGTCCGAAGAGGGTGCGGCTTTCGAGGAGGAAGCGCGGCGCTTGCTGATGTCCTTCACCGAGTTGGCAGCTCGGGCCAAAATGATTGCCGCCGGCAGAGGCCGGATCCTGCAGATTGTCACCACCTCTGCGATCGGAACCGGCTTGATCCCGAGGGCCATGGCCGAGCTCAAGGGTGTCGAACTTCCGCACGAGACGCATCTCGGGCAGTTTCTTCCTTCGATCGTTGCCCAGGAAGTGCGCAGCGGCCGTGCCGAGATCGGTTTTTCGAGCCTGCCGCTCGACACGCCCGGCCTGGATGTCCTGAGGCTCTATTCGGCACCCGATGTGGCTGCCGTGCGGAAGGACGATCCGCTGGCTGAGCTTGATGTGATCCCGCTTTCGGCTTTTGCCGGTCGACGCGTCGCCACGCTTCTCAATCCGCTGCGTTTTCAGTTGCATGTCTCCAAGGCACTGGCGGCCAGGGGCATCGACACCGGTCCAATGATCCGGACCAATACCGCGTACGGTGCGTTGCAGATCGTGCGCCAGACTGGCGCTGCGGCAGTCATCGATCCTCTCACCGCTTATGGCGTCGCCCTGCCTGATGTCGTCATCCGCCCGATCGACGTGACCGTTCTGTTTTATTGGGGCGTTGTGGCCGCCGAAAAACGCCCACTTCGTCCGGTCGCCAAGGCGTTGATGGACGCGGTCGAAGCGGTTGCTGAACGCTCGATCGCCGGTTTCACGAAGCTCGATCCGGCCTTGGCCGGCCAGTTGGTGAACGGTTCTGAATCCGGCACAAATCACGGGACTGGAATATGAAGCATACCCCCACACTGCCGGCCCCGGCGGGGCTCGCTGCGCTGGAAGCGCAGCTTGCACAGGATCTCGAGTTTCTCGAGCTGCCGGCCAAGCCTTGGGTTCCGACGCGCACGGAGAATGGCGTCCCGGTCCGTGACGTCGTTGTCATTGGCGCCGGCATGTGCGGACTTGCCGCCACGGCAAAACTGGTGCTGACCGGCATCACCAATGTCGTCGCCTACGATGCGGCTCCGGCCGGGCTCGAAGGACCATGGGTGACCTTTGCCCGTATGCAAACGCTTCGGTCGCCCAAGACCTTGCATGGTCCGTCGCTCGGGCTGCCTCATCTGACGTTCCGCGCCTGGTATACGGCGCAGTGGGGAACCGACGCCTGGCAGGCGCTTGACAAGATTCCGCGAGGCCAGTGGATGGATTACCTGGTCTGGTACCGCAAGGTCCTTGCTCTGCCGGTGCGCAACAGCGTGCGCATAACCGGCGTCGCGCCCTCCGGCGATCTGATTGCAGTCGATGTCGAGGGCGCCGAAACGGGCCGGGTTCTCACCCGTCATCTCGTTCTGGCCACAGGCCGGTCGGGTCTGGGCGGTTTTGCCGTGCCCGATTTCCTTAAGGGCATCGATCGCGCCTATTGGGCTCATTCTGCCGACGACATCGATTTCGACGCGCTGAAAGGCAAGCGTGTCGCGGTCATCGGCGCTGGTGCCTCTTCCATGGACAATGCCGCGACGGCGCTCGAGGCTGGCGCCGGCTCTGTGGACATGTTGATCCGCCGCAAGGAAATGCCACGCATCAACAAGCTGACCGGCATCGGCAGCCAGGGTGTCGTGCTCGGCATCCATGAACTACCCGACGCGTGGAAGTGGAAATTCTTCGACTACACCGCCTCGACCCAGACGCCGCCGCCGCGTTCTTCGACGCTTCGCGTATCTCGCCACTCCAATGCTCGGTTCTTTCTCGACTGCGGCATACTTGCGGTAAAGGAAGATGCCGGGGGCCTGCTGATCGAAACAACGCAGGGGCCAATGCACTACAACTTCCTGATCGCTGCAACCGGCTTTTCAAACGACTTCAGTGACCGCCCGGAATTTGCCGCGCTCGCCCCGCATATCCGGACCTGGTCGGATGGTCGGTATTCAGCGGAGATGGGGCCGCCGCGGGCAGGCATGTCGGATGCGCCGGATCTCGGTCCTGCCTTCGAGTTTCGCGAACGCATTCCCGGTTCCTGCCCGATGCTGGCACATATCCACTGCTTCAACGACGCCGCCATGCTGACGCACGGCAAGGTCTCGGGCGACATCCCGGCCGTCAGCGCCGGTGCCGACCGTCTTGTGCGCGGCATCGCATCGTCACTTTTTGCCGAAGATGTCGAAACCCACTTCGCCAATCTGATGGCTTACGACACGCCAGAACTTCTGGGCGACGAATGGGTCGATTCAACTCCCCTGCTGCAGAAGGAGGCCGCGTTGTGATCGACGCGATGGACAAGGCTGCCGGCCTTTCACCGGACGATACCCTTTTCGCCGCACGGCGGTTTCGGCCCGAATTCGTGCAGGGGGCGGAGGAATGTCGCGTCTCCGTCCTGCAGCCGGCAAACGATCAGGGGCTGGCGCCGAATTTAAGGGTTGCTCTGGCCCGTCGCATGGCCGCCCTGAATGGCGATCCGGTCCTGATGGCCGAATACGATGTGCAACTGGCTCAACTTGGTCCGACTGAGCAGCTTCTGGCCTTGGCTCAGGGGGAAACGGATTTGAATGAACCCCTGGCGACCATCGTCCGTCATGTTGACCTGATCACCCTGACGCCGAAAAAGGCGGAAGCGAGCCATATCGCCCTTCTCGCTAAGGCCGGATTGAACAATCCTCAGATCGTCGCGCTCTCGGAGCTGATTGCCTTTGTCAACTTCCAGACACGGGTGGCGACCGGCTTGCGCCTGATGAGGTCGACATGATCTCCTCGGTTCGTCTGAAGCCGTTGAATTGGCATCCATATATCGCGCCGGTCGAGCTGTCCGAGGCCACGCCGGAACAGCTTGAGGCGATGAAGGTCACGCCATCGGCCAAGAAAGTTTCGGAATATGTGCGCACCCTTGCGCATGATCCAGAGAGCTATCTTGCCCGCACCGTCTTGTTCAACGCAATCATGTATGTTGAAGGCGGACTTGCCCGTCCCGACCGCGAGCTTGGTGCCTTGGGTGCCTCGATCGTCAATGGCTGCAAATTCTGTGCCGTTGTCCACGCCCGCAGGCATGCAGAGCTGACCAAGAGCGACCAGGTGGTCACCGCGTTATATCTCGACAAACCTGAAGCGCTCGGCCCTCGCGATGCGGCAATCTACAGCTTTGCCCGCCGCCTGTCGGCGGCCCCGTCGGAAGCGACGGCAGACGATATTGCCGCGCTTCGATCAGTCGGCATGGATGACTGCGAGATCATCGACCTGATCCACGCCATATCGATCTTCGGCTGGGCCAACCGGCTGATGCACGTTCTCGGCCATGCGGAGAGCGGGTGATGATATCGCATGCGGTCAAGGCACTCCGTCCCACACTCTGAAGGGCACCAACCAGAATGCTTGAACTCAAAGATATAAAGCTGTCCTACGGAAGCACGCAGGTCCTGAACGGCGTCAATCTCTCGGTAAAGCGAGGTGACGTTGTGTCAATCATCGGCCCAAGCGGCACCGGCAAGACTACTCTGCTGAAATGCATCAACTACCTGGTTAAGCCGGCATCTGGAACCATCGCGTTCGATCAGATCCAGATGGATTACCAGCGCGCTGACAAATCCGCGATCCAGGCGATCCGGCTCCGGACAGCGATGGTCTTTCAGCAATTCAACGTCTTCAAGAACATGACCGTCCTCCAGAATGTCATGGATCCGCTGGTCGTCGTGCAGCGCAAATCCACCGATGAGGCCCGTCAAATCGCGCTCAAGGAGCTTGAACGAGTTGGCCTCTCCGCCAAGCGGGACAGCTACCCGTCCCAACTGTCAGGCGGCCAGCTCCAGCGGACTGGAATCGCACGAGCGCTGGCGGTTCGGCCGGATGTGATGCTCTTCGACGAACCGACGTCATCGCTTGATCCTGAGTTGGTCGGTGAGGTTCTTAAGGTGATCAAAGACGTCACGTCGTCCGGGATCACTTCTCTGCTTGTGACCCACGAGATGCAATTCGCAAGGAACATCTCAAACCGGATCGTCTTCATGGATCGGGGCGTGGTTGCCGCCGATGGCAGTCCGGCTGAGATCTTCGATACGCCTTCCAGCCCACGACTTGCGCAATTCCTGCAATCAGAACTTGCTTTTCAATAACTCAACAAGAAGGGAACCTAAGAAATGTCTGCAATCAAATCCAGTTTTTCCCGTCGTTATGCCCTGGCCGTCGTCGGCAGCATCGCAATTGGCCTTGCGGCAGCAGGGATCAGTTACGGTCAGACCGTTCGGACCATCAAGATCGCGACGTCTGCGGAATCCAAGCCGCTGGCGTGGGGTGCGATCGGCGTCGAACCACAAGGCTATGAACCCGATCTCCTGAGGGCGATCAACGCAAAGCTGCCGCAGTACAAGTTCGAGATGGAAGGTGTCTCCGACATCGCGCAGGAAACCGGCCTTGCCACCGGGAAATACGACATCGCGGTCGGTGGCTACTACAAGTCACCCGAGCGCGCCAAGCAGTTCTTCATTCCGGAAAACCCCATGGGCGCCAGCCTGATGAAGATCTACAGCAAGAAAGGTAGCGGCATCAATGAAATGAAAGACCTGGTCGGCAAGAGGATCGTTCCGACCACTGCTGGCGGCGGAACCTACAAGTTCATCATGAACTGGCAGAAAGAAAATCCGCAGTACAAGCTTGACGTGACGGCGTCCAGCGCCGGAATCCCGTATCCAAACCGTTTGGATGAGGTTCAGAACGGCAAGTTCGACGCGCTGGTCCTGCCTTCAAATCTGGGTGAGCAGACCGTCATCGATGAAAAGAAGCTCGACATCGTGGCGTCCGAACCAGTCTTCACCAACAACACCTATATGCTTATTCACAGGTCAGATGAAAATAAGGTTCTTGTCGACGACGTGAACAAAGTTCTCAAGCAGTTAAAAGACGACGGCACGATCGAAAAGCTCTCGCAGAAGTGGTTTGGCGAAGGCATCGTCAAGTATATGAAATGACACGATCTGAGTAGATATCGTCAGCGCAAGGCTGAATTGCAAGAAGGAGTGTTTCAAAGTGGATGTTTCTGCTATGATTCCCGAGTTGCTCTCGGCATTGCCGCTGACGCTCGCCATCACGTTTACCGCCATGTTGGTCGGCTTTTGCTTGGCGCTCGTCGCGACAACATTGCGGGTTCGCAGGATACCAGTGATCAGCCACCTCAGCGACCTCTACGTGTCCTATGCCCGCAGCGTTCCCGTCGTCCTCCAGTTGTTCGTCGCGTTCTACGGGCTCCCCCTGTTGGTGGCCCTCTTCGGCTCCGCAGATTTCTTCTCGCCGACGATCGCTGCGATGGTCGGACTGAGCTTTTACCATGGCGGCTATCTGTCGGAAGTCCTGCGGCCCGCATACCTGGCCGTCGATCGCGGCCAGCATGATGCAGCCGACAGTCTCGGATATACCTTTCGCCAGAAGATCACCCGCATCGTGGGGCCTCAGGCGGTGCACTTCGCATTGCCGGGCTATGGAAACTCCATCATCTACCTGATCCACAACGTTGCGCTGGTCATGTACATCGGGGCGGCGGACGTGATGGCGACCGCGCATTTGATCATGGAGCGCGACTATAACCAGTATCAGTTCGAAACATACCTCGTCCTGGCGGTCATCTATGCGCTGATGTGCCTGATAGCGTGGTTCATCGTGCACTTGTTCGAGCTTCGCTCGCCGATGCAAGCGCCTGAGGCCACGGCAACAGCTCAGATCAAGAACACAGCCATTGCCAGCGTCTGACGTAAGGGTATTCAACCATGTTCGAGACCGATATTTTGCTCCAGGACACCCAGGAAATCCTGGGCGCCGTACCTGTAACGCTTGGAATGGCGCTCACGATTTTCGTCTTGTCGACGCTAGTCGGCAGCATTTTTTCACTGGTCGAATATAGACGAGTGCCGGTGCTGCGAGAGCTCGTCATGGCCTATAAGATAGTCTTCAAGGGCGTTCCGATGGTCATCGTGATTTTCCTCGCCTATTTCGGTCTCCCCCCGGCATTCCAGTTCCTGCTCTCGTTGCTCGGGATCAACTTCAACGCCCACGAAACACCCAACTCGGTCATTCTTGTTATCGCAGTGACAGGCTGTATCGCTGCGTTCCAATCCGAGATTATCAAGGGAGCCCTGAACGCCTTCGACACAGGTCAGTCAGACGCCGCCCATTCGCTTGGCTATACAAACGGCCAACTGTTCCGACGGATTCTGTTTCCCCAGGTGGCTCTCACGGCAATTCCCGACCTGACAACCTCGATGATGGTCATCATGAAGGCGCTTTCTCTCGGATTCGCCATCGAGGTTGTCGATATCTTCGCGCAGTCCCAGTTGACCGCCGCGCTGAACTACTACTACCTCGAAGCCTTCGTGATTGCCGTCGTGATCTACATGGTGATTGCCTATATCGTCACCCAGATTGCCGACAGGCTGGAACAGGCCCTTAGGGTACGGACGTGAGGGCAAGCATGTGGGACAGGATCGCCAAGCTTCGGATATCGAGCCGCACCTGGGAGGCAATTCTTTTGGGGATGAAAAGCTTGAGGCGAACCTCAAATAGCCGATGTATGTACTGGTGATTTGACGCGATTCCATAGACAGTGGTCCTCCGCTATCACCATCCCGCCCGACGCTACGATCGCATGCTCGGACAGGCTTTCGCCGCTGCTCTATTCTGCAGCGAGAGCGGAGAGCCTGTTCCAGCGCGTGCTCGAAGACGCCTATGTCGATATTCGAACGGCCGAGCAAAAGCTGGAACTCGATCATCTCGACCCCAAGGAAGCGCTGGAAAGGCTGGTGCGCTTCACCTGGAAATATTATCTCGATAATCCGGAATTCCTGATCATGGTTAACAGCGAAAACCTGCACAAGGCGCGCCATCTCAAGAAGTCCAAGGTCGTTCAGGCCATCAGCCGACGTCTGGTCACGATGGTCGACACGCTTCTGGAGCGCGGTGCAAAGCAGGGCGTATTCCGGGACGGCGTCGATCCGGTTCAGTTGAACAGCACGATCGCCGCCATCGGCTACTTCTACTTCACCAACCGCTTTACCGGCGCCATCATCTACGAGCGTGATCTGATGTCGCGGGAAGCTCTCGATACAAGGCTGCAGTTCAATATCGATACCATCATGCGCCTTGTCAGCAAGTAGCCGTCGTTCCAGGATGGAATCTCTTTTGCACGGGATTAGACGGGGATTGCGCGCAGGTCCGTCGGCATATATCCGACCCGAGCACCACCGTGTTCGGATGACGGATGCCCCATGTCAGCCCGCGACTTTGGTTAGGCGGTGCAGGGCGAAATCGGCGAAATAGTCACCGACGCCTCTCGCCTGGAAGCGCTGCATCGCAGCGCCGTCCATATGCGCGCGCCACTCGTCTTCGCTTGCCCAGGTCTCGACGAAGATGCGGATCCGGCCATCATCGAGCGACTGATGCAGTTCGTAGCGCAGGCAGCCGTCTTCGAGCAGCGTCTCTTCGACCAGCTTTTCCTGGGCTGCGCCGAGCGCCGCCTCCTTGCCCGGTTTGGCGGTGGTGATGGCAATAACGGTAAGCGGTGACTGTGACATTGATACCTCTGTCAGGCGATGGTGTTGATGAGGCCGCCTTCGGTGCGCAGGGCGGCGCCGTTGGTGGCTGATGAGCGAGGGCTGGCGAGATAGGCGACGAGGTTTGCGACTTCTTCCGCCTCGATCATGCGCTGCAGGATCGATGGGGCGCGTGCGCTGGCGAAGAATTCGGCCTCGATCTGCTTGATCGGTGCGGACGGGTCGCTCGCCTGGCTGCGCAGGAAGGTCTCGATGCCGTCCGAACGGGTCGGCCCCGGCATCACCGCGTTGACCGTGACGTTGGTGCCGCGAGTCAGTTGCGCGAGGCCCCGCGAGATCGAGAGCTGCGCCGTCTTGGTGGTCGCGTAATGGATCATGTCGGCCGGAATGGCGAGGGCGGATTCGCTTGAGATGAAAATGATCCGACCCCAGTCCCGCTCCAGCATGCCGGGGAGATAGGCGCGCGACAGACGCACGCCGCTCATCACGTTGACGTCGAACAGATGGCTCCAGTCCGCATCGGTGATATCGCCGAACTGCTTGCTCTCGTAGATGCCAAGATTGTTGACCAGGATATCAATCGCTGGCGCGCCCTTGGCGATGAGGGCCGCGCCCTCGGCGCTGGCGGCGTCGGCCAGGATGCCGCTGACGGCCTTGTCGCCCGGCGCCTTGACGGTGGCGATCGCCGCATCGAGCCTCGCCCGGTCGCGGCCGGTGATGATGACGATTGCGCCTTCGAGCGCGAGTGCGCGGGCGATTTCGAGCCCGATGCCGGCCGTGGCGCCGGTGACAAGGGCGGTCTTGCCCCTCAGCTGCAGGTCCATGAAAAGTCTCCAGATTGTGCCTGGAGGCAATTTATGATTTGAGAGCTAGAAGAACTATTGCCAATACAGGATATGCACCTGTGAATGAAGATCACCAATGCCGCGCATCCTGATGGAACGGTCAGGCGAGATGGAGGTGTTCGCCCGCGTGGTGCTGGAGGGCGGCTTCTCCGCGGCGGCTCGCAAGCTTGACATTACACCGTCGGCGGTGAGCAAGCTGATCGCCCGGCTGGAAACGCGCCTCGGCACGCGCCTTCTGTTGCGCACGACGCGTGCCATCACGTTAACCGAGGAAGGCGAGGCCTATCATCATGCCGCGCTGAGGATCTTGCAGGACCTGAACGACGCCGATCAGGAAGCGTCTGGCGGGGCGGTTCGGGGGCGGCTGCGGGTCAACGCCACCATCCCGTTCGGCACGATGTTCGTGGCCCCGGCCATGCCCGCATTCGTCGCCCGCAACCCAGATCTGGTCGTCGATCTGAGCTTCACGGACGGGATCGTCGATCTCGTCGCGGAGAAAATCGATGTCGCTATCCGCATGGGCAATCTGCCGGACAGCGGTCTGATCGCGCGCAAGCTCGGGCAGAGCCGGCGCGTCATCTGCGCCGCCCCTACCTATCTCGAGCGTCGGGGCAAGCCGGAGATCCCCGCCGATCTCGAGCGCCATGACTGCCTGACCTTCAACTTCCGCCGCGCCCGGCCATCCTGGCCCTTCCGGTTCGAGGGTCGCGACGTCGCACAGCCGGTCACGGGTAGCCTTGTCGTGAACAATGGCGAGACCCTGAAGCAGATGGTGCTTGCCGGCGCTGGCATTGCACGGCTGGGGCTTTTCCATGTCGCCGCCGAAATAGCAGATGGAAGGCTCGTGCCACTACTCGAAGACTGCAATCCAGGCGACCTCGAACTGGTCCATGCCATCTATGTCGGTGGCGGACCGCTGCCACACCGCGTACGTGCCTTCATTGAATATATGGTCGAGGTGCTCGACGAAACGCCCCTCCTGAAGGGGATATAGAAGCGGCGCGTCAATTCGGTTTGTTCAGTCGCGACAGGTCGAAGCCTGGTAAATCGAGAACGCACCCGATGCTTTCCAGATGCATCTGTGAATCGGCACGGAAGGTTGACCCCTCGGCCCAAAGGCAACAAGTTCATGATTTGCTAGCAGCTTCGCGATCAGGGTGGCGTCAGCATCGGCTGCTATCGTGACCACGCCTGGTTTTCATTTTATTTATCAGCGAAGGCAAGGAATCAATCTTCGTGCTGATTCAGATTTTTCGCTTCGGGATGGAAGCCGACCGGGCGAGATCGCGCGCGATTGCAGTTCTCGACAAGTCCGGCGGCTGATCGGCGACGACGCTCTGTCTTCGGCGACCAAAGGCATTATCGCCGCTCGACTTATCTCGCTCAGCCGCAGCAACGAAGCCGGAAGTGGTGGTTCGATGAGTGGGGGGAAAGGCGGTAGCGCTCTCCCGCTACCAAAATTATCTCCATAATCCCAAGTACTTGAGTGGAAGGATGCCTCAACGAGGGCACCCTTCCATGTATCGATGGGGCGCACCTCGTCCACTCTGGCGCCCGATCCCAGCCGTCTTTGCATCTCGGGCCGCGCGCTCAATATCGATTAATGACCGTGCAGCATCTGTCGTGCGCTGCTCTCTCTCTCTCTCTCTCTCTCTCTCTCTCTCTCTCTCTCTCTCTCTCTTTGCGTCCAAGTAGCCAGCGTCGCTCCCTAAAGTGCATGCCGCCGACCTGGTGGCACGGCGCTTGATCGAACCATGGCCTTTGCTTCCCGGAGCAGCGATGCCCATTGGAGCCCGAGAAGGAAGATAAGCTCTCGGGCCTGTTCTTCGGTAATGCCGGTTTCTTTGACCAAGCGTCGAACGACGATTTCAGGGCTGTTCGGCGCTCTATCCTGTTCGTCAGCCATGGGAGAAAACTCCTTACGCCAAACATCCCTATCTGGCGCCTGTTCCCAAGCGCGTGACGAAAAAGCACCGAGCCCCCGTAGGGAATGGCTCCACTGGCAGCTTCAGCACGGCGAGCGTGGTCTGTCCTGAGAGGCCGGCCGGCCGGCTGCTCGGGCGTCAGCGGCTCAAGCGGCGCCGGTGCTGGCGTGATGGCAAAAAACGGCGGAAGGGGCGGAAACGACGAATGGGTTCGTCAGCTTGTGCCACAGATTGTAGACATAGGAAAACGGGCATCGTAGCGCGCCTTGCCCACTGCGGCCGCCAAAGGGATCGTGACGGAACGCTGATAGGTTTCCCGACCTTCCGGAGGGTACCCTTCGATCAAAGCGCGACGGTCAAGGGTGTACGTCGAGGGGACGTGGACTGTCCCGGGGGAGTCGGTAACGAAGCGCTCCACGGTGGCCGCGCATACCCAGTTCTGGACAATCGGATATGGAGATCGGACGCCGCCCTGCGGCACATCCGGGGGTCAACACCGTCACCCCCTCGAATGTGATCGGAGAATTGTCCAGCGCCGATGAGACCACGCTGGCAAGGCCTGCTCCGGCCAGGCCTTGCATGGCGACGTGCTGAACCCGAGGGTGTTCTTGCGGCGTGTGCTTCCAACCCTTTGTGATCGCATCGGGCCATACCGCACCCTTGGCGATCGCCTGCTCAAATGCGATGTGTCTTTGGATGCTCCAAGTGCGGCAAACGTCTCGTGCAGCCCGATCCTGTCGGCGCGGAGCTTCAGCAGTCCGTCGGAATATCGGGCGGTGATCCGGTCCACCAGATTGGTAGGGATTGCTTTACCATCTCGGATCGCAGATGTGATCGTTCGGTCGAAACGTTTGTCGCGTTGCTTCCGAGTCAGATAGGCCCGCAACTGGTCGGGCTCGCCAGAGAGCAGTTCATCGCGGGCTCGGGCAACATAGTCGCTCTGAACTGTGGTGAGCCCGATCACCCCGCCTTTTCTGCTGCCGGTCACCCGATTGATGCGCCCGACCACCTCCAGTGCCGTCCTGGTCGGATTGGCGCCGCAGCACGACCGGAAAGCCGCTTGGATCGCGAAGCGCCGGCATCTGCTCGACGCTGGCAACGCCGCCGCCGTTGAAGGTCTGCCGGAGGGCCTCTTCCAGGGGCCGAAACGCGGCCTCGTCGAGGTTCATCGCCTGGATCGCGCCGTTGATGTCGCCGCGCTCAAGGCGCTCAACTATGCGGCGCAGGACGATGTTCGAGCGGATGTCGTCGATCGCCTCGATGAACGCGGCGCGCAGCATCGGCTCATAGGTCGAGACAAGCTGTTCGAATCGCTCGCGAGGTGATAGGCGCTTTAGCATGTGGAACTTTCAGGCCACGCAACGCAGTGTTGCTGGCTAGTTTTCATGTCAGTGAGGGGCAATGGCCGGCACACCTTTGATCAGTATTCTGATCACTTTCCTCGTCATCGTTCTGGTATTGTATCTCGTTAACCTGCTGCCGCTTGACGGCCGTACCCGCCAGATCGCTCGAGTTGTCGTGATCATCATCGGCATCGTTTCATTGCTGAAATACCTCGCGGTATTTTAAGCCGCCACAATGCGATATACGCCACCGGCGTACCTGCCGGTGGGATGGGCCGCAGGTCTTTCATGACCAGCTCGGCGCCGTCGATGATGCCGTCATGGCGGTGACAATGGCCGGCACCGCGAACGTGATCTGGTTGTCGGTCGCCACAATCAGTGTCCCCCGTCGACGTATTTCTGAGAGACTCGGCGTCTCGCGGCCTCGAGCGGATAATCTGTCACCGTCGGAGTGCCCGGTATCCATGGCATCGATGGGTCTAGAGCGCCGGTTGTGCTTTCTCCGCAGAAAGACCTCTCCCTGCCCTAATCCGCCCTCGCCATCCGGCTGGAGCACTTCCGTGACCATTTCGGCCATGTCGTCGTAGAAGCCGGCCATCTACACGACCGAAATATCAGGCAGACCGTAGGCGGGACCGATTAGCGGGGCGGGCAAGCCCTCGATGATGGTCGAGACCGGCGCATCCGGTGCGAAGATGTTGCCGCTGTCACCTGGTTCGAAGAACTCACGCTCGATGCCTTCGACCTTCTGACGCTTCACCTTCTTGGAAGCGTCAAAGGAGATCGACAGCAGGCCGGGCTTAACCAGTTCGAGATATGCGGCTTCATACGAGGCGTCGATCACCCGTTGCGGGATCAAATCGCTGGCGAGCGTCGAGCCGTAGACCGTGGCGCCGGTGCGCGGCCATGCACGTTCCTGCGCCAGTCCGCCTGTCGGCACGCCCTGAAAGCGCATATCGTAGGTGCCATCGATGTAGACGCTGCCGCGCTGACGGGCTGCCGCGATCGTCCCTGCAGGCACGGTATGGCCGGCTGCGGCCGCATAGGCTGTGAAGCCTGCATCGTCACCGTATCCAGCCATGCCGATCCTGCTCACTCTGGAACATTCAGGTTCCGCTCACGTTGAGTTCTGCAAAAGGAGAAGAACCATGCACAAGGACGAAGTTAAGGGTTCCGCGAAGAAACTGCGCGGCGATGTGAAGGATAAGATCGGCAAGGCCACCGGTGATGATAAGCTTCGCGCTGACGGGGCCGCTGATAAGGCCGAAGGCAGCCTTCAGAAAGGTTTCGGCAAGGCGAAGGACAAGATCCGAGACGCCTTGAAGGATTGAAAACAAGGGCCGTCCGTCCCAAACGGGCGGCCTCCGCCGCCGCAACCATCCAGGCATTCCGCCGACTTAGCGTCGACGAGTTCCTTCAGCTTTTCGGTCGAGACGCTCCTGGCATATTCGATGCCAAGGTCATCCGCCTGCTTCTTCAGGTCCTCGCGTTCCCTGTCGGCAGCGGCCTTGCCCTGGAACTCGGCCGATTGGGACGAATCCTTCCCAGCAAAACGAGAACCAGCCGGTTGCTTAGCGACCTTTAGTTCGGCAGAGCTCATCTCAACATCGACGGTCTGGCCGGGATCGAGAGAACCGGAGCGCTGGTTGTGTTGATGCCGCGCGGGCCGGCTTGGCTATTGGTGACTTTCATCATCGCCTCCTTAGATGCGGTCGAGATAGCGGATCGACTTCGGCCGACTGATATCGACGCCGCCGAGACGGAAGATGCCGGGCACGTCGAATTTGATCGGCTTGGTCTGCCATGCCGGCAGGAACTGGAACGGCATCGGCATGTGGAACTTCAGCACCTCGGGCGAGCGGCGATAGGCCACCATGCGCTTGGTGCCGCCGGCGCCAGACGTGTCGAGATAAGCCGAAGGCTCCGCGGATAGTGAGCTCGCCGCCTGTGGTCAGGGTGTAGATGTTGTTGCGCTTCACCCAATTCCAGGATGGTCGTTTGGTTCACCGCGTCGATGCGGCGCGTCGAGATGTCGAGCAGGACCGAATACGGCAGGAGCAGCGTATCCGTGATTTCAACGCCTAGCATGCCGGCGAAGATGCCGGTCAGTTGGCCGTTGATGTCGCGGAGGATCTGATCCGGCGTCGTGGACGCGAACGTCGTCGCCAAACCCGTGCCGTCGGCCGGGCCCACGGCGGTCCGTATGCTATGCAAGATAGCCAACTGCTCGTCGCTGGCTAAGCGACAATGGCCAATGCAATCCCAAAACGAAGATCAGCGGTCGATGCGCCTGAGCGAAGCCTCGTTCGCGAGCGGTGGGCAAGCATTCTGACGTCAACCGTTCCGATTTGCACGCCATTGCCGCCGTTTTCCGAACCCTACGTGGGGGACATCTTCCTAACAGCGATGTGCATTCGTAAGAAAAGGTCGCATTCCAAATTGGCGCGGCGCGGGATGTCTGGCTTGGTGGGTCCGCGGACGAACGGTGTGACCAGCGTAACCGACTCGCCAGACTTCACCCCACTGCCGGTTGTACTTTTCGGGTTGACGGCTGTGAAGGCTGACGCGATTTCTTATCCTCCACGTGGTCTCTCTCGCGAGGAAGCAGCGCGCTACGTTGGCGTTGGACCGACGCTATTTGACGAGATGGTCGGCGATGGCCGCATGCCGAAGCCTAAGCTCGTCAACAGTCGCACGATCTGGGATCGTGTCACCCTCGATAGCTCCTTTTCGTCTTTGCCTGACAAAGAGAGTGGTCTCCGGGTGCTTTTGGAACGAAGCGGAAAAAGTGCTAGGCGTAGGTGACTACGCAGATTGCGTATACGCTGTCGGCGTAGTATGATTTCCATGTGAGCAAACGGGTTGACGTCAATGATAAAGACGAGCTCTCGCGAGATGTGAAAGCTTGGCGGGCAAGAGAAGGATTCACGGCAGAAAGCGCAGCGAAATTGTTGGGCATCCCGAAGCGCACATATGAGGGCATAGAGCAAGGTCGAGGTTTCCCCTACCCGTTGCTCCTTCGTCTCGGGATGCAAATCACGGCTCTTTCACCAGATGGGATAGCCCAAGGGAAGCCAAGTGAAGAGTAAGTGTCGTAGAAGCCTCGAAGGAGGGTTTGATGGCTAAACACCCCGACTACCCTGGCGCCTCGTCGCGCGTCGTCAACGGCAAGGAGTACTGGCGCTTTCGGGCCAATCCGCATGCTCAACAATTGCCCTCTCCGGCCGGCCGGGTGACGAAATGTTCGAGACAGCGTACCGTCGCGCAGTCGAAGGTTGCGCAGGCAAAGCGGAGATTATTGACGTGCCGGGCCGCGCCCTGCCCCGCACGTTCGGCCAAGCGGCACGCCGGCTCGAAACTACAATGGAATGGGCTGAATTCGATCCCGCAACGCAAGCCAAAAACCGCAGTTTGATCGAGCGGTTCCTCAATATGGCTGTCGACCCCAAATATGCGCTGACATGGCGCGACGTGCCGGTGGAATACCTAGATGCCGACAAGCTTCGAGCTATCATTTGCCGTATGCGCTCTGGCTGGTGTCGGGCGTATAGATCAATCCACCACGCTTGCCGCCGAATTTGGCGCATTTCAGCTTCGGAATGAGATCGTCCGCCATCGCTGGCGCGTCCGGACCGGACCGATCCCGCGGGCTTCAC
>NZ_JAMYOQ010000051.1:0-24270 GCF_040319905.1 Mesorhizobium sp. M0833 | reverse complement strand
GCGTGACCTTCACCGCGTCGGCGAGGATGTTGACGCCGCGCAGCATGCGCTCACGAGCGTCGCGGGAGAATTTTACGTCTTTGGCAGCCATTTTTTACTCCTGGGCATTTCGCCCGAAATTCAGATTGGATGGTGCGGATGAAAGGCGGCGGCGTGTCAGCCGATGACGCCCATGATGTCCGCTTCCTTCATGATCAGAAGGTCTTCGCCGTTGAGCTTGACTTCGGTGCCCGACCACTTGCCGAACAGGATGCGGTCGCCGGCCTTGACGTCCAGCGGGACGAGCTTGCCGACCTCGTCACGGGCGCCGGAACCGATGGCGATGATCTCGCCTTCCTGCGGCTTTTCCTTAGCCGTATCGGGGATGATGATCCCGCCGGCGGTCTTCGCTTCGGACTCGACGCGGCGAACGACCACGCGGTCATGCAGCGGCCGGAAATTCGACTTTGCCATTTTTGGATTTCCCTGGTGCGGATGTTGAACGGTTCTCCGTTGCCGGAGCGTGGTTAGCACTCATCTTGGGGGAGTGCTAACGCGGCAGTGAGATAGGCCGTAGGCTCCTGCTAGTCAAGACGGAAGAGGGACGGGCGAAGAGCAAAAGAGCGTGGAAGCACCGAGCCTTTTACGTGAACGACGTCGGAGATAGGACATGGGTGAGGCGGCTCACCATTTGTAATTGAAGGCTTTATTCATTTGGCACGATTGGTGCAGCGGATGATCCGCAAACGTTGCGCGCGACAAATATGAGAGGTGAGCGCCATCAGGACTGTTGCGGTTAACGGGTCCACAGGGTCTTTACGGTATTGGCCGCCGCGCGGGCGCCAGGACTCCGGCCATCCCGATAGTCACCAATCCAATCTGCGGAGAATAGGAGGCAAGATGAGAGCGACAGTCAGCATGAACTCGAATTTGAAATGTTTGGCCAAAGCAACTGCCATCGCCTTGCTCTGGACGGTCACGGCTACGTCGGCGGACGAAGGTATGTGGATGCCGGGCCAGACTGCGGAAGTGGGCGCGGCCATGCGCGCGGATGGGCTCCAGATCGATCCCGCCCAGCTGGGCCGTCTGGACGCTGACCCGCTCAACGCGATCGTATCACTGGGCGGATGCTCCGCCTCGTTCGTCAGTCCACAAGGGCTGGTCGCAACCAATCATCACTGCGTGTTCGAATCCATCCAATACCACAGCAAGGAGGGCCAGGACTATCTCACAGACGGCTTTCTGGCGAAGAGCCCTGGGTGAAGAATTGCCCGCGGCGCCAGGCAGCCGAATCTATGTGATCGAGGACGTGCGGGATGTGACCGCCGAAATGCTCAAGGGCGTCTCGGACAAGCTGAATGAGTTTGCCCGCTATGAGCGGCTCGCCACGAACCGCAAGGCCCTGATCGCCGCATGTGAAGGACAGCCCAATCGCCGCTGCGACGTAGGGGCCTATTATGGCGGCGCCTCCTACTATCTCCAGCAGAAGCTCGAAATCGAGGACGTGCGCCTTGTCTATGCGCCCGCGCTCGGCATCGGTAACCTTCGGCGGCGAAACGGACAATTGGATGTGGCCGCGCCACACAGGCGACTTCGGCTTTTATCGCGCCTATGTCGCTCCTGATGGTTCCTCCCGGCCAAATGCGCGCGACAATGTGCCTTACCGGCCGAAGAGTTGGCTACCCATAGCCTGTGAAGGCGTCAAGGAAGGCGACCTTGTGATGGTCGCCGGCTTTCCCGGCGCAACCCACCAGTTCCTGACGGCGGATGAAGTCCGGTTCAACTTCGCGCAATTCGAACCGCGGTTGCAGCGTTCGCTCTCGGATTATGCCGCCCAGATCAACCAGGCAACGGCAGGCAATCGCGAGGCGCAGATCCATTGACCGCCCGCTTCACAAATGGCTCGGCCTAAAACGCATGGGAAAAGCAGAAAAGGCAACAGATCGGCACCAGAATGAATATGGCCGCGCGAACTGACAGACGCGCCAACGATCGGCATCTCGCAGGGTCGGTGGCACTGGACGTGGCGCCCACCCTGCTGGCGCGACTCCCCATCAGGTCGTCGGGGTTTCGCTGGCGAAAAAAACTTCCGCGTGTCTCTGCGCGATCCATCCCGCTTGCGCGTGCCTAGTCAACCAAAAAACTGACCATCTGCAGGATCAGGATCAGCAAAAAAAAGCCAAAGGCAGACGCCAAAACAGCTGCCTGCAGGACGATGCGTTGTTTCTTACCCACAGTTCCCCCGGGAGAGAGTCTGATGATAACCCTTAAAAAAAGGGCGCCCGGGAACAGGGCGCCCTTCTCATCGACGAAATGCTCGGATTGGAGGTCCGTGATCAAGCAATTCGCCGAAACCTCTACAAGCCTCACCACAATGGTTCGGCCGCAAATTAGGCTCGCAGTTACCGCTCCGAACGCGGCAACGGGCTCTTCAATCCTCAGAACGAGCGCTGGAAGCGGAGCAGACCGCCGACGCTGTTCTTCTTGTCGGCATTGGTCCAGTTAGAGAAGTCCACATCCCCGAACTTGCCAGCGTGGAGATAGTCGACTTCGGCCGTGATCGTCAGACCAGGAACGATATCGTAGGCGACATTGGCAGCAATGCCGAGGTTCTTCCACTCGTCATACGCCGCCTGAAGGTTGAAAGAGGTCTTCTCGTTGAACTTGTAGGTGCCGCCGCCCCAGACGGCCCAGTTGCCACCCCACTGCTTGTAGAAGCCGCGGCCGCCGGCAGGAATGGCGTAGGTTCCATCGGTTAGGTTGTCGTCGGTCCCATAGCCAGCCATAATGAAAAGGGACAGTTCGTTGGTGGCGTTCACATCCAAGCGGACCTTGCCGGCTACCTCTTCGTAGTTGCTGTCGTAAGCCACGACGCCGCTGATGGCGCCCCAGCCCTGCGTGTACTTCACGCCGCCGACAAGATGCGGAACGTAGCTGTCGATCGTGCCGACGACGCCAGAACCCTCTTCGAGCGATACCACGGCGGAGAAGCCATTGCCGGCATCGAAGTAGTACTGCACGACGTTGGTGTCGAAATCGCCGTAGGGAACGAGCGTATCGTTGAGGACGTTGCCGGCATAGCCGATAAACGTATCGAACGCCGATTCGTCCTTGCCGACGCGAAGGCCACCGAGCTGGATCCAGGCGAAGTTTAGTGTGATGCCCCTGTTGAAGGCATAGTTCTGGGGACTGTCGGGACCCGAATAGGCGTTGCGGTTACCGAAATTGAATTTGGTCTCGGTGTATGTCTTCAAAGTACCGAGTTCGGTTTCCTGGCCGGTCCAAGTCCTTAGGTCAAAGCGGGCGTTCTTGCGCCAGGTGCCCTGGTCGCTGCCGTCTTGGACGTCGTGGGTCCGCGCCCCGTCGTAGGAGCCAACGTCGCCAGCGCTGATGTCGTAACGGACATAGCCGCCGATGCGCAGGCAGGTTTCGGTGCCGGGGATGTAGAAGTAGCCCGAGCCATATACGTCGCAGATCTTGACGTATTCAGCCGGTTCCGGCTCGGCGACCGTCACCGCGTCGGCGGCGCGGGCGCCGGAAGCTGCGATCAGAGCCGCAGCTGAGCCGAGAAGAAGGCTCTTGATGTTCATACTTATCTCCATTCAATGATTTGAAAAGGGCGAGGACGTCGATGGACGAACCGCTCCCGGTCCCCACGATCGAAAAAGATGCGCATCGCAATGCATCCTTCCCGGCTCGAACGCTATTCACCGGGCGAATTAGTGCAAGTTCAAATTCCGTTTGCCAACATATATAGAAGTATCCGTTGCATTATTGTCACTAAATACATTGTATTAATTGCACAAATCGAACAACTATACATTTGCACAAATCGCACAATTGGTACATCTGCTTGTGCGCACTTACATAATGCGCGGAAAGCCATCGGCATCCGGCCAATTGTCAGATAGATTCAATCAGAGAAACAGCCTGGGCGGCGGATGTAACAACTTCTGTGTTCATACCTTCTCTGAGCAATTCGATAGGGACGCGACCCTTGAGAAGAGGCGAGGGGCTGATCAGCCACAGCCAAGCCAGTCTGGGATCGGAGATCGAGGAAAGGACCTGCCTGATTCCGGGCATAGGCCTGCCGTCGATGAACTGAGCTAGGGGAAATACATGCTTACGGGAGCCTCTCCGAAAGGCAACCACATCATTGTGTTGCTGCCACCAATACAAAGTGGACCGCGGTATTCCAAAACGTCTCTCGAGATGCGTCGACCCCGCAACTGGACCGGCCCATTCTGCAATGCGCGCGCCTTCTCTCGGGCAATCTTTCAGAACCGGATGCCCGAGCGGATGATCGGCTGCCCGTGGTCGCGAAGCGATCTCACCCGCCTGGGCGTTTAGCCGTCGCGCTGCTTCGGCCTCGAGCCTACCAAGAAATTCGGCGGCCACGACGGTCAATTCGTTGGAAGGAGAACCAGAAGGCGCAACAGCAGCCTTGTCACCCTGCTTCGCCTCATCGCATTGGGCAAGAATACGCTGCACCTCCCTCATGACAAAGCTTGAAAGCTCGGTCTGGCGCTTTTCATCCCCAAGATCACTCGACGCGGACATATCTGGCTTTCCCAATAGCATTCCCTCAGCAAGCCTCCGAAAGAGCGTTGAAGAAGTTGGGGGGACGGCGATGTGT
Source organism: Mesorhizobium sp. M0833 (assembly GCF_040319905.1). Classification (NCBI taxonomy): domain Bacteria; kingdom Pseudomonadati; phylum Pseudomonadota; class Alphaproteobacteria; order Hyphomicrobiales; family Phyllobacteriaceae; genus Mesorhizobium; species Mesorhizobium sp. M0833. The sequence continues at coordinate 19,655 of NZ_JAMYOQ010000051.1, read as the reverse complement.
TGCGTTTTCGTATGCGCGCAACCTAGCAGCCGTCTTGCGGCTTCAACTTTTGCCTCTCAATAAAAAGGGAAGAACATCAATTGACGACCGTCTTGCCCCCCACGATCGAAACAGACGCACATCGCAGTGCACGCTTCACAGTGGGACGCTATCCGCGACGCTCATTTGTGCAAGTTTAAAGTTTAGCTTGCCAGCTTTATATAATTAGACGTTTCTTTTATGCAACACTTTTCCAAGTGTTACTTGCACAAATCGAACGTCTTGCACATTTAGACGAACTGTACATTCGACAGCGACTTTGACGCACGCGTTTACTGGCGGTATACATCCCTCACCGTTGCCGCAAGGCATTGGCCCACTCGCGCGGCACCTCCTTCACGACAAAGGTTGAAAGCCCGTCCTCGGGCGTTTCATTTCCAAGATCACTTCGATCCACTCATACGGGCTTCCCGAGCGAGACCGTGGGTTCGGACCGTGCGAATGAATTTCTCGTTATAATCGAATTGATTATAAGGGTATATTTCTACGTTGAGTATAAAGGATGTCAAGCCCGCGCCAGCGGCAATTTTGTCCGGGCGACCGCCGTTTCGTCGAGGACATGGTGGCGGAAGCGATAAAGCTTCGCCGGCCGACCGCCGGTATCAAAAGCACTTTCGCCGGTCTCCTCCACCAGTTCCTGCTGCTCCATCAACCCGCGAAAGTTCTGCTGAAGCGCCCCTGCCGATGTAATCGTCAACGCCGTCCGCGTCAGCGCATTGCCATCGGCGAGAAGCCGACGACATTGTTGATGACGAACGTAACGATCCGCGGCTTCAGACAGGAATGTGCGCTTCGTCCAGATGGATGGAGTGGGCTGGCAGGTTCCGGGCGGCCGCGCCGTTGAGGATGCAGCATCGAGAGCCGCGCTCGCCGAGGAAGACATAGGTCGAGATGCACGCGCCGGAAGTCTTGCTCCATGTCTCCACGAATCCATTGGCAAGGATCCCGGCTTCTTCGCAGTGGTCAGGGTCGAGCGTTATCGAACCGTGGTAGTTGAGGTTTGCTTCGGTGACGTGGATGCGTGCAGCTTGCCGGCGACTATTTTTCGCATTGGCCCCGTTGTCCTATTCATCTCACAGAGCCAGTCCTGATGTTGAGCAGCTTCGCTGGGCTAAATCCCGACGACGAGCGCCCCGCCGCTGAGTCCCGCACCTGCCGCCGCGAGAAGGATTTTTTCGTCCGGTCGAAACGGCTCCGCTTGATTGGCGAGCGACAGTGAGAGCGGGATCGTCGCGGCCGAAGAGTTGCCGTATTCGGCAATCGTCTTGACAATTGCTTGATCCGCTATGCCGAGGTTGCTCCCGACAGCATCGAAAATCCGAGTATTGGCCTGATGCGGCACAAACCGGCCGACATTGTGTGGCCGCACTCCCGCAGTGGCTAGCGCGGTTGTCGAGCAATCGGTCATCATCTCGACGGCCTTTGCGAACACTTCGGGCCCGTCGGTCATCGTCATCCGGGTCTGCCCGAGGTCGAGGTCGCCATGGAACGGCGTGTTGCTTCCTCCTGCGGGAATCTGGATCAGCCCGTAGCGCGAGCCGTCCGAAGCCACCGAGGCACCGAGAATGCCCCGATCAGCATCATCGCACTGACCGATCACCAGGGCGCCGGCGGCATCGGCGAACAAGACTGAGCTCGCGCGCTCGGCTGGATTGATGCGGCGGCTGAGGATGTTGGCGGCGATGACCAGCGCTGGTTTGCCATGCAGGCGGGTGAACCCGTCCGCAAACATGAGCGCATAGATGAAGCCGGCGCAGGCGCCGGTCAGATCGACCGCGCCTGCGCGGCCAAGGCCAAGCTTGTGTGCGACCAGCGGCGCGCTTGGCGGCAGAAGATGGTCGGGCGTCGAGGTGGCAAGCAACAGCAGACCGATGTCGTGGCGCGCAATACCGGCGTTCGCCAAAGCCATGTCGCCGGCTTGCGTGGCCAAGCCAGACAGCGTGTCTTGGTCCGTTGCCCAGAAGCGCGAACGGATTCCGGTACGCCTTTCGATCCAGCCCGGCTCGAGGCCGAGATTGCTCTCGATCTCGGCATTGGCCACCTTGCGCCCAGGCACGTGATGGCCAAGTCCGAGAATGCGCGACGACTTGCTCATGGCCTGGACCCGAAGCGTTCCCCGGCCTCCTCGATGGCGTCATAGAGTCGTTCGAGCTCGTCGCCTGCGATGCAATAGGGTGGCAGAAGGTAGAGGACATTGCCGAGCGGGCGCACAAGCAGTCCGCGCTCGAGGAAGAAAGCGCGCAGCTTCGGACCAATCTCGGCGAGATAACCTGCGGAACCGGTTCGCAGGTCGAGCGCCGCGATCGTTCCCGTGGCTCGACAGTCGGCAAAATATGGATTGTCCCGAAAGCGTCTAAGCCCGACGGCCTGCATCACGCTCAAGGCCGTGATCCGCCCGGCCACTGGCTCGTCGCGCCAGATCTCGACATTGGCGAGTGCTGCCGCACAGGCAATCGGATTGGCCGTGTAGGAACTCGAGTGGAAAAACGTCTTCTTGCGCTCCTCGGAATAGTGAGCCTGGAAGATGGCATCGGTGGCGAGCGTTACGGCCAGCGGGATGGTGCCGCCGGTCAAGCCTTTGGAGGTGCACAGGATATCTGGAGAAATCGATGCCTGCTCGCAGGCGAACATGGTTCCGGTGCGCCCCCAGCCGGTCATCACCTCATCGGCGATCAGCAGTGTGCCGGAGGCCTCAGTGATGTTTTTCAACTCGGACAGAACCCAGGCCGGATACATCAGCATGCCGCCGGCGCCAAGCACGAGCGGTTCGACGATCAGCCCGGCGGCGCGCCGGTCGCGGCTGACGGCCTCGAATCTATCCAGCGTTTCCTGCTCGCGGCCGGCGGCCGGGAAGGGAATGGTGTCGACCTCGAACAGCAAGGGTTCGTAGGCGGCGTTGAACACGCCACGGGCACCGAACGCTCATCGCGCCGATCGTGTCGCCATGATAGCTGTGCTCCATGACGACGATGCGCGAGCGCGGCGCGCCGATGTTGCGGAAATAGCCGAGCGCCATCTTCAGCGCGACTTCGACGCTGGTCGAGCCGCTGTCGGAATAGAACACCCAGTCGAGTCCGGCGGGAGCGAGTCCGACAAGCGCCTTGGCCAAGCATTCGGCTGGCTCGTGCGTGAAGCCTGCAAAGATAATCTGGTCGAGGCTCGACGCGGTCGTCTCGATAGCCTTTATGATGCGCGGATGGCGGTGGCCATGCGTGACGACCCACCAGGATGAGATGGCGTCCAGGATGCGCGCGCCATTGGCTTTGTGGAGATAGGCGCCTTCAGTCAGGACGATTTCTGGGATCGCGGGCTCGAGCGCGTGCTGGGTGAAGGGATGCCACACACGGGATTGCGGCATCATCCGCCTCCGGCAATCAAAGCGAGGTCGAAGCCGGCAACCATTGCGTCCCTCAGCGTTTTGTCCGTCAGCGGATCGAGGTGCGGCAGCCTGCCGAGTTGCGGCAGGTCGCCGAATTCCACGATCGTCCGTTGCGTATCGGTCATCTCATCGCCGATGAAGGCGATGCCAGCCAGCGGGATAGCGCGCGCCCGCAGGGCGTCGATCGACAGCAGGGTGTGATTGATTGTTCCGAGCGCGGTGCGGGCGCACAGAATGACCGGCAACTGCCATTGCTCGAATATGTCGATGAACCTTGTCCGGCGGTTCAGCGGCACCATCAGCCCGCCGGCGCCTTCGATGACGAGCGGTGTCGGCAGGACCGGAAACGAAAGATCGGCAGCCTCGATCGAAACGTCGTCGATTTCGGCCGAACGATGCGGCGAAAGCGGGCTCTTCAAGCGGTAGGCTTCCGGCAGCACGCGCCCCGACGGCAGCCCGGCAAGTCGCGCAACCGCCTCGCTGTCGGTCTCGCCGTCGAGGCCCGATTGCACCGGCTTCCAGTAGACACCGTCAAGCAGGCCGGCAAGCCCGGCCGAAAACACCGTCTTGCCAATTCCGGTGTCTGTTCCGGTGATGACGATGCGCTTGGTCATGTCGCCTCCGGTCATGTCTGGGCCAACACCTCGAGAGCGCCTCGACCATGGCGGAAATGTCGGCTTCGCCGATATTGAGCGTCAGTGAGATGCGCAGCCGCGACGTGCCCTCGGGCACGGTCGGCGGACGAATGCCGCGTATGTCGAAGCCGCGGGCCTGCAGGCGCGCCGCCACTGCCATGGTGCGCCTGACATCGCCGATGACAAATGGCTGGATCTGAGAGCCACTTGGTATCACGCCGCAGCGATCGACCAATTGGCGGCCTGCGAGGGCGACGCGTTCATGCAGCTGAAAACGCCGCATAGGCTCGTCGGCGAGCATTGCGAGCGCTTCGCGCGCCGCGACCGCCATCAGCGGCGATGGCGCGGTGGGCGTAGATGAATGGCCGGCAACGGTTGATCAGATACTGGCACAGTGTCCTCGGCCCGGTCACGAGCCCACCAGATGCGCCGAGCGCCTTGCCGCAGGTGTGGAGCGCGACGATGTTGTCGCGGCCCTCGAAAGCGGCGGCCAGCCCCCGGCCGTCCGGTCCCCAGACGCCGGTCGCGTGCGCCTCGTCAATGACGATGAATGCGTTGTGCCGATCGGCAAGCGCGGCCAGGCTCTCCAAAGGCGCGCAGTCGCCATCCATGCTGTATAGGCTTTCCACCGCAATCCAGACGCATCCCATGCCGCCTTCGGCGCGCCAACGCGTGATCGCGTCCTCGACAGCGGTGGCGTCGTTGTGCGCGGCCAGCTTGAACTCGGCACGTCCGGCCTGTGCCCCCTCATGCATGCTGGCATGGGCGAGCTCATCGAGGACCAAAAGGTCGCCCTTCTGCGGCAGCGCCGTCAGCAGAGCGAAGTTGGCGATGTAGCCGCTGCCGAAGAACAGCGCGCGGTCGGCTCCAAAGAATGCCGCCGCGTCTGCCTCGAGCTGCTCGTGTTCCGGTGCATTGCCGCGCAACAGCCCGCGACCCGGTGGCGCCAACCGACGTGCCCCGCGCAATCGCCGCCGCAACCGCTTCGCCAAGTCTTTTGGAGGCGGCAAGCCCGAGATAGTCGTTCGACGAGAAGTCGCGCCCGGCGCGCGGCTCCAGCGTCCGCAGCCGGTCCTTGCGCGCCAGTCCCTGCAAGGTCGCCTCATAGCGGGCAAGCGGTGCCCCGTTCATTGCGCCTCGAGTTCCATCGGCTCGATGCCAAGGCGCCGGAACAGCAGGGTATCCTTGTCCTCACCGGGATTGTCCGCCGTCAGCAGCGTGTCGCCGACGAAGATCGAGTTGGCGCCGGCAAAAAAGCACAGCGCCTGCATCTCGTCGGTCATGGCGGTGCGGCCGGCCGAAAGTCGGATATGCGATTTCGGCATCATGATGCGCGCCAGCGCGATCACGCGCACGAATTCGATCGGCTCGATCGGCTTGGCGTCGGCAAGCGGGGTGCCGGCGATCGGAATCAGCATGTTGATCGGAACGCTTTGCGGATGTTCCGGCAGATTGGCCAGCGTCACCAGCATGTCGATCCGGTCCACCGGCTCCTCGCCCATGCCGACAATGCCGCCGCAGCAGACCTTGATGCCGGATTGGCGAACGTGCTCGAGCGTCTCGAGCCGGTCGGCAAAGCTGCGCGTGCTGATGATCTCGCTATAGTAGCGTTCCGACGTATCGATGTTGTGGTTGTAGTAGTCGAGACCAGCCTGCTTCATTCGAGCGGCCTGCTCAAGATCGAGCATGCCGAGCGTCATACAGGTCTCCATGCCCAGCGCCTTGACGCCTTCGACCATCGCCACGACCGCATCCATGTCGCGCGCCTTGGGGTTTCGCCAGGCCGCGCCCATGCAATAGCGGGTTGCGCCGGCCTCACGCGCTTTCTTCGCCTCGACGATGACGCGCCTGACCTCCATCAGCTTCGACGCCTTCAGGCCGGTCTCGTGATGCGCCGACTGGCTACAATAGCCGCAATCCTCCGGGCATCTGCCCGTCTTGATGCTGAGCAGCCGGCTGAGCTGGACCTTGTTGGGATCGAAATTCTGGCGGTGCACGGTTTGCGCGAGGAAGAGGAGATTGTTGAAGGGGGCATCGTGAAGTGCCCGAGCCTTCTCCAGGGTCCACGCTCCAGGGTCAGGGGATTGAGCCTGTGGCGATGTCTGCGTTGGACTCGCTGTTTGCATGTCCATGCTGTTCCTCCGGTTCTGCCTTGCTTTGCTGTCTGATTGATGACGATCGGAAAGGACAGTTGATTCGATCCTGTTCGTTCCTCAGGCGATCATGAGCCCCAATAGTCGAGGCCGATATCCAGGATCGGCGCGCTGTGGGTCAGTCGGCCGACTGAAATCAGATCAACGCCGGTCGCGGCAATCGCTCGCGCTGTATCGGATGCGATCCCGCCAGAAGCCTCGGTGATAGCACGGCCGCCAACGATTGCGACGGCGCGGCGAAGATCGGCGAGGGACATGTTGTCGAGCAGAACCGCATCGGGAGCGAAGCCAAGTACCTCCTCCAACTGGGCCAGCGTATCGACCTCGACCTCGATCTTGACGAGATGACCGGCCCGTCTTCGTGCTCGCTCGAGCGCCGGGCGAACGCCGCCTGCGATGGCGATGTGGTTGTCCTTGATCAGAATTGCGTCGTCGAGGCCGAAGCGGTGATTGGATCCGCCACCTGCGCGCACCGCATACTTTTCGACTGCCCGCAATCCGGGCGTCGTCTTGCGCGTGCAGACGATCTTCGCGCCATATCCACGAACCGCAGCGACGATCGATGCCGTTGCTGTAGCGATGCCGCTCAGATGGCACAAAAAATTGAGTGCCGTCCGTTCGGCTGTGAGAATGGCCCGGGCAGGGCCAACCACTGATGCAATGACCTCTCCATCCATGACATTGGAGCCGTCTGCCCGCTCCACCGAGATTTCGACATCAGGATCAATCAAGCGGAAAGCGAGCATCGCCAGATCGAGGCCGGCGACAACTCCGGACTGGCGCGCCGCCAGCACGGTTCCCGCTTGGCGTTCCTTCGGGACGATGGCCTCCGTGGTCAAGTCGCCGGCTCTGCCAAGGTCTTCAAGAAGAGCTGCCCTTACAAGCGGCTCAAGCATGACCGTGGGAAGCGGTGAGAGCGTCATCACTTTGCCCCTTCGAGGCTTGGCGAGTGTCCGAGTTCCCGCGCAGCGGCCAAGGCGGCTTCGAGGGTGATTTCGGACCGTCGGGCGACAGTCGCATGATGAGGAAAGTCTGTCCGGTAATGAGCGCCGCGGCTTTCTTCGCGCAACAGGGCGGCAACCGCGATCATCAGCCCGGCAGCCGCCGGATCCGAGGCCGCGTCCTTGCTATCGGCGAGCGGCAATAAGGCACGTGCGGCTGCTTTTAAACCTTCACCATCCCGGACGATGCCGAGTGCGCGCGACAGGAAAACACGCACCGGAATCGGAGCGGGCGATGGGTAAACGTCCGCAAACGCAGGCTTTGTTCTGCGAGCAGGCGTTCCGGCAACACTTTCAGCGACCCAGCGCGCGCACACGACGGCCTCGGTCAAGGAATTGCTGGCGAGCCTGTTGGCGCCATGCAGTCCTGTCGAAGCGACTTCGCCGCAGGCCCACAGCCCCTTGACGGACGTCCTACCGGAGCAGTCCACGGCAACGCCACCCATGTGGTAGTGTTGGGCCGGACGAATGGGGATGAGATCGCGCGCGGGATTGATGCCGGCTCCACGACAGGCTGATGCGATTGTCGGGAAGTGTCGAGCAAATTCCGGGCCAGGCCGTTGCCGCGCGTCGAGAAAAACACGGTGGCCGTTGGCAAGATGGTTCCAGACGGCGCGCGCCAAGACATCACGAGGCGCAAGTTCCGCCCCTGGCACGCTCTGGAGAAAAGCCTGGCCGGTTTCGTCGATCAGGGCAGCACCTTCGCCGCGGACGGCCTCGCTGATCAGCACCATAGGGCGTTCCGGGCCGTCAAGCGCGGTCGGGTGGAACTGGATGAACTCGAGGTCGGCAAGGACAGCTCCAGCGCGGGCCGCAAGCGCCAGGCCCTGTCCGCAACTGCCCCAAGGATTGGTGGTGTCGAGAAACAGTCCCCCGATCCCACCGGTGGCGAGGACGACCCGCCGTGAGCCGAAGAAGACAGGTCCTGTCGAGCCGCTCGCCCAGACGCCTCGGATCGCATTCTCTCGCACCGCCAGCCGGCGCGCTTCCACGCCCTCCACGACAACAATCGACGGAGTGGAACGCACAGCCGCGATCAGGGCACGCATGATCTCACGCCCGGTGCCGTCACCATGCGCATGAACGATGCGACGTCGGCTGTGTGCGGCCTCCAATCCGAGGCACAGTGAACCTTTCGGCGTACGGTCGAAAGGAACCCCAAAGCCCGCAAGCCCCTCTATCGCCTTGGGCGCGGCTTGGAGGATGCGGCTCGCCACGTCTGTGTCGCAGAGACCATCCCCGGCGGCAAGTGTATCGGCCAGGTGCAGTGCTGGATCGTCGTCTTCGCCGAAACTTGCAGCCAGACCACCCTGTGCCCAGGTGCTCGAATTGTCAGCTCCCAGCAGCGTCCTGGACAGAAGAAGCACCGGCTCCGGCGCCAGTTGAAGCGCGGCATCAGTCCGGCGATGCCGCCGCCGACGATGATGGGCCGCCCGAAGAAGCTGCGGATATCGGCGCTCAAATTGCCAGCATCCGTTCGACCGCAAGCCGCGCGCGCCCGGCGATCCCGGGTTCGATGGTTATGACATGGTGGTTCTGCTCGAGCGCCATGCGGATGTTGGCAAGCGTGATCCGCTTCATGTGCGGGCACAAATTGCAGGGCCGGATGAACTCGACCTCTGGGTGCGCTAACGCGACGTTGTCGCTCATCGAACATTCCGTCATCAGCACGACACGTGCCGGCCTTTGCCTTTCGACATAGTCGGACATGGCAGCGGTCGAGCCGGAAAAATCTGCTTCAGCCACGACGTCGGGCGGGCATTCGGGATGCGCGAGCACGATCACGCCGGGATGGCTTTCGCGCAACTCGCGGATGTCGGCCGGTGTAAAGCGCTCATGCACCTCGCAATGCCCTTTCCAGGCGATGATCTGCACATCGGTCTGGGCGGCGATATTCTGGGCCAGATATTCGTCCGGCAACATGATCACCTGGGGAACGCCAAGGGATTGGACGACCGCCTTGGCGTTGCCGGATGTACAGCAGATATCCGACTCGGCTTTCACTTCGGCCGACGTGTTGACATAAGTGATGATCGGCACGCCGGGATAACGCTGGCGCATCAAGCGCACGTCTTCTGCCGTGATCGATTCCGCCAACGAACAGCCTGCCCGCAGGTCGGGAATGAGCACCGTCTTTTGCGGATTGAGCAGCTTGGCCGTTTCGGCCATGAAATGTACGCCGGCCAGCACGATGACTTGCGCCTCAATCGTCGCAGCCTTGCGGGCCAGTGCCAAACTGTCGCCGACGATGTCGGCCACGCAATGGAAGATCTCGGGCGTCTGATAGTTGTGCGCCAGGATGATGGCGTTGCGCTCGCGCTTCAATGCAAGGATCGCCTCGATATCCTCGACGAAAGCCGGCCATTCGATCGGCGGGATCACTCGTCGGACGCGCTCGTAGAGAAACGCGGCCGTCGGCAGCATGGCGCTCATCGACCCCTCCAGCTTATACTCTAATTGAAAATAACCAGCATATACTTGCTGTGAGTATAAGGGATGTCAACCCCGCGCCAGCGGCAATTTTGTCCCGGCGATGACCCTCTCGTCGAGAGCGGCGTGGCGGAACCGGTAAAGCTTCGCTGGCCGGCCGCCGGTCTCCGTGGTGGCCTCTCCGGTCTCTTCGACCAGCTCCTGCTGCTCGATCAGGCGGCGAAAGTTCGGCTTGTGGATGAGCCTGCCGGCGAGCGCCTCCACGGTTCGCTGCAGCTGCAAAAGCGTGAAGACCGGCGGCATCAGCTCAAAGACGACCGGCCGGTATTTGATCTTGGAGCGCAGCCGCGCAATGCCGGTCGCCACGATGCGGCGATGATCGGCGACCATAGACTTGCTGGGCACCAGCGGAGGCGGCGTCGCGTCCCGTCCGCTTCCGGCCTCTTGGACCAGGCCTGCTTCGTAGACCAACTCATAGCGTTGAAGCGTGAGTTCCTCGTTCCAAAAGCGGTCGTCGAAGCCGAAGGCTATCGTCGCCCGCTGCCAGCGTTCACGTCGCGCGGCCGCGTCGCTGACGCCGTCTGCCCATTCAATCAGGCGCGGTCGCAGAACGTCCAGCACGACCGGAGGCGTGCCCGAGCGGTGGTCCTCCCATGGAAAATATTCATACCAACTCTGCCAGCCGCACTTGGGCGAGCCAGCTGCCTGTTCCTTGCGGGTCAATGCGAGATAGCTGATGGAGATGACGCGCTGCTGGCGCTCGGCGCCGATGCGATCCCGATCGGCGAAGGTGTAGAGTTGCTCAATATACCCCAGCGGATGGCCGGTCTGCTGCTCGACCCACCCCCTCAAACCGGATTGCAGCGATCGGTGCTCAAGCGCAAATGGTCCGGAGGGCAGGGTGTCCGCCTGGCCGATGGTGAGGACACAGGGTTCACCGTCGTTTACGGCGACGACAAAGGCGATCAGGTCCACTTTGACTTCGTCGGCCTTGACGGCGGCTCTGTCTTTCCTGGGTCCTTTTGCCTGATCGTCCATGTTCGCGAAAGTGGTTGGCCAGCTCGGGGGCGCCTGAATCGATTTAACTGTAAGCGCGCCTGTCAGCACGTCAACACCGCAAAGCTGCACGGCCATTTTTAGCTCTTCGCACTTGCACAAAAATGTGGCAAACGCGACACCCGCGGTTGGTAACGTTGGGGAAGGAGGTTCCATTGAGTGCGTTTGGTGACACCAAGGCGATCACACCGCCGGATATTCGTTCGCGTAAAGGTGGGACGCCGCTCGTCTGCCTTACCGCCTACACGACGCCAGTCGCCCGGCTCGTCGATCCCCATTGCGATGTGGTGCTGGTCGGCGACAGCGTCGGCATGGTTCTCCACGGCCTGCCCTCCACGCTCGGTGTGACGCTGGAGATGATAATCACGCACGGCCAGGCCGTGCGCCGTGGCCTCGAGCAGGCGCTGATGGTCGTCGACTTGCCGTTCGGTTCCTTCGAGGAAAGCCCCGAGCAGGCTTTCCGCAATGCCGCGCGCGTCATGGCCGAGACCGGCTGCGGGGCCGTCAAGCTCGAAGGCGGCGAAACGATGGCAGAGACGATCGGCTTCCTCGCCGCGCGCGGCGTGCCGGTCATGGCCCATGTCGGCTTGACGCCGCAGGCGATCAACACCATCGGTGGCTACCGCGTGCAGGGCAGAGGCGGGGATGCCGAGCGCATCAGGCGCGACGCGCTTGCGGTGAGCGAAGCGGGCGCCTTTGCGGTCGTGCTGGAGAAGGTTCCCGAGGCGCTCGCCCGCCGGATTACCGGGGAGGTGGCGACCCCGACCATTGGCATCGGTGCCTCGGCCGCCTGTGACGGCCAGATTCTCGTCGTCGACGACATGCTGGGCCTCTTCGGCGACTTCCGGCCCAAATTCGTCAAGCGCTATGCTGAACTGGGGGAGGCCGCTGCGGCTGCGATCGCGGCCTATGCGCGGGAAGTGAAGGAGCGCCAGTTTCCGGCCGCCGAGCACGTGTTTGCCGATGCGCCCAAGCCCGCCGACGGGGACGCCACCAAGAGCGGAGAAGCAGCGTGAGCGTGCCGATTGTCAGGAGCGTTGCCCAGCTTCGCCAAATCGTCGCCGCATGGCGCCGCGAGGGCGTGAGGATTGCCGTCGTGCCAACGATGGGCGTCCTCCATGAGGGCCATCTCAGCCTGGTGCGCGCGGCACTCGTGAAGGCCGACCGGGTGATCGTGACGCTCTTCGTCAACCCGAAGCAATTCAACAGCGAGGCCGATCTCGCCGCGTATCCGAGCACCGAGGACGAGGATGCCGCCAAGCTGGCACCGCTTGGCGCGCACCTGCTTTATGCGCCGGACGCAGAGGAGATGTATCCGGCGGCCTTCGCCACGACCGTTTCGGTGTCCGGTGTCAGCGAGGGCCTGTGCGGTGCCTTCCGGCCGGGACATTTCGATGGCGTGGCGACCGTCGTCGCCAAGCTCTTCCTGCAGACCAGCGCTGACTTCGGCTTCTTTGGCGAAAAGGACTTTCAGCAGCTTCAGCTAGTCAGGCATATGGCCCGGGACCTGGATATTCCAATCACCATTGTTCCTTGTCCGACAGTCCGCGAAGCCGACGGTCTTGCACTATCATCGCGCAATGTCCGGCTCTCGCCAGCAGAGCGTGCTGTTGCCCCCGAGCTATCATCGGTCTTGCTCGAGACGGCTGAGCGGCTTGCCCGCGGCTCGCCCGTCCTGCCAACGCTTGCCGAAGCGCGCGCAGCAATTCTGGCTGCGGGCTATCGCGAGGTCGAATACCTGGAACTTCGCGACGAGGCAGATCTGCGACCCATGACAAGCCTTGACCGACCTGCACGCTTGCTTGGCGCGGCCTGGCTCGGCGGCACACGGCTCATAGACAACGTCAGAATATCACGGGTTTCAACAGATTAACGGGGTTCTCGGCACGCGCTGTATCCGTCCGGGATCGTTTAAAACAAGGTCTCAGCCTGGCATCGAGCGATCACGGAGGTTACGCAAAGCGCAAATGCATCGCGTGTTTGAGAACTTCGTCGAGCAACTGGCTGCAAGTGTTGATGCTGCCGATCTCCGTGAGGCAATGGCATCCGCTGCAGCCGGCTTCGATTTTCCGCTATTCGCCTATTTCACTTACCCGTCGGCCTCCGGCGACGCCCCGCAATTGATCTCAAACTATCCATCATCCTGGACATCACGTTATCTGCAACAGCGGTACCACAGTCTTGATCCGGTCATCCTGCGCGGGCTGCAAGGCTGGGACACCTTCGATTGGGGTGTGGATCGCGCTCGGCACTGTCTGCCGAATTCGCAGCAACAAATTCTGGAGAGTGCGGCTGAGTTTGGCATCCGCGGCGGCCTGACGATGTCCATGCATGATCATCGCGGCCGGTTTGCTGCCCTGACCTTTGCTTCCGACGAGTCCCGTCCGCCTCTGTTGCGGTCACTGACACGTTACGAAAAAGCATTGCAGCTGGTGGCCATCAACTTTCATATCCATGTCCGGCGCAGGCTCGCCGACGATCGCGTGGTGGATGGTGTAACGCTCACCCCGCGGGAGTTCGAGTGCCTGAAATGGGCGGCGCGCGGCAAGTCGGCTTGGGATATCAGCCAGCTTCTCGGCGTCTCAAAGCGCACCGTGACCTTTCATCTGGAAAACGCCAAGGCAAAGCTTGGCGTTCGCACGATCAACCAGGCCGTTGCACGACTGGCTGCCTCCGGCCAGGCGAGATCCTGATTCGTCGGCCACGATAGCTGTAAACCTCTACAGGCTGCATCGCTGCCGGCTTTGCCCTTCGATGGCGGGAACACATCCCGCACGGAGGCGACCATGATGCAGCTGATAACACCAGACCTTTACGACGAGTTCGCAAGCGAGCTCAAAGAGATGCACGGGCTCAGGTTTCGGGTGTTCAAGGAAAGGCTCGATTGGGAAGTTGATACCGAAGACCAGATGGAAACAGACCCGTTTGATGGTCTGAAGCCTGTCTATCTGCTCCTCAAGGGATCCGACTGGCGAATTCGCGGTTGCGTGCGTCTTTTGCCCAGCACCGGACCCACAATGTTGCGCGACACGTTCCGGGTGCTGCTGGGTGCTGACGTCGTGCCCTCGACCTCCGACATATGGGAGAGCAGTCGTTTCGCGCTCGATCTCCCTCCGTCGGCGCCCAAGGCAGCGGGCGGACTGGCCCAGGCAACCTACGAGCTCTTCGCGGGCATGATCGAGTTCGGCTTGGCCAAGGATCTGACCCGGATAGTAACGGTGACGGACACGCGCATGGAACGGATCCTTCGCCTCGCGACGTGGCCATTGTCGCGCATCGGACAACCCAAGTCCGTCGGCAAAACGGAGGCGGTGGCCGGGTTTCTCGAGATTTCCCGCGCGAGCCTTTTGCGCATCCGCAGCAGGGGACGTCTGAGCGGACCGGTACTGTGGCAACCGGTTCTAGGCCCGTCGGCATTGTGGACACCTGAGCCGTGAAGGATGCTGGTCTGCCCAAGGAAGCGACGGCCGGTCTTGTATGCTGGCCGGACTGGCGTCGTCACGAAGCTTACCACTACGCCAGACGATTGCCACGCACTGCCTGGGCCTGGGAGTTCCTTCGGCGCAATCCACAATTCCAGCGCGACCACGCCAAAATGGCACCGTCCGCCTGCATTGTCGGAGCCCAGGCCGACATGAACATAATCGAGTTGACGACAGGATCATCTTTCCTAAGACAATGGAGCCTCCTTTTTCGCGGACGCGCCACAGTGGGACGCTACGTCGGCAAGGGTCTTTTGGGATCCGCGCGACTGCGCCCGTATTCTACGAGCGGCCGCGGAGCTGGTTGGGCTCGACCACGATTTTGAACCGCTTGATCTTTCGTCGCTCTCATGCTGCAAGGACATCCTGCTGACACCTGCCGGCGTGCAGCACGTGCTGCTGAGGGAGGACTGCCGGAGTCTGCAGATCGCCCTTTCCGGTGCATCCGTTCTCCGCCCGTTGCGGCTATATGTCGACGCGATCGTGCAGCCGCAGCACCTGAAGTTCCATGTCGCTGCCCTTCAGTTCCTGAACGACATCAGTGGTTGCGGCCGCCTGGCAGCTGCTTGCTTTCCGCCGGAACCCCGCGGAGCGCGTCTGCGTATCGTGCTCCAGGCTTTGGATGGCTCGCTTGCGGGAGCATCTCATCAGGAGATCGCCATTGCCCTGTTCGGGAGACGCCGTGTCGAAGAAGATTGGTCTCATCCAGGTAGCCATCTTCGCGATCAGGTGCGTCGCGCCATCCAACGTGGCCGCTACCTGATGGGCGGTGGCTATAGACAGTTCCTGATGTGATTCGGGTGACAGCTCGGTGATTGTCTTATCCGAAAACGCGCAGGCATCAATCTCCATTTCTCACTGCTATTGTGCCTTGTACAAAACGTGACACGCGCCTAGTTCTTCCGCTGCGGGAATCGGGTTTGAGTAATACGGACGAAGCACTGAGAACCAACGTTTTCGTGATAGTGCATTCATGCCCCGAGAATCCTGATGACCGTTACGAACCCCAAGAAAGCCGGCGCTGACTGAAACGGTCGCTGAACGTGCTCTGTGGCGTGCGCCGCCTGACTCTCGGTTTCGGCCATGCCGACTAACAGCGTATTGATAGGCCATCGCGGGCTAAGCTCTACCGGCGAAAGCCGCGTCAAAGCGGCAGGCAATCAGAAACTAGATCGGCGGCGACGATGATTATGATCAACGTGACGAACACGTGAACCATGCCGACGGCGCCGACGTTGCCGATGATGATGATGCCGACCATGCGTCGCTGATGCTGCCTAACTACAGTGCTGTGTGATCATGCCGATCACCGCGTGACCACGAGCGGCGGCGGTTCGTGGTCAGGTGCGTGGCCGGGATGATCGCGCATGGCCGATTGTTCCTTCGTGCCGCGGGTGTGGGCTTGCGTTCGGTCATGAGGACGTCAGGCGCAACGAAGAAGTTAGATCAGGGCCCCAAACGCGGCTTATCCATGGGGTGGATGATAGCTATCCCTACAATCAATTATACCAATATTACCCAATACTACTAGAAGATCCCCCAATGAAAGCGGCCGGATGGGTATCCGTCTCGCGTAGGCTGAAGCTGCCGGCAAGAATGGGAAGACGAACATGTGCGGGATTGTTGGCATCGTTGGGCAACAGCCGGTGTCGGATCGGTTGGTCGACGCATTGAAGCGTTTGGAATATCGCGGCTATGATTCCGCCGGCGTTGCGACGATCACCGAAGGTGCCTTGCACCGCCGGCGCGCCGAGGGCAAGCTCGTCAATCTCGAGAGGAGACTGAAGGAAGAGCCGCTGAGCGGGAACATCGGCATCGGCCACACGCGTTGGGCAACCCATGGGGCCTCGACGGAACGCAATGCGCACCCGCACTTTGCCGACGGTGTCGCCGTCGTCCATAACGGCATCATCGAGAATTTCACCGAGCTGAAGGACGAATTGGCGGCGGCTGGCGCCGAGTTCCAGACCGACACCGACACCGAGGTCATCGCGCATCTCTTGGCAAGACACCGCCGGGAGGGCATGAGGCGGCAAGAGGCGATGCGTGCCATGCTGAAACGCGTCAGGGGCGCCTATGCGCTTGCCGTCCTCTTCGAAGATGATCCGTCGACCATCATGGCGGCGCGCAACGGACCACCGCTGGCGATCGGTCACGGCGACGGCGAGATGTTCCTGGGCTCCGACGCGATCGCGCTTGCTCCCTTCACCAATGAAATTACCTATCTCATCGAGGGCGACTGGGCCATTGTCGGCAATTCGGGCGCCCATATCTTCGATTTCGACGGCCATCCCGTCGAGCGTCCGCGCCATACCTCCACGGCCGCGGCCGATCTGGCCAGCAAGGGCAATCATCGCCACTTCATGGAGAAGGAAATCTACGAGCAGCCCGAAGTCATCGCCCATGCTCTCCGTCACTATAGCAACATCATAGAGAATCGCGCCGACATGGTTTCTGGCATCGATTTCGCCAGGATCCCGAGCTTGGCGATCTCGGCCTGCGGGACCGCCTATCTCGCCGGACTGATCGGAAAATACTGGTTCGAGCGCTATGCGCGCCTGACGGTTGAAATCGACGTTGCGTCCGAATTCCGTTACCGCGAGATCCCGTTGTCGCCGCAGTCGGCGGCTCTTTTCATTTCGCAGTCCGGCGAAACCGCCGATACGCTCGCATCGTTGAGGTACTGCAAGGAGCGTGGGCTGAAAATTGGCGCTATCGTCAATGCCTGCGAATCGACCATCGCTCGGGAGGCCGATGCGGTCTTCCCGATCCTTGCCGGACCGGAGATCGGCGTCGCCTCCACCAAGGCGTTTACCTGCCAGCTTGCCGTTCTAGCCGCACTCGCCATCGGCGCCGCCAGAGCCCGCGGGACCGTAACCGAAGACGAGCTGCAGGCGCTCGTCAGGAGCCTCGCCGAAGTGCCGCGCGTCATGGGCCAGGTACTCAACAGCATCCAGCCGGAGATCGAGTTCCTGTCGCGCGAACTGTCAAAGTGTCGTGACGTCCTGTATCTCGGCCGTGGCACCAGTTTCCCGCTAGCGATGGAAGGTGCGCTGAAGCTCAAGGAGATTTCCTACATCCATGCCGAGGGCTATGCGGCGGGTGAATTGAAGCACGGTCCGATCGCATTGATAGACGACAACATGCCAGTGATCGTCATCGCGCCCCATGATCGCTTTTTCGACAAGACCGTCTCCAACATGCAGGAAGTGGCTGCCCGTGGAGGGCGGATTATCCTCATCACCGATGAAAAAGGGGCAGCCGCATCGAAAATCGACACCATGCACACGCTCGTGCTGCCGGCTGTCGACGAGATTATCGCGCCGATGATCTTCTCGCTGCCGATACAGCTTCTTGCCTACCACACGGCGCTCTTCATGGGCACAGATGTAGACCAGCCGCGCAATCTCGCAAAATCGGTCACGGTCGAATGATTGTGAACCTTTATAGGTGGCGATGCTTGTCCATCTTCGCTGCATCGGCGGTGGAAATTGGTCGAAGGTATCAGCGTCCGCGAGGCTGGGTGGACGGTGCCGCGAATAGCCACTGGAGACGTCAGTGAGAGTTCGAGTTGCTGTTCAAGAAAGCCATCGGGGAGAATGAGTCGTGTAGGATCGCAGGTCGAATGCGCTACAGCCGATCAGGCCATCTCATGGCGGGCAGGTTCTTAGAACTTGATCAGTAGCAGGTGAGCCGCCATATTCCGACCCGGCTGCCAATTTCAAGTGGCCCATTCCATGGATGAGGCCGGTCCGGCCGAATGGACGTCCATTTTTTTGATTTGCTGGGTGTGCGCCAGGGTCGGGGAGGAAATCTCCCGATTTGTCAGGCGCTCCCATCTTCTTGGAGATGTTTATGAAGGATTCGCGCATTCCCGAGCCAGTCTTGACGGCTATGTCGCAGGGGACCCACATCATCCGCGCTTATCGTGAGCACCTTGGGTATTCAATCGAGGACCTCGCGGTCGCGTGCGGGCTTGCCGCTCAGGAAATCCAAAACATCGAGCGGGGTCTAAAGTACAATAAGGGCTATCGGAATCGGATAGCGAGATCGCTGTCCATACCTGTGGGAATTCTTGAGGCAGAGTCGGACATATCGGACGCCGCCTGATCAGTCGGATAATCTGCAATGGGTGGAAGACCGTTCTTGTGATGTGACGTTTGCGGCTGATAGTCGTCGCTTGATTCCGTTGGACGCGAATGCCTTCTGGCGCAGTACCGCCAAGAGAATTCTCGTCCACTGTCCGAGTCAGGAACTGCACACGGGCTCGCCGAACAGGAAGTTGGAACGCTTCGTCATGCTGTCTTAGGCGATATAGCCGCCCGGAGTGCTGCGACACGTGCACGATAGCATTGGCTCGCGAGGATGGATTGCTAACGGCGAACCCATGCTGGTCGGCAAGGCGATATTGGCTGGAGCATCAACTCGGCCGACGAGAGTGGCCCCCCATCCTAGGCAGGATCGGCCGACATGGCCGGCATCGCGAGCCGCTCTGAAAAGAGCACAGCGGGCATCCAGACGCTGCCGGGTTGACTATGGGTGTCGGAACCGCAAAAAGGGGCCGCTCTTCATGAGTGGCGTGCGCCGGCAGTCTAACCCCAAGCCCCCCGCCAGGCTGCCGGCGCGCTTCTAGCCGCCTTGATGCACGGCGATAAGCTTTTGACGGCCTGAAGCGACGTTGTGGTCGCCGTTGCGGTGCTTTTCCACGCGCCTCGTCAGGCGCCGGGATTGCTCCGTCGTGATGGCAGGCGGGGGTTTGCAGGTTGCGGTCGACGGGTTCGTTTCGGGGCGTCTGCCCCCATCGTTATGTCGCGAGTTGGGGGATGCGATCGAGGACGATGCGCAGGATGCGCTGGTCGGGGCACGATGTCGGCAGGTGCAGGCGGATTTGCGATTTCATCTCGACCACCCGCGCAGCGATTTTGATGAGGCGCAATCGCAGCGTGTCGAATTGGGCGACGGCAAAGCTCGAGCGCCTCGGCATCGCGGCCCGCAAGCCCCACATCAACCAGTAAGCACCGGCATGCAGGAATAGCCGGAACTGGTTGGCCGTCGCTCTTGTGCAGGACGTTCGGTCGGCGGCGAGATGCGTCTTCCACGACTTGATGTGGTTCTCGGCCGCGCCGCGCCGGCAGTAGACATCCTCGTAGAGCGCCTTGGCCTTCCCACCGGCAAGGTTGGTGACGACGAAGCGGATATCGCCACCTTGGGCGCCGACCTCGACCCGCGCGATGATGCGCTCGACGCGGCTCCAACTAGCGGCGCCGTCAACGAACTCCTTGAACCTGCGGACCTTGCCTGTCTTGGCCGACGCTTCGAAGCGCGCCGTCGTCCTGGCCTCCAGATCCGCGACATGCTTGCGCAGGGTCGTGGTGGGCGCGAGGCCAAAGATGAAGTCGACGTCGTTGGCGCGGCACCGGTCGATGACCTGCGGGTTGCAATAATGGCTATCGCCGCGGAGCAGGATTCGAATGTTCGGC
>NZ_JAMYOQ010000050.1:0-25480 GCF_040319905.1 Mesorhizobium sp. M0833 | reverse complement strand
TATCGCGCAGCGAGATCCGTAGAGCGATTGCAAGTGCTCTGGATCACACCGGCGACCTGCTTCAGCACCTCATCGCCCGCCATGTGGCCATGGGTCTCATTATAGCGCTTGAAGTGATCTGCATCGATCATCAAAAGCGACAACGGACTCTGCGTGCGGATTGCCCGCTTCCATTCCGCCGCGAGATACTCATCGAAGTAGCGCCGGTTTCCGAGACCGGTAGGGCCTCGCCTGGCCTTGAATTTGCTGTGCCTGATCGAATGCGGGGAATCGTAGCTCGGGGTGGAGAGGCTGACGCGGTCATCTGTCACGCGCCTCGGACCGTAGCGGTAAGCGCAATTCCGTCTCCAATGCCCATTCCCAGCGCCGAGGGACCAGCGGCTTGGCTGCGGGGGGGACTGTCAGCTAGAGGCCGCTGGGCCTCGACGACCAGCGAGCGTAAGAGGAGGCCCTGTGCTGGCTGACAAAACTTGCGCGCTGGGCCACGGAAAAGCATCATTCGAACGAACACTTTCGTCGAGACGAGGAAGGGCAGTGAGCCGGTCGCCGGCGCTTTGAAGCTCTCCGGCAAGCCATGGCGGCGGCTGTGCGTCGACAGAAAACGCCGGATCATTCCCGGCGCGGCCGAGCTGACGATTCCTTGATCGGCATTGCACCAGAGCGCCCCGCGTATTGGATTCACAATCTGAAGTCCCGGCAAAGTCCTTGTCTTTATCCGTTACCACCACACACTCATTCGCACCGGCGACGGCAGCGATGATCATGTCGAGTCCGCTGCGCGACTGGCCGGCCGCTTTCCCCTCTGCCGTCAGCCGTACCCAGATCAGCCCGGCCCTGTCGTCGAGGATACGGCGCGCAAACAGCGCCTTGCGGCCCTTCGGACCCAGAGAGTCATTTCTTGAGTGCGTCGCGCTTGTTGCCCCGCGGCTTCCCGCGGCGGTTTTCAGCAACGGTGAGCGAGGCGATGAACAATCCTCGTCGCGCTGGCTCGACATCCATACCAGGAGCGATTCCGGGTAGCGCGTCACAGGTCGACCTTACGCCGTTCTTGACGAGGCCGCGCTAGGTCCACTTCGGAACGAACAACAGGGGATGCAAGCCCTGAGGTACCGCCTTTCTGAGGGGCTCTCCAGAAGTCGCTATTTTGGTTGATGGCCATGCGCAACCTGTCGGCGTCAGCGCCGCCTTCAGCCAGGCGGTTGACGGAGCGGATCAGCCCAGATCGAGATCCCGGCCGACCACCTCGAAGCGCGCAATGCCTCGCTCGGTCAGGCGTCTCCTGTAGTCATCGATTGCGCGCCGTGAGGACTCTTGTTCATTTGGTCGTGTGGAAAATCCGTGTTCTCCAAGCACCGTCGAGGCGTCAGATGCCGTTTGAAGCCGAGACAACTAACTATCATTGGGCGACTAGCGGCTCAACGGCTCCGGAAGCAAGCAGCCCCCGATGCTCGTTCAACATTCGAAGCCGCAGCGAGCAAGTCTTTCCACGTCCGGGTACGCCCTGCTGCTTCGACCGCTCCTTTTGTCTTGCGGATTCAGGAATTCGAGCTTTTGGGTTGTTTCCGATCATCCATTTGGGGAAACGACCGATGCCCGCGAGCAAGGTTTTATGGGGCCAGGTCCTCACCGTCTTTCTGATCGTCATCGCGACAACATGGGGGGCGACACAGTGGACGGCAGGGCGGCTCGGCTTTCAAAGCCAACTCGGTCCACCGTGGTTCGAACTGGCTGGACAGCCCGTTTATCCGCCGCCAGCCTTTTTCTGGTGGTGGTTTTTCTACGACGCCTACGCGCCGGAGGTCTTCCTCGGGGGCGCGGCGATTGCGGCGAGCGGAGGCCTCATGGCGATCGCTGCAGCGATCGGGATGTCGCTGTGGCGGGCGCGCGAGGCAAAGGACACCACGACCTACGGCTCGGCGCGCTGGGCGACGCGACACGAAGTCGAGGCCGCTGGGATGATCGGTCAGGATGGAGTGGTGCTGGGTATGTTGGACCGACACTATCTGCGTCATAACGGTCCGGAACACGTGCTATGTTTCGCACCGACCCGCAGCGGCAAAGGCGTCGGCCTGGTCGTGCCGTCACTACTGACCTGGCCGGGTTCGGCGATCGTCCACGACATCAAAGGCGAAAACTGGGAACTGACGGCCGGATGGCGGGCCCGCTTCGGCCAGGTGCTTCTGTTTGATCCGACCAATGCTGGATCCGCAGCGTACAATCCTCTGCTGGAGGTGCGACGCGGCGAGTGGGAAGTTCGAGATGTGCAGAACGTAGCGGATGTCCTGGTCGACCCAGAAGGCACATTGGAACGTCGCAACCACTGGGAGAAGACCAGCCATGCGCTGCTGGTCGGCGCCATACTGCACGTGCTCTACGCGGAGAAGGACAAGACCCTCGCTGGCGTGGCGAACGTCCTTTCCGATCCACAGCGGCCAATCGAGACAACGCTGCGCGCCATGATGCTGACGCGGCATTTGGGCGACGCCGGTCCGCATCCCGTCGTGGCGTCGGCCGCACGGGAACTGCTTAACAAGTCCGAAAACGAACGCTCGGGCGTGCTCTCGACGGCCATGAGTTTTCTGGGCCTCTACCGCGATCCAGTTGTGGCCAAGGTGACCTCACACTGTGACTGGCGGATCGCAGACCTCGTCGAGGAGACACGGCCGACGACGCTCTATCTGGTCGTGCCGCCATCGGACATCAGTCGCACAAAGCCGCTGATCCGACTGGTGCTTAACCAGATCGGCCGCCGACTGACGGAGGATCTTCACGCAAAGGATCATCGACAGCGTCTTTTGATGATGCTGGACGAGTTCCCCGCGCTCGGCAGGCTCGATTTCTTCGAAAGCGCGCTGGCCTTCATGGCCGGCTATGGCATCAAGTCGTTCCTGATCGCACAATCGCTCAACCAGATCGAGAAGGCCTACGGACCGAACAATTCCATTCTCGACAATTGTCATGTGCGGGTGAGCTTCGCCACGAATGACGAGAGGACAGCCTGCCGCTGGCCGGCCACAAAGACAATCATGCCGGGCTGATGACCAAGGATCAGATGGCAGCCTTTCGCGCTTCGATGTCAATCGGTGAGGGGCGGGAGTGGGATCCCTTCGAAGGCTTGGATATCGGCAAGGTTGATCTCCGACGCTTCCTCGATGCGGTGCCTTTCGCCGCGAAAGGCCGACGCCGCCGACACGCCCAGCGCATCCTCGTCCCCGATCGTCTCGGCCCGGAAGCCAAGGGCAGCGTTTCCACCCAGGTCGGCTTCGGCAGGATCCTGGATGAGATTGCACGGGCCGGCGGGCCGCTTGCCGACGCGATCGTCACGACATCGCCCGATGTCACCGTTTCAACCAATCTCGGCCCCTGGGTCAACCGGCGCGGCCTGTTCGCGCGTCGCTCGCTTGCCGACACGTTCCGCAGTGAACGCATAGCCTCGGCGCAGAAATGGGAATTCGGCCCATCTGGCCAGCACATCGAGCTCGGTATCGCCGAGAACAATCTATTCATCTTGCTGTCGGCGCTCGGGTTGTCTCATTCGATCTTCGGCAAGCGGCTGCTACCGATCGGCACGCTCTACGATCCGTTCATCCAGCGCGGTCTCGATGCGCTCAACTATGCCTGCTACCAGGATGCGCGCTTCCTCCTTGTAGCCACGCCATCCGGAGTCACACTGGCGCCGGAGGGTGGCGCGCATCAGTCGATCGCCACCCAGTTGATCGGCATGGCGCAGGACGGGCTTGCCGCCTACGAGCCGGCATTCGTCGACGAGTTGGGCGTCATCATGCGCTTTGCGCTGGATTATATGCAGCGCGACGGCGACGCCGTGCAGTCGGAGCGTACCTGGCTGCGCGACGAGACCGGCGGCTCGGTCTATCTGCGGCTCTCGACGCGCCCGGTCGAGCAGATCATTCGTCCCATGGAGCCTGAGCTCGAGCAGGACATTGTCGACGGCGGCTATTGGCTGCGGCGTCCGGGTCCGAATGCCGAGGTGATCGTCGCCTATACAGGCGCCGTCGCGCCGGAAGCCATCGAGGCGGTCGGCATGATGGCCGAGGACCGTCGGGACGTCGGTCTTCTGGCCGTGACTTCGGCCGATCGCTTGAACGCAGGCTGGACGGCGGCAAGCCGCGCACGTGAGCGCGGCCTTGTTCATGCCAGAAGCTATGTCGAACGGCTGTTCGCCGACCTTCCAGCCCATTGTGCGATCATTACCGTCGCAGACGGCCACCCAGCGGTACTCGGCTGGCTGGGCTCAGTTTGCGGCCACCGCACGCGCAGTCTCGGCGTCGAGCACTTTGGCCAGTCGGGGACGATCGGTGACCTTTACCGCCACTTCGGCATCGACGCCAATTCCATCGCCACAGCCGCAGATCGCATTGCTGGTGGCCGGCCAATCCGCCACCTGCGCGCGTTGGATTGATGCTGTGAGTCGCCGTCCGGGATCGTCGGCGTAGCCAGCCGCCAATCGCGTTCGTGGCGAAGCGAGGGTAACTCGCCATCGGTGCTGCCAGACATCTGCACGAGCACCTGAAGCGGGAGATTGGCAACTCGGGTTCGCTAACAGCACAGCGCAATTCGTGTTCCTCCCGCACGGTTGACATTCCTCCTTCAACGTCAATGCTGCATTGCAACATGGCCCGAGTTCGGCACGAACGCCTGGCGCGCGGGGCGGGCTGGTTCTCAACTCCATGCGTCACTCGAAACAGGCGACAAGCTCGCGCTGCACGATCTCGCGCCAGGCTCCAAGGTGCGCAAGTACGGAGACGTGATCGGGCGCCTTACAGCTCCGGCCGTCGCTGGCGACCATGCCCATGTTCACAAACTTGAAAGTCTGCGCGGAGTTGAACTGCGCCCGCTTCGAAGCGCACGACGATGCCCGTGCGTGATGTAGTTGGGTCGATCGTCGAGAGCGGGCCGATCGATCTCCTTTGCTTGGCAGGCGTCAGTGCACCGTAGTCGGCGGTTAGAGTGATCTGGCGTCAAATAATCGTTGTTTGCAATTGCGCAAGCCGAGTTTTCCAAATAGGAACGCCAGAGATCAACAAGGGAATGATTTTGATGGACGAAGCAATTTGGCAGAGAAATGCGGATCTTCTAGGACTGACAGCAGATATCGTCGCCGCCTATGTCCAGAGCAATGCAACGCCGGTGGCGGATCTGCCGAATTTGATCGCCAGCGTTAATTCTGCGTTGTCTGGCCTGGCTAAACCGGTCGCTGCACCCTCGCCAATACTTACGCCCGCGGTAAATCCCAAGAAGTCGATCTTTCCCGAATACATCATCAGCCTTGAGGACGGGCGCAAGTTCAAGTCGATGAAGCGCCACCTGGGCTTGCTTGGCATGACACCTGATGAGTACAGAGCCAAGTGGGGTTTGGCGTGGGACTATCCTATGGTAGCGCCCAGCTATGCGGCTCAGCGCTCTGCTCTTGCCAAAGCTGCCGGTCTCGGCCGCAAGGCGGGTGCCAAAACGCCGCCAAAGAAAGTACCAGCAAAGCGCAAGGCCAAGGCCTGACAGTGCATGACAGTCGGCCAGGCCATCAGGTCTAGATGGTCTTCGCGACTGAGTTGTTGCGTCGGTCTCCGGCGCTGCCGAAGTTCTGCTGAGAAATTGGCCGAGGAGCGCCTGACCCTGCGGCAGCGCCGGTGGCCTCTTCATCAGGGGCCGTGCCCTGCGTCGTGCGAATACCCATTTCCACGCCGGTGCTGGTCCGGCAGACGGCGATCGCCTTGGACGTCGAAACCGGGCGGTGTGATAGCGCAGCGCCTCTTTCGTTGCCGGATCGGCCTGGTTGCCGGACTCATTGGCGAAGCGAACAGCCTGCGGTCGTGGTGACGATGTTTTCGATTTCCGAGCTTGCCTGCGCTTCAAGCAGAGGCATCGAGTTGATCAGGACCGCCTGGTTGGGAATGAGCTGTCCGGACACGCACAGTTCCGCCAGTGCTGCTCGCGCCGCGATGCAGGCCTTCAGCACCGCCCTAGTCTCCACATCCTGGCGCGGAGGAAGGGGCGGGAGGTCGTTGTAGGGGCGAAACGGTCAGTCAATCCTCATGCGAACGGCATGTCGGGCGGGGTATGTCGTCGACAACGACATGTAGTCAAATCATGTCGATAGATCGCAATCCATCGACATAATTTGGGCGCCGCAAGCGGCCCTCCCGATGCTCCAACTTGCTACAATTCCACTCACCTGAAAGACAGTGAGCGCGGTTTGGGAACATTGACTTCGGCATCGGTGAAGAGATTCGGAAACAGCCGTTCCCTGAAATCGAGAGGAAAAGCGATCCGCACCGGTGTCTTCGGAGTGTCAGACTTCAGGAAACCGCGGTTGACGAGATCCGACAGTGTGTTCCGTGCCGTGCGCTCGGATGTCTTCAGCACGAAGTTCGCATCGCCGCGGGGCAGCCTACCGTGCCGCAATACTGCAGCCACCAGATCAGGTGCCCGTTTGTCATCGACGAGATCCTTCACCAGGGCGCGGTAGCGAGCCTCGAGCCGTCCGAGGTCGAACATCGTGGTCGAGAACCGCACCTGGTCGAGCGCGACTGTCAGGAACCATTCGACGAAATCCTTGAGTGCTGATTCCGAAAGATTTCCTCGGCCGTCGCGGTCGCCCTGTCTTGGGCTGTCGGCGTGATCCATCATGCGCTTGTATTCGCCCCGATCCTTCAGCCCACGAGCGAGACCACGAGATATCGACCACAGGCCATTGCCGCCGATCCCGGCCTTGAGCGCCATGGCGTGAGACATCAGCCGACTGACGCGGCCGTTGCCGTCTGGAAACGGGTGGATGTAATTGAGGCGATGATGAGCTGACGCAATCGCGATGATCCGCAGGCTGGCCTGCCTTTCGGCCATCGCAAACCGTTTCTGGAAATACTCCATCAAGACCACCATCCTGTCAGACGATGGCGGCTGATGGCGCCCGACAACGACATCATGATCTGCGGACAACCGAAACTCGCCGGGCACGATCTCGGCCTTGGTGCCGTCAGGATTGTCGATGAACCGGAATTCCTCTGGCATCCCGTCGTAAAAGGCACGATGAACCCACCGGATGAAATCGATCGAAGTCGGGCTCGGCAGTTCCCCACGCAAACCGAAACCATCAATCATCCTCTGAACTTCGACATGGGCCTTGGCCTCCAAGGCGAGAGGGCGGCGTTCGGGATTAATCTCGGCTCCGGCCAATGCACTCTCGATATCTCGAGGTCGGGTGTTGTGGCCTTCGATCAAGTTCGAATAGTAAGAATTCATGACGCGCACGAGATCGGCTAGTTCGGCAGCCGATTCCGGATGCAGGCCTCGGCCGAGGTCATCGGCGGCCTTCTGCAACTCGATCGCGAGATCTGCCAGGACGGTCGGTACCGCGTCGCCAAAAAACAGTGGCTCGATGCGGGCAGGGGTTTCAAGCATTATTTGCCGATCTCAATAGTTTCTCAATTACCTGCAATGTAAGGCATTCGAGACCAAAAGTCAGCATAATTGCCGATATTTATTGCCGATCTCTCTTGCCGAGGCCGGCCGCCGATCAGGAGGCGAACCCGAAATGCCTCAAAGGTCGGCCGGGCAGGGCGCGACTGGAATCACCGATGGCGTTATTGCCATTGGGGCTGAGTTGCTCGTTGGTCGGAGCAAAGGATGTGCCTGAGGCAGCGGCCTGCCGCCTCCGAGTTGCTCTATGCGTCAGTGGGGCGCGTGAACGCTTTGCTAGCCCCATGATGGCGAGTGCCAGCAATTTCCTTGGTGGCTCCATCTTGATTCTCGCTACGCCGCTGAAAAGGGCTTGCCTCGCACAGTGTCAGGCCCCGCTTCTGTTCATCCAGAGGCAGGGGGCTTTCGCAACGATGTCCTCGGAGCATTCCGCATGTTGCCCGGCACGGGATCGTTTGCGTCGGCTGTTGCTGGGCCTCAAATTCTTCTTTTCGTCGGCGGCTTCATGAATCGCCGCACTGACGATGTTCGTGCTCATGGAAAAGATCATTCCAGCCAGCCAGATGATATCGGGATTTGCCGGGACTGGCCTGATCTCGGCGGGCATACGCCTGCTCGTCAATAGACGGATCGGCACCATGTTGCACAGGTGGTCTTTGGCCCAGACTGTCCCAGCCTGTAGTGATGACGTTTTCTGACGGCCAAGCCGTTCAGCCGCATCACATATCTCGCGCTTCCGGCCAGCGGGGCTCGCCGTCCTCCAGGGGCGACGCTCCCAGGAAGCGCAGATCATGGCCTCGTTCGACGCCGAGGAGAAGCAGCGGGTGTTGGAGCGATGTGGAGCACGTATGCCGAAAGGCCGTGACTCATGCGCAGTCCTCCGGTCCGCGCCGCCCAGGGCGTGCCGCAGCACCGTGATCTCTTCGCACCCGGTCGCATCCCGCGCTGGGGCGCCCTCGCTCCGATCCTGGCCCGCTCGATGCGGTAACGACCCGAGGCCTGCCAAGAAAATCGGTCCGGCTATTTGCGAACGATGCCGCGCAATCGACGCTGCGCCGCCGTCTCTATTATCGCGCCAGCAATCTTGCGGACAAATGCGGGACTGAACGCGCCGATCGGCGTCGTCGCCACCAGATCATAGGCTTCATCGTAACCGGTGTTCTGCTCCCACATTGTCGGCCGTTGCCTGACCTGTGATCGACGAACCATGGATAAGCGACAAGGAGTTTCTTCATGGAGACTACGTTGGAGGTTCTCACGACGCGGCGGAGCCGACATGAGGCTCACCGCCAATGGCCGGACGAAGTTAAGGCGCGGATCGTGTCAGAAAGCTTGCGTGCGGGCGTGACCGTCAATGAGGTGGCGGAACGCCATGGGCTGAAGGCCAATCATCTGTCTTCCTGGCGAACACTGGCTCGACAGGGCAAGCTGGTTTTGCCCGAGCCGGAGGATGCAGTCGAATTCGCGGCAGTGGTTGTCGAGACGCCCGCGCCGGAGACGCCGCGTTCCAAAGCAGTCTCCCGCGCCGAGATTGTTGTCCGTCCGGCTACGATCCGTCTTGAAGAGGATGCGTCTGCCGCGCGGATCGCTGCCATCGCGCGTGCCTTGGCGGCCACGGCATGATCTTTCCATCGAACCGCGTGCGGATCATGGTTGCGACCAAACCAGTAGACTTCCGCAAGGGTCATGACGGATTGGCAGCGCTTGTGAAGAACGAACTGCGCAGGGACCCGTTCACCGGTACGGTCTTTGTGTTCCGGTCGCGTAAGGCAGACCGGCTGAAGCTGATCTACTGGGATGGCTCCGGTATCGTGCTGGCCTACAAGAGGCTGGAAGAGCACAGTTTCCCCTGGCCTGACATCAAGGACGGCCTGATAACACTGACCCATGCCCAGTTCGAAGCCCTGTTTGCGGGCCTCGATTGGCGGCGGATTCATACGGTCAAGACGAGAGCGCCAGAGACCATCGAATAGCTGCGGCACGATGACTCAGCGCGGCAAATTCCAAAGGCAATTTAGGTTGGTTTTTGCTAGGTTCCGGCCATGCTGGACGCCGCCTATCTTCCTGATGATGTTGCTGCACTGAAGGCGATGCTGATCGCCGCCCACGCACGCGAGGCATGTAAAGACGCCCAGATTGCCCGCAAGAATGAGCGGATTGAATGGCTTGAGAAGCTGGTCGCGGCCTTCAAGCAGCAGCCTTCGGGCGCAAGTCCGAGCAGACCGATCCCGACCAGTTCGATCTGGCGCTGGAAGACCTGGAAACGGCCATCACAGCGATCCATGCCGAGGAAGAAGCAGACGCCGTTCCAAGGAATAAGGTCTCAAGAACACGCGCGATCAATCGCGGCTCCCTTCCAAAGCATCTTCCTCGGGTCGAAGAGGTAATCGAGCCGGAACGCCTGATCTGCGCCTGCGGCGGTTGCCTACATCGCATCGGCGAGGATGTCTCCGAGCGGCTGGACGTGATCCCGGCGCAGTTCCGCGTCATCGTCACCCGGCGCCCCAAATATGCGTGTCGTGCCTGCACCGACGGCGTCGTTCAGGCGGGGCTGAAGCAGAATGCTCTGGCTCGCGAAATTTTGCTCGCCGACTATGTTTCGACACATGGCGAGATGGGCAGACAAAGTGGCCGATGCCTTGAGGCTGGCGGGAGTACCCGAACACTGACCAAGTGCGACATCGAAAGACGGTTCTTGCGCCAAATGCGGACATCGAGCGCTCGCTTTCCCTGCCCATACTAGACTAGAGACGACTGTAACGCTTGAGATCAGCACGCGCTTCGAGGATCAAAGCTCGTGCTGATCTCGAGCATACCGGCGGGGCGATTGCCCCATGATTCGCTTGAACGCAGTGTTGAAGGCCTGCTCCGACGAGTATCCCAGCGAGATGGAAATCTCGGCGATCGTTTCCTTTCCCTGCTTCAGTTTCGCGCCGGCGGACATCATTCTCCAGCGGGCAAGATAGGAGATCGGCGTTTCGCCGACCCGCTCGCGGAAATACTGGGCGAAGCTGGTACGGGACATCCCCGCCTTCCGCGCGAGCTCTTCCAGCGTCCAAGCGTACGAGGGGTCTGAATGTATTGCCTTTATCGCTTGGCTCAGTCTGGGGTCCGCGAGCGCGGCGAACCAGCCCACCCCATCCGGCGAACTCTCGAGGAACAGGCGGAGCGCCTGCGCAAGCATCATGTGAGAGAGGTTCTGCGCCACCTGAAACGCTCCCGGCCTCGCGTCGCGCAGCCCGTCCATCATGAGTTCGATGTAGAGTCGGAGCTTGGTCCTATCGTTCGAGGCCTCGACACGGATCAGAGGGGGTAATGTTTGCAGCATGACCTCCGCATGTCGACCGCTCACTTCGAAGCGGCTGCCGACGAGGAAGACGTCGCCACCGCCATTGTAGGAGATCACCTCTCCGCTTCGATTCGGGTCGAGGGTTTGGCTTGCGAGCTTCGGCTCCGCTTTCAGATCGCTTGCGATTAAGGCCCGACATCCCGTCGGAAGGACGAAGCAATCGCCCGCCTTGAGACGGAGCGGTCCGCCAACCTCTTCCATCGACAGCCAGCATTCCCCTTTCAAGACCGCGTAACACTTTATCCGTCCTGCGAGATCGTCCAGCAGGAGCGCCCACGATCCTCCCGCATCAAAGCCCGCGGTTATGTAGCTGCGGGGTTTGAGCAGAGCCAGCATTTCGGAAAGCGGATCCATGCGACTCCTTGTACGATGGCGAACAAAATACGGACCATTAGGAATAGATCGTGCGGATGTGTGTGTCTACAAGAGGGCATCGATCTGATGAAACGGAGCTGAATTCAATGAAGGCTGCAGTTGTGAATGCGTTTGGCGACCCTCCTTCCTTCCAGGACTTCCGGGAACCGGAAGCTGGAGAAGACGAGACCGTAGTGACTGTCGAGGCCGCCGCCTTAAGCCCGATCGTTAAGGGGTTGGCCTCCGGGCGACATTACGCAAGTGGGGCCACCGCGGGCTTCGTTCCCGGCGTCGATGGCGTCGGCATCGATTCCGAAGGCCGGAGGGTCTACTTTCTCTTCCCAAAGGCCCCCTTCGGCTCCATGGCAGAACAATCTCTGGTGGCGAAGACCATGACCGTGCCTGTGCCCGACGCGCTTGCCAGCGACCGGGCGGCCGCTCTCGTCACGGCAGCGCTCGCCTCCTGGATGGCATTCTCGCGAAGGGCCAGGCTTCAGAAAGGCGAGACCGTCCTCATCCTTGGAGCGACCGGCGCTTCGGGAAGCATGGCGATCCAGACCGCCAGACACTTCGGCGCGGGCAAGGTCGTTGCGGTCGGGCGCAACGCAGCCAAGCTCGAACGCCTCGACGCCGATGTAAGGATTGCTCTTGACGGCCACGCCGATACGGCACTCCGGGATCAGTTTGACTGCGGCGTCGACGTCGTGCTCGATTTCGTTTGGGGCGACGCCGCAGCCCGCGTATTGAAAGCGGCGACAAGTGGCCGTGGCTCACGAATGGGGGAACCGCGTCTTCGATACGTCCAGCTTGGCACGATCGCAGGCGATGAAATCGCTATCCGCGGAGACATGTTGCGCAGCACCGGCCTTGAGCTGATCGGAAGTGGAATCGGAAGCATTGCGGTCGCTGAACTCCTCGCCGGGGCCGGCGAACTTCTAGCGGTCGCCACGCAAGCGGGCCTCAATACGCAGTTCAAGAGCCTGCCACTGCGTGCTGTCGATGAGGCGTGGAACGGCGACACGGACACACGCTACATTCTGATGCCCTCGTCGTGACTTCTCCAGCCATCGGCTCGAGGACGACTGCTTCGGGCCGAACTGGCCATTCCTGGTGCGGTTCCCGCCGACCGCTTAGGGTCGAGAGCGAACATAGATTAGTCAAGTGCAAGCTTCCGCTTCTGGCGCATTCCTGCCATCGGTCAGAGCGGTTCACGTAAGAAAAGCAAGAATGGTAGCGGGCGAACGCCGCCATTCTTGTCAGGATCCACCGCTCTTATCAGGATCGATTCGCTCGAAAGAGCGGCATTGTCCGTTTATTGCTGAGTGCGGCCCGCGCGGTCTGGAACGCGTAGCCGTCCCAATCCACCCACGCCTCCCAGCCTTGCGCGTGGCGCGTCCGCGAGGCCTCGCTCCATGCCGTCAGCCTTCTCGCTCACAGCTTCTGTGTGGTGACAACTCTGTCGCGTTCCGCACCGCTCATTGAAGACAACATCCGGCGGTAAGGATTCTCCCATGCTGCCGCCGCGTGTTTTCTTCCGACATCCCGGTTCTCGAGCTGGAGAAATCCGAGAGTGGTGCGTCCGAACGAATTTCGGAGCTCATACTCGAAGGCATCAGGCTGGGGGCGGAGGGGGTTGCGCTGGGTTGCGCGGGCATGGCTGATTTTGCATCCGCCCTCCAGCGCAAGCACGATATTCCCGTGGTGGACGGAGTCGGCGCTGCAGTCGGTCTTGCGCACCCCCTGAGACGCTGCGGCCTCGCGCCTTCCAAACGTGGCGTGTGGGCCATGCCGGCGCGCGAAGATGCTGGACAGATTCGAACGACCAGGAGCGATTCGTACCTGATTCTATGTTCCTTTCACGACTCTCGGCTTAATCGGCCGGCGGGATTGGGCCGCGCTCTCGAGTGTCAAGGCCAACCGCTTCTCGTCTTCGATGGCGCGATCGACTGCCTCGATTTCCTCTTGGAGGACCTTCAGCTCGACTCCGTAGCTGGAGCCGTCGCTGTCGCCAATTTGAAAGCCACTTGCCCGCATTGCGTCGCGAGTATGGTGCACGTTACGGACTCCTTCGCGTCGAGTCGCGACCAGAATTTCCCTGAATTCTCTAAGACGTTCAACGTGATTGCGAGCCATTTGCGTTCTCCTATTTCGTCGTCATCGTCGCTGGAGGCGATTCAGCCCGACAAAAACCTACGGCGCAGAAGGTTTAGGCGCCTCTAAGAGATACGCTCGACAGAGCATGAATGCGGAAGGTCAAATTTGAACGTCTTGCAATAGTTTGATGCACGGCAGCTGGAGAGACGCTTCGGCCGAGCGCCTCTGCTGCTCGGCGCTCTTGCTGGTTCCTCCGTCTTCAGGATTGCGAGGGTCCATCTGTGAGCGTGCATGGTCTCATGTCTGGTAAGCGGCGCAGTCACGACTAGAGTTGGCAAATCGCCGGATTGGCCCATCACTCCCAACGGCGCGCCTGAGATCGCCCGCGCTCGGTTTTATTGGTCCGAAAACCTCACGCTCACGCCGCGCTGCCGAAAATAAGCCTGCATCAACTTGCGGCCCGAGCGATTGTTCTGCGCCAACTTGGTCGGATCGAACACCGCCTGTTTTATCCCCTCTCGTGTGAGCGCTGCCTTGAGCGTCGCGATACCTGCGTCGATGTCGGCATTGCCCGCCCGGAGCGAGGCATAGATACTTTCGGTCGCCTCGGCCACGGTCAGTTCGCTCACAGATGTCGTCCTTTCGTACAGGGCGGCGGCTTAGCATGGATTCGCGGCTCGCCGATACCGATGAGACCGTCATTGGAATCCTGTCGGCGGCGCTGAAGTAGCGGTATTACTCGACCGGCGACGACGGCGTGCTGCGGCTCGGCGTGATGACATACCTTTATGGGGACCTAGTCTAACTGCGTGAGAGATCGAAAAGACCCTCCACGCCAGCAATTTACCCCGAACCAACAAATCACTGAGGAGACAATTCCCATGAAAGCGATCGTAGTGACGGACCAGGCTGCAGGAACGGCCGGAATGAAGCTGGGGCAGCGGCCCGAACCACAGGCGGGATTCAGAAACGGTCCGCAACGCTGGTCCGGGCCGGAGGAACGCTTGTGACAGTCGTCGGACCAACGGATATTCGACCTTCAGATGGCCTGACGGTTGACTTCGTCGTCGAGGCTGATCGAGCCCAGCTTTCGGAGATAGTTCAGCGGATCCGGGATGGACGACTGCGGACGAACATCGGCAAGGTCTCGAGCATGGATGATGCCGTCGCCACCTTCAACTCAACCGAGCGACGCACGGGAAAGACAGTCATCAGCGTTCGTCCGTAAGAACTCGGGGAGAGAGGGCGGTTCCTCTCTCCTCGTCTACTCCCATCAGCAAGATACCATCAGCAAGATAATTGCCTCGGCCATGCCGGTCTTCGTCGCTTAGACTCTCCGTGTCGCGATCGGTGTATTGGCGCTGTTCCCCTCCGCGAGGCCCCGCAATGGCTGCAGGACTATGCGCCGGACCTCCAGTCGGCCGTGTCGGTGAGCGCAGGGTGGAGCGTCTTCGCGATGGAGGACGGAGCGGTCTACAACACCTACCGCCGCTATCCACCGCTTGTGGGGCCGCCCTACGCGCCGTTGCTCGAGTTCGTGCCAAAGCCGTGACATCCGCAACTTGCGCGCCTTTCTTGGCGAAGCGGGCATTCGCCAATAGAGAGCGTGTCATGCAAGCACGTGAGCGCTTCTTATCGCGGGGATGTTCCTAAGGCGGAGGCCCTAAAATCAGCCGCAAGCGAAGAAGACGCAGATGCGGAATTAGCGTGCCGTCCTCGCCGCTTCCGCCTCGGCAGCGCGAGCAAGGTCTTCGACCCACTGCTGATGATAGCGGTAGAGCCCACCGGGGTGCTTGTGTCCGAGCACGTCGAGGAACCAAAGGCCCTGCTGCGTCTCTTCCGTCAGCACATGGCAACCCGTGTCCGTGGGAGTGATGACCCAACCGTGATAGGCGGTCGAGCCGGTCTCGTCGCCGTCGACCACCGTTTTCCACGCGAGCCTGTGGCCGGGCTCGCACTCCGTCACGACAAGGCTCATCGGAAATCCAACCGTCACCCGACTGAATCTGGTTCCGAGCGCCAGTTTAGGCTCACCGGTCAGGATCTTGACCTGATCCTCAGGAGGAAAGTAGCTCGACCAGTTCTCGGCGTCGACCAGCAGCTCCCACACCACTTCAGGCGGGGCTTTCACGTCAATGTCATTGAGTGCGTAGATCGACGAAATCTTCGGGTCGAAATGGTCAGGCCATATTACACGATCATACATGGCTCAAGCCTGCTTCTTGAAGAGATCTTTGAAAATTAAAGGCGCCCAAGTGTTTCCTCGCGCCTGAATGAGCAGCCCACCCTCTGCGAGCCTTCCAAGGTTGACCGGTGCATAGCCGAGTTGCTCGACCAGCGTGGACACCACCGGAAGGGCGCTGTCATTGTCGCTGGAGAGAAAAACCACTCGCCGCCAGCCGTCGATGGAGGGCTCCTGAGCAAGGACGCCTGCAGGCAGGTGGTTGAACGCCTTGACAAGCGCGGCAGCGCCAAACGCCTTGGCGACCACGGCCGAAGAGGGGAGGCTGCCCAAATCGCTTGGTGAGACGCCGTAGGCGTTCGTCACATCGATAATGATCTTGCCCCGCCAGTCATTGGCAGTATTCGCAACCTCCCCGTGCGCCCAGAACGGAACAGCCAGCAGGATAATATCGGCCTTGATCGCTTCGTTCAGGGAACTGGGGATGACCGTGGTTCCGATGGCCGTTGCGAGCGGCGCGAGCGCCTTGGGCGCACGTGTGCTTGCTATGGCCACTTCGATACCCTTGCGGGCGAACATTTTCGCGAGCGCCTGACCGACAGCCCCGGCGCCTATGATTGCGTAAGTCATTTGATATCTCCAGATCGGCGAATTGCCGGTACGTTCTGGAGCTTAGCTAAGGTCGTTGAGCCTCAACCGGGATTGGCGATTTCTCGACAGCGGCTGTGCATCGGCGCACCATTCGCGGATTGATCGCGCCTCGGCGTCCCAGTGGAGGTCGACATCCGTGGCCAGGGACAATCGCTCGTCATTCGCTGGAGTCGGGTTGTCCCGCCAGTAGTGGCGCGTATGCGGCGAGCCTGCGCGATATAAACTCCATGAACAGCCGCACGCGCTTGGTCTTACGCGTTTCGCCGTGTGTGAGGAGCCACAACGTTCCGAACATGCGCAGGGTGGTGCCCGGCACCCTCGCCAGCAGCGGGTCGCCATCTCCGACGAAGCATGATAGCGCAGCCATCCCGAGCCCTTGGCGTACCGCGAGAAGCTGGGCTACAGCGTCCGTGGCCCTGAATGGACCCTCGACGGCGGGAATCTCACCACTCCGCGCCCAGTCCGAGACGCCATCCCAGTTCCTCACGACCCACCGAATGCGATCAGGCGCCCCGGCACGCCACGCGGCAAGCAGATCGCGGGATATATAGACGCCTCCGAACAGTTCCGGTCCCTTCAGGCCGTGAAGATTGGGCGGCAGGGTATCGCGGTCGTAGACGACACGGATTGCGACGTCGGCCTCTCGGTTGGTCAAATTCACCGGCGAGTCGATGGATAGTATCTCCATCTCGATCTCGGGATGCAGACGTGCGAAGTCGGCGAAGTCCGGCATGAGCAGGTGTGTCGCGAGTGGGGGCGGCAGTGTCACTCGCAGAAGCCCGCCCACGCCCTGGTCGCGACCGAAGACGCGCGTCTCCAGCTGATTTGACGACGCCTCCATCTGGACAGCGAACTCGAGGACTCCCTCACCCGCATCCGTGAGACGATAGCCTGAGGGCAGCTTCTCGAACAGGTACGCACCGAGGCGGTGTTCCAGTTGGGCAATGCGTCGCAGCACAGTCGAGTGGTTTACCTTGAGGCGCTCGGCGGCGGCCCGAACCGAGCCTTCGCGCGATATGACAAGAAAGTAGCGAACGTCGTCCCAGTCAATCATGTGGTGCAACCTTGCACCGCAAGCTGCGGTGTTGGAAACACGTACTAAATAGCATGAATGGCGCGAATCTCTCGTCGACCCCACAATTCTAGTTTCGCTGCAGCTCTCAGACCTCGGCAATCGGCTATTCTGCGGCATTCGCAGCCAGTGCGAACACCATCCCCTGGGAACACGCGGTGCGCCAATGCACAGCCGCTGTCGAGAAATCGTCAATCCCGCCTGAGCGCGTTCGATCCCATTTGGTTGCGAGGGGGCGAGATGATCGTCGACCCTGGACAAAAAGGAAAACCGGAATGGGCCGACTTGATGGGCGAATAGCCGTTGTCACCGGTGCGGCAAGCGGCATCGGCCTTGCCACCGCGAAGCGGTTTGCGGCCGAGGGCGCAGTAGTCGTGATGGTGGACCAGCACGGCGAGAAGGTTCGACGTGCCGCGCAGGCGTTGGGGCGGGGCCTGGATCCGGTCCTCGCCAACATCACGAAGATGGCGGATCGCGCTGCTCTTCGCGACCACGTCGCCAAGACCTACGGCTTCGCCGACGTGCTGTTTGCCAACGCCGGCGTCGCTACGTTCGCGCCGGTCGGCGAAGTGAGCGAAGAAGCGTTCGATTCGAACCGTCACGACCAATTTGAAGGGCACATTCTTCACCGTGCAAACGCTGTTGCCGGTGCTCCGCGACGGCGCCTCAATCATTCTCACGTCGTCCGTGTCGGGCTCGAAGGGCGCTCCGGCTTTCAGCGTCTACTCGGCCCCCAAAGCCGCGATCCGCTCCCTCGCGCGGACCCTCACCTCGGATCTGAAAGCGCGCCATATCCGCGTAAACGCTCTCGCCCCCGGGAACACCGAAACGCCCATCGGCGTAAATGCCGGGCTGTCCCAGGAGCAGAGCGATGCCTTTTTCGCGCACGCTGCCCTCGACACGCCGCTGGGCAGGAACGGTCAAGCCAACGATATCGCTGCGGCCGCGCTCTACCTCGCGTCCGACGACAGTTCGTTCGTGACGGGCATCGAGCTGACCGTCGACGGGGGCTTCGCGCAGGTGTGAGCCCGGGCCGCTGGCGCTGAGGGGCCGCCGCTAATTTCGGCATCGGCCGACCACTTCGCGCAGGCAGGTACGGCACTTTTTTCGTTTTGTCCCAACACGGAGAACAATATGTTCGAGGCAATCAAGTGGCCGGCAGACCTGACGCCCAGCCGATCCCCGATCCATTTCACCAACGAACTCGAGGTCGAGGCCTCTGCTGAAACGATCTGGTCGTTGCTCGTGGATCCCGCAGCTTGGCCTGGTTTCTACCCGGGCGTCGAACACGTGCAGTTGCTTGATGGGCACGAATCGCTTCGCCTTGGCACACGGTTCGAAACCAACCTGGCCGGCCAGGACGTCTTCGCATCAGTGCAGGAGTTCGAGCCCATGACGCGCATCGCGTGGGGCGGCTACCCAAAGGCCGCGGTGACTTCGAAGGCCTATCACGCATGGATTATCACACCCACGGCGAATGGATGCCACCTCTGGACCGAGGAGACGATGCAGGGCCCGTTCTGGATCGAATTGGGCAAGAAAGCCCCCGATGTTTTTTGGCGCACGCACGAGAAGCTCCTTGAGGATCTCGCCAAGGTCGCAACCGAACGCACTGCCTCACCCATCAAGTAAAACAGCCGTCGCTGTCGCAGTCCGAAATTGAAGGAATAGACTCATGAACATCGACCTTAAAGGCCGCAAGGCCGTTGTAACGGGTTCCACGGCGGGCATCGGTCGCGCCATCGCCGAAGGACTGGCGCGGGCGGGCGCTTCGGTTGTGATCAACGGCCGTGGCGAGGAACGCGTCGCCACAGCGCTTCGCGAGATTCGGGAGCTTTTCCCACAGGTTGACCTGACGGGCGTTGCGGCTGATCTGGAGACAGCCGAAGGGGCCGGAGCTCTGTTCGCACAGGCGCCCGATGCGGATATCCTCGTCAACAATGTGGGCACAGCGCGCCCAAAGACCTTCTTCGATCTCACCGATGACGACTGGCTAAGCCTCTTCCAGCTCAACGTCATGAGTGGCGTTCGCGCCGCACGCCACTATGTGCCGAAGATGACAGCGCGGGGTTGGGGACGGGTCGTATTCATCAGCAGCGAATCCGCCCTCAACGTCCCGAAAGAGATGATCGACTATGGCATGACCAAGACGGCGCAACTCGCTATTTCGAGGGGGCTTGCCGAAGCGGTCGCCGGAACGGGTGTGACAGTTAACGCGGTCCTCCCCGGCCCAACGAGGTCCGAAATCCTGTCGAATATGATGAATGAGCTGGCGCACTCGCAAGGCATCAGCCAAGAGGAAGCGGAGCAAGTGTTCTTGACGACGATGCGCCCGACAACACTGATCAATCGATTTGCGACGACCGAAGAAGTTGCCAACATGGTTGTCTATGTTTGTTCGGAGCAAGCGTCAGCGACGAGTGGCGCCGGTCTGCGCGTCGACGGCGGTGTACTTCGGTCAATCGTCTAAAGTGTGCGGATTATAAACCGGCTTCGCTAGCGCGAGTCGACGTCCCTCACAAAAGACGAGCTTATGCAAGCATGCGTCCAACGGAGCATCGCCGAGAATGAGCCTGAGAGTGGAGGCAGGGAGGGGATCGGCGGCTTGTGACAGCGAAGCACCTGGGTGCGGTTCGGGCCGCGCTGACTGGCCTCATTCGGGAAGCCCTGCCGTTCGCAAGGCCACTGCCAGCGCGTCCATCAAATACGGCCGAAACAGGTTAGTTCGCACGTAGCCGCCGACCGAGAAAGCAGACACCGCAAGCGAGGACTCCGGAGGTCGCGGTTGCGCCCTTAAGCCCCGCCTGGCCGACCAGATAGAAGATCGCATTGGCCTCGCCGCCGGCATCGTCTCGCTGAACTAGATGCGGCTGTTGGGCTGGATTGCTGGCTCAGACCGAGCAAGGGTCTCCGCTGCACCTCGACGCCGAAGTCGCGCAGATCGTGGCCGTTGCCGCGCCGCGCCGATTTTCTGGAGTGATAAGCCGCGCCCGACGCGGCGAATTCGTAACCCTACTCGGCGGCCGTCTCCGCTGGCGCCCCTGCCGGCCGCGAAGGCTCGGCCTCGGCACGGGGCTTGCGCCGCGAAAACAACGACCTGAGCGTGACGTAGAACACCGGCGTCAGGAACAGGCCGACGAAGGTGACGCCGAGCATGCCGGAGAATACCGCGGTGCCGAGCGACTGGCGCATTTCTGCGCCCGGGCCCGTTGCGATCATCAGCGGCACGACGCCGAGGATGAACGAGAAGGCGGTCATCAGGATCGGCCGCAGCCTGAGCCGGCAGGCTTCGACGGCAGCTTCGGCGGCCGACAGCCCGCGTTCCTGCGCCTGCCGCGCGAATTCGACGATCAGGATCGCGTTCTTGGCGGCAAGCCCGATTAGCACGATGAGGCCGATCTGCACGAGGATGTTGTTGTCCAGCCCTCGGAACGACACGCCGAGCAACGCCGCGAGCACGCCGAGCGGCACCACCAGCACAATGGCGAACGGCAGCACCAAGCTTTCATATTGCGCCGCCAGCGCCAGGAACACGAACAGCACCGAAAGTCCGAAGATATAGAGAGCGGCATTGCCTGTGTTGCGCTCCTGATAGGCGAGCTCGGTCCATTCATAGGAGGTACCGGCCGGCAGCGTCTCTGCCGTGATCCCTTCCATCAATGCCAGCGCGTCGCCTGTGGAAACGCCGGGCGCGGCGTTGCCCTGCAGCGGCACCGAGACGTACATGTTGTAGCGCTGGACCAGCGCCGGGCCGGTGGCGTCGCGGATCTCGACCAACGTGCCGAGCGGAACCAGCGCGCCGGTCGCCGAGCGCACCTTCAGTTTCAAGATGTCGGCGCGATCTAGGCGGAACGCCTGGTCGGCCTGCGCCCGCACCTGGTAGACGCGCCCGAAAGCGTTGAAGTCGTTGACGTAGGCGGTGCCCAAATTGATCGACAGCGTCTCGAAGATGTTGGGGATCGGCACGTTCAGGATGCGCGCCTTGTCGCGATCGATCGCCAGGAAGAATTGCGGGCTCGACACGGAGAAGGTGGTGAACACGCCCGTCAGCCCCGGCGTCTTGTTGGCCTTGCCGGCGATTTCGTAGGCAAGCGCCAGGATCTGCCGCATGTCGGCGCTGTTGCGCTCCTGGATCTGCAGCTTGAAGCCGCCGGCATTTCCGACGCCGCGGATCGGCGGCGGCGGCAGTGCGATAATGAAGGCTTCCTTGATGCTTTGCAGGCTGCCGAACAGATTGCCGATGACCTGGGTCGCCGACTGGTCGGCTTTCAGTCGCTCGTCAAACGGCTTGAACCTGGCGAAGATCACGCCCGCATTGCTGGCGTTGGTGAAGGTCGCGCCGGAGAAGCCGGCGAAGGCGACTGCGTAGTCGACGCCTGGCGTTTTCTGGATGATCTGCGACGCCTGCTGGATGACCGCATCGGTCCTCGACAGCGAAGCGCCGTCCGGCAACTGGACGACGACGATCGCATAGCCCTGGTCAAGCGACGGAATGAAACCGCGCGGCACCGCCTGCACCAGGTAGACCGTGGCGTAGATGAGGCCCGCGAAAACGGCCAGCATGGCGGCGATCGTTATCCACGAGCCGATCAGCACGCGGATGATGCTCGAATACCAGTGGGCGACCCTGTCGAAGCCGCGATTGAAGCCGTCGGCGAGCGCCCGTCCGAACCGCGCCAGGAAAAAGCGCGGCGGCGCCGCCGCGGCGTGGTGCGGCTTGAACAGCAGTGCGGCCAGCGCCGGCGAAAGCGTCAGCGAATTGAATGCCGAGATCGCCGTCGACACCGCGATGGTGATCGCAAACTGCAGGTAGAACTGCCCAGAAATGCCGGGGATGAAGGCTGTCGGTACGAACACGGCTATCAGCACCAGCGAGATCGCGATGACCGCGGTTCCGACTTCGTCCATGGTCAGGTGCGACGCCGGATTGGGCGCCAGCCCTCTGGCGATATTGCGCTCGACGTTCTCGACCACGACGATCGCATCGTCGACGACGATGCCGATCGCCAGAACGAGGCCGAACAGCGTCAGCATGTTGAGTGAGAAGCCGGCGGCGTAAAGCACCGCCAGCGTGCCGATCAGCGACACGGGGATCGCCACGATCGGAACGATCGCCATGCGCCACGACTGCAGGAAGACGATGATAACGATGATGACCAGCAGCATCGCCTCCAGGATTGTCTTGTAGACCTCCCGGATCGACTCGGCGACGAACTCGGTCGGATTGTAGACGATGTCGTAGCTCAACCCCTTCGGGAAGTCGCGGGAAAGCTCCTTCATCTTGTCCTGGATTTCCGCGGCTGCGGCGAGCGCATTGGTGCCCGGCCGCTGGAAGATGGCGAGCGCCACCGCCGGTTTGCCGTTGAGATAGGAGTTGGTGACGTAATCCTTGGCGCCGAGCTCGATGCGCGCCACGTCCTGCAGCGAGATCAGGCGGCCGTCGGCGGCCGATTTGACGATCACGTATCGGAAATCGCGTGCGTCCTTGAAGCGGCCTTGCGTGGTGACCGTGTACTGGAACGCCGCGCCGGTGCTGGTCGGCGGCGCGCCGATCGAGCCACCCGACACCTGGACGTTCTGGTCGCGCAGTGCCTGCACCACATCCCCGGAGGTCATCCCCAGGGCGGACAGTTTTTCCGGATCGAGCCAAATGCGCAGCGAATATTCGCGTTCGCCGAAGATGATGAGGTCGCCTACGCCGTCGAGTCTGAGCAGTATGTCGCGCACCCGCGAGCGGGCGTAGTTCGAGACGTAGAGCTGGTCGTAGGTATTGTCGGGCGACAGCATGTGCACGACCATCATCAGGTCGGGCGAGCTCTTGGTGGTGGTGATGCCGAGGCGTCGGACTTCTTCGGGCAGGCGCGGCTCGGCGACCGACACGCGGTTCTGCACCAGCACCTGCGCCTGGTCGAGATCGGTGCCCAGCTTGAATGTGATGGTCAGCGCCATCGCCCCGTCGCCCGACGAATAGGACGACATGTAGAGCATGCCCTCGACGCCGTTGATCTCCTGCTCGATCGGCGTTGCCACCGTCGCTGCGACCGTCTCGGCGTCGGCGCCCGGATACTGCGCCCGAACGACGATGGTCGGCGGCGCGATCTCGGGATATTGCGCGACCGGCAGCTGGGTATAAGCAATCCCGCCGAGGATCAGCAGGACGACCGAAACGACCGATGCGAAGATCGGACGGTCGACGAAGAAATGTGCGAACCTCATTGCTGCAA
Organism: Mesorhizobium sp. M0833; assembly: GCF_040319905.1. Classification (NCBI taxonomy): domain Bacteria; kingdom Pseudomonadati; phylum Pseudomonadota; class Alphaproteobacteria; order Hyphomicrobiales; family Phyllobacteriaceae; genus Mesorhizobium; species Mesorhizobium sp. M0833. Next base: position 2,120 of record NZ_JAMYOQ010000050.1, on the reverse strand, counting down.
CTCGGCGATCTCGGCCTTGGGCGGCAACATCACCATCTCGACCTTCACCTTGGTGCCGGGCCTGGCGTGCATCAGCCCGTTGACGATGATCGTCTCGTCGCCGGTCAGGCCCCCGCGGATCACCCGGTAGCCGTCGAGAAGCGGGCCGGTGCGCACGGGCTTCGCCGACACCATCCCGGCCTCATCCACCAGGAACACGATGCGGCGATCCTGATCGGCGCCGATCGCCTCGTCGGGCACCAGCACGCCGCTATGCGGCAGCGACCCCGGCACGTTGATGCGCCCGAACATGCCTGGCTGGAGAATGCCGTCGGTGTTTGGAAACCTTGCACGCACCCGCATGGTGCCGGTCGCGTTGTCGATCCGGTTCTCGGCAAAATCGAGCTTGCCTTTGAATACCCGCTCCGCGCGGTCGGCGACGCGAACCACCACCTCGAGCCCGCCGGCGCCTTCCTGCATGCTGCCGCCGCGCTCCTTCGCGTCGCGGGCGTAGCTGAAATACAGGCGCTCATCGACGTCGAAATAGAAGTCAATCGGATCGCGCGTAACGATGGTCGTCAGCAAGGTGGAATCCGGCTGCACGAGGTTGCCGACCGACACCAGCCGGCGGTCGATGCGGCCGGACAAGGGCGCCTTGATCTCGGTGAATTCCATGTTCAGGCTGGCCGTCGTCAGCGCAGCCGTCGCGCCCTGCATCTGCGCCTGCGCCGAAAGGTATTCCCGCCGGCGGTCGTCGAGCGTCGCGGTTGAGATATTGCCGGTCTTGGCGAGTTCCTCGGCGCGATCCAGCTGCATCTTGGAGAATTCGAGCAGACTCTTGGCGACGTCCACTTGCGACTTGGCGGCATCATAAGCCGCCTGGTACGGACGCTGGTCGATGGTGAAGAGCAGGTCTCCCTTGTTGACCAGTGCGCCGTCCTGGAAGCTGACCTTGTCCAGATAGCCGCTGACGCGCGAACGGATGGCGACCTGGTCGACGGCTTCGAAGCGCCCGACGAACTCGTCGTCTTCGACGATTTCACGGACCACTGGCTTGGCCGCCGTCACCACGGGTAGCTGCTGGTCCTGCGCAAACGCAGTGCTGAAAGCCATGCCGAGCAGGAATGTCGCCGATACGGCGGCGCGGGCAAGCCAGTCGGCCGATCGACGGGCTCGCCCGCCCGCGTCGCGATGCAATTGTCCATTCTCTAGGGTGTCCATTTGCGTCCCCGCTCGCTGGACCCGGAGGCCGGTTGATCCGCTTCTACGTTCAGGCTACTCGTCGAAATCAGAGCACTGCAGTGTTGTGCATGGCAAGATGATCATTTTCCATGTGGGCTGAAATGTCCACCCTGTGACTGCCCCGCCACCCGCGACTGGCGACGCAGATCCACCGGGCGATCCGGGATGCCATTGAGACGGGGCGGTTAGACCTGGGAGCAGACCTTGGTCCCGTCGGGCTGGACGTCCGCAATCCTTCTTCAAACGTTAAAGCCGCCATTCCGCTATCGTGATGAGTTTCGGGCGCCGGCAGGCGTACGAAAGTCCGCGAGGAAGGAACCCGTGGGCCACAGGCGATGGCTGTGGGGATTTCGGATTTCGGCGGATGTCGACGATGACCGCCGTCGGGAAGCTCAGGGGTGAATGCGGACAGACCGCTTCGTTGCGCCTCCCCGCGGTCTTGTCGGGATGGTGGGCGGCTGGGCGCGGCTCTGTCGGCTCGATAGTCACCATAGACGTGCGTCGATCCGTTGCCGGAGGCTGAGTGCCTGCAGCTGAAGGCTGAACCATTCCATGCCGGGTAATGGCGTACTGCTCCCGGTCGACGGGGAACCGTGTGGCGGTCCGCGCGGCTGCCTCCGTCGTTCGAACACCTCGATCACGATCATGCGGCCGCCACAGCAGGGGCATGGCGGGCGGAAGTTGTCCGGGTCGTCCATGGTGTCATCGTCGGACGGTGCAGCGACGTTCAGGAGTTCACGAGCAAGCGCGAGGCTCGCCTTGCGAGCAGAGCCGGCAAGCAGGTAGTGCCGGATGCGGTGGAAACCCTTTGGCAACACGTGGAGCAGGAAGATCCCATGACGGGTGGTGGATAGCGACCTGCGCTCTGGCAGAGTGGGGTTGCTGACCAACAACTCTGT
>NZ_JAMYOQ010000049.1:0-26695 GCF_040319905.1 Mesorhizobium sp. M0833 | reverse complement strand
TTATTCGTGCTGGATCGAGCGAAATAGCGTCTCGATTGCTCAACCTCGCCGATTAAGCGCCCGGAGCAGGTGATGCCCACTTGCGAGATTTACGTGGTCGGCTCGTACGGAGTTGCCTTTTGGATTGTGGGCGACGTCCCAGCGCCGGGCGAAACCCTGCTGGGGTCGGGGTTTGCCTTCGGAAATGGCGGTAAGGGCTCTAATCAGGCTATTGGAGCTGCGCGACTCAGCGCCACATGCAAACTGCTGGCGGCTGTTGGCACCGACAAATTCGGTGACGAGGCACTGCAGCTCTGGCGCGCCGAAGGCGTTGACTGTTCGGCTGTGAGGCAGATAGCTGAGACACCGACGATGGCCGGGATCATCATTCTCGACGCCGAAGGCGAGAACCGCATCATCACGGATCCCGGCGCCAACGCGCGGCTTACGGCGACCGATGTCGACACCTTCGCCGTCACCTGGAAGAGCCCGGGCATCCTGCTCACACAGCTCGAGATCCCAGTCGAGACGGCGGCCCGCGCGCTTACCATTGGCAAGGCGCGGGGACTGACCACGATCCTCAATCCCGCACCTGGGCGTGCCCTGCCGAAGGAAATCTTTGCCAACGTTGACATCCTAACGCCGAACCAGTCGGAAGCGCGCATTCTGCTGGGGCTCGACGCGGACGATCGGCAGGCCGACGCCGATTTAGCGGCGAGACTGCGCGGGCTCGGCGTGGAGCATGTTGTCATGACGCTGGGAACGGATGGTGCCTTGATAGCCGGCCCCGACGGACAGACCAAGATCGCAAGCTACCCAGTCGACGTCGTCGACACTACCGGGGCCGGAGATGCTTTCAACGGGGCGCTCGCTGCAGGGCTGGCCAGTGGATTGACCCTCGCTGACGCCGTTCGCCGCGGAACTGCAGCGGGTGCCCTCGCAGTTACGAAAAAGCTCGTGGTTCCGGCATTGCCCGATGAGAGTCAGCTATCAAAATTGATAAGAACCGGACCGCTTGCGTATGAAGATTAAGGTTGCTTTCCTTCCCACCGGTCCCTTGGCTATTGCCGGAGACGTGTGCATTGTCGTGGATGTGATCCGCGCCACGACAGCTCTCGTCGGACTTTTCGACGCCGGCAGCGATCATGTTTTTGTTGGAGGATTTCGCCTGGACGTCGTCAAGGCGCGGGCCGCCGTGGGCGAGAATGGCGTTATTTGCGCGGAGCTGGATGATGGATCAACGCCCATCGGATTCGATCATGAGCCCTCGCCGTCCCTCCTGTCCCGGCTCGACTTGTCGGGTCGCTCCGCGATGCTGGCAACGGCCAACGGCACGCCAGCCATTCTCGCAGCAGTTCGCGAAGGCGCAGCCTTAATACTACTTGGTTCGCTGCGAAACCTGGATGCGGTTGCCCGGCGTGCGCTCGCGGAGGCATCATCGCGCAATGCAGACATCACGATCATCTGCTCAGGCCAGCTGCGGAACTCACGTATCGCCATCGAAGACAGCTATTGCGCCGGCATGATTGTTTCACAGTTTTGTGACCTTGCGAAAGATGACGCTGTTGAACTAGACGATTCCGCGTCCCTCGCTCACGGCTTCACAATCTCGCAAGATAGTGCCGTGAAGGTGTTATTGGGCTCGATGACTGGTCGCCGCTTCATCGGCAACTGTCGGCGGAACGACGTGGAGTTCTGTGCGCGCATCAATGAATCTGCAATCGTTCCGGTCGTTTCCGCGCACGGCGAAGATTCCGATTATCCGGTTTATCTCCTCGATGCCTAGCAGCACCGACGCCATCAGATTGATCAGTGGACGACCTCGCGTTCTGGCCACAGCGGATCTTAGCCCGGAAGGCATCGCCTCGCTTCGAGAAATAAGCGAGCTTAAATTGCTCGGCTGGGCTGCCGGCGAGTGGTTCTGTGATCGCAAGCAGCTAATGAACGCAATAGCTAATGCAGAAGTTGTAATAGCGGGATACGAACGTTTCGACGAGGAACTGCTGGCTGCCGCACCTCGGCTTCGCGCCATCCTGTCAGTGCGCTCGGCCCCGCAAGCGAACATCGATATGGCGGCGGCCACGGCGCGGGGGATCGCCATCCTGCACACTGTCGGGCGAACGGATCACGGGGTTGCAGAGTTCACTGTCGCCCTCGCGCTGGGGCTTACTCGGAAGCTTATCCCTGCCGCTGCCTGGATCAGGTCCCGCTCCTCCGACTTCGACGCCGGAGAGGACTTTTATCGTGGCACGGTGTGGGGGCGTGGCGCGAGTTCTCCCCAACTCGCGTTTACGGGCATCGAGCTGCATGGTCGCACGCTGGGTATCGTCGGCTTCGGGGCCATCGGTCGTGTCGTCGCCGAGAAGTTTTCCGGCTTTGGTATGAGCGTTATCGCCCATGATCCTTATGTCGATGGCGCCGAGTTGAAAAACCTCAGGGTTGAACCGGTGTCACTCGACGAACTTCTGGCACGCGCGGCAATTGTAACGTTGCACGCGCGGCTCAGCACACAAACGCGCGGCATGATCGGCGCAGACCAGCTCGATCGGATGGGGCGCGGCGCGTATCTCATCAACACAGGTCGGGCAGGCCTTATCGACACCGGCGCGCTACTACAGGCCTTGGATCGCGAGCAGATCGCTGGGGCCGCGCTAGACGTCTTTGACACGGAGCCACCTTCGGCGAGGGATCCGCTTGTTACCCATCCGCGCGTCATTCCGACGCCCCATATCGCCGCGTGGACCGAAGAGATGCGTGTACGTCACACCCGCAGCATTGTGCAAAACCTGCAGCGGCTCTTGGCCGGCAAGCCTAGCAATCTGTCAAACCCCGAAGTTCTCGCGATGGCGGGGAGGAGCGTGCCTTGAAAATCATCGATGTCGCCTCGCGTCTCTATCACATCCCGCCAACGGTCTCCTGGGAGGACGCCACACACCGCGTCGCGAACCTCGAATTCATTATCACCCGCGTGACCACAGACGCTGGTGTCGTTGGCGAGGGTTTTGCCTATACGACGGGGATCGGCGGAAGCGCCATCCTCGCCGTAATCGATGATTATTGCCGAACGATGCTAGTCGGACAAGATCCACGCCAAATCGAACGACTTTGGTCGTTCCTCTATGCCCAATTACACCGCAGTGGGACGGGTGGCATCAACACCCTCGCATTGGGCGCGATCGACATCGCGCTATGGGACATCGCGGCCAAATGGTACGACGTTCCACTCTTCCGTCTGCTCGGCGCGCGGCGTGACAGTATCCCCACCTATGGCAGTGGCATCGACCTCTTCCTCGACAGTGACGCTCTACTCAACCAAGTCGAAGGGTTCCTGGCGCAGGGCCACAAGGCAGTGAAGATCAAGATCGGTCGGGAAAACGCCGAAGAAGATCTCGATCGTATCGCAGCCGTGAAGAAACTGATCGGCCCCAAGCGACGACTGTTCGTCGACGCCAACCAGCGCTGGAATGTCGCTGGCTGCATGACCCAACTGCAGAAACTAGCCGCGTTCGACCTTGGCTGGATCGAAGAGCCTCTTCATGCGGAGGATGTTCGTGGGCACGCCGACCTGCGCCGTTTCGTGTCGCTGCCCATTGCGATCGGTGAGAGCCTATACACGCGGCATCAATTTGCCGACTATTTAAATTCTAATGCCGTAGACATCGTCCAAGCGGACGTGTGCCGAGTTGGGGGTATTAGCGAGTGGCTGAAGATTGCCAATCTGTCAGCTTCCTTCCACCGCAACATGGCGCCTCATTACATGTCCGAACTCTCCGTCGCAGTTATGTGTGCGATCGACAACGCGGACGTCCTCGAATGCGTACACGGCGGGAGCTTCTCCGAGATGGGTGTCCTTCAGACGGAACTTCATCTCGAGAACGGAGTGGCCTTCCCCTTTGAGGCACCCGGACACGGGGTGGTGTTCGATCAAGAAAAGCTCGAATCCTTTGCTGTCGATCCAGCCGAACTGCGGAAGCGGAATCTGCAGAGTGCAAAGTGAATGCGGATTTATCACGCCCTCACGGCGTTCAATTGCCATAACCAGCTCGGCGAAGGATGCAACTGGAGCGCATCGGACCAGAGCCTATGGTGGACTGATATCGAAGCAAAGAGCGTGTTCCGCTGGGACGACAAACGGAGGGCTGCAGCAGTACGGCACCTTCCCAATCGTGCTGCGTTCGTTTTTCCACGCGCGCGCGGCGGCTTCGTGCTCGGCTTTCCTAAGTCTATCGTTATCACCGACCCAACCTTTACCGACTTCTCACAAGTGGCCGAAATCGAACCGCATCTCGCGCAAACCCGCGTCAACGACGCCGCGATCGATCCCTACGGCGGAATCGTCTTGGGCACATACAATGAACGCGGCCGTGAGCCAGTTGGAGGCGTCTATCGCATCGCGCCCGATGGCGAGATTGTCACGCTCTTTGGTGGCGTAGCGGCGGCCAACGGACTGGCTTTTTCGCCTGACGGCCGGATCATGTACTTCACCGACACAATGGAGGGCACCATCCGGCGTTTCGCTCTGGCTCCGCAATTTGCGGGTCTTGCCGAGATTGGCCCGCTGGCTGGCCCGAACGTCGCCCCGGGATCTCCTGATGGCGCCACCGTGGACATTGAAGGGGGTTATTGGAGCGCCAGGCTGCGAGGCGGCTGTGTCGTCCGCATTGATCGGCACGGTCACCTCACAGATCGCGTGGACATACCGAGTATGGCGCCGACCTGTGTGGCGCTTGGCGGCGAAGATCTGAGAACGCTGTTCATAACTTCTCGGCGAACCAGGCAATCGTCTGATGAACTTCTTCGATTTCCCGAATCCGGCAACCTCTTCCGCGTGGAGGTTGGTCGGGCTGGCCGACCGCCCTTCAGTTGCAGAGTGTAGCTCTGGGCTGGGTGGGGTCGAGTGTTCGACTGCCGCGCAAGACCCAAGGACGCGGTTTGTGTCAGTGCGCGGATCTAGTCTAGTCGCGTGGGATCTCAATGCGAAATCCTTCATGAATGAAACCGGCCTTCCTAGCCGCATGTCACCTTGGGGGCCTTCGTGAAGTGCAAAGCGCCGTGCGGCTTAACTAACCTTTACCCGGCCGGCGTCAGTCTCACGCCAAGGTAGTAAGTTGCAGAAACAAATGCCCAAACTCCCGTTCCAACTGCGTCAGCGCCGAGAGATCGTGTTGCGGGACATCGGGCTTCGAGGCCGCCTGCAGAAGCTGCGTTGTTCCACGACTGCCAAGACGTAGCAAACATTTCGAAAATCTAGCGACAGATCCGGCAATTTCCTCCTGGTACGCCTGCTTGTGATTGAGCTGGAGTTTGACTCAGCGGTGCTCCATTGGCGCTGGAGGGCTGGAGGCCACCCAGGTACCTCAGCTTGAACGAAGGAGGCGTCGTCACGACGGCACCTCGTCTCTCGAGACGTGGGCCGGAAGGCCGGTGGGCAACTTGGGAAGTTCGCTGCTCCAGCTTCCTGTCTGCGCCGCAACGCAGCCAGGGATAACATGTGTATAGCGCCGATCGTTCGCTTCGCGGCCACGGCGAGGGCCGCCGCTTCTGCGCCTAGTTGCAATGGGGACTGCTGGTTCGGAATTGCGACTACTGAATATTCCCCAGTAGCGTGGTCATCGCAGCAGTCATGGCGCTGGGATAGCTGTCGGGATCCCTCACCTCAAACAGGAAGCGATTTGACTCAGCCCCGGCGTCCGTCCATGTCGTCACCCCATTCGGATCGCACTTGATGTCGACGGGGCGGAAGCCAAAAATCGCATCCTCTGCGTTGGATGCCGCAATAATCTTGCCCGACTTATTCACCGCTTGGGACACCATGTGGAAAAAGCCAGCGGTGCACCACATGTCGCGATAGGCACGGAAGGTCAAGTAGCTCGATACATCGCTCCGCGGTGCCAGCAGCGGCTGTAGGTAACGCGCATCCGTTCGCGCCTCGAGGGAGTAGGTGAAGTAGCTTTGCAGGACGGACGACAGCTTGGGCAGAACGTCGCCCTGCTTGAACCGGTAAAAGGTGCCGAACCGCTCGACCTTTGTATCGAGGTAATAATCCGACCTCAGCGCCTCGAAGCACGGCATCCAGTAGATCGGGCACGGGATATCGAAGGTGGCGGCGTAAGCGGCCGCATTGAGCATTACATTGTACTCTGTACCTCCCTGCTTCGCGACATCGGGATGGCCCGTGCCCGCGTTGAGGTAAATCCCGGCACATTTGTTGCTGAAAAGATCCGGATCAAGCTTGGCTGCAACGGCGAGATCGCGGCAGGAGCCGACGATGCTGATGTAGGCCGGCCCTTCACTGTCGCGGAGATACTCGAGGAGGAACTCCGCGCCGGCGCGATCGCGCCTGGGAAGGGCAGCAAGCGACGCCCGGTCATGGGTGTAGGGAACGGAGGAGCCGACCGCCATGTGGGTCGGCAACCCCGTCAGGTAGCTTAGCTGCGCAATACCGGTGACGTCCGGACTGCGGCCTGGAGGATCATCGGGCGGGAAGTCGACCAGTACGCCGCCGAGTTCGATTTGGCCCGATGCGGCAAGAGCATATACGCAAGCAAGGTCCCAGTGATCGTCCGGATCGATATAGGGACGAAACAGGTCGGTCTGGTGAAGCAATCTGATGGTCATGCTGATCCTCGTGATTATCTTTGACGCCCGACATCGCGACGGAGTCGGTGAAGAAGCATTCGCACGCTAAGTTATTTATTGCAAGAATGCAATAATCTAATATTGCCAACCGCCTATGCTGGCAGCGATGATTTTTCGGCCCAGGAGGCGCATGTTCCAGCCCGGTAGAACTCCACTCCCCTTCAGCTCGCCGACACGTGCAGCGGTCACCTATTTCGGGGTTATCTGTGGGACGCGTCGCGCGCCAAGGAAGCGATCCGGCAGACGGCGAGGCTCGCGGTCGCCAGCTTCGGCGGACGAGCCGCCTTCTTCGGCAAGGTTTCCAAGGATGCGCTGGCGAAATCTAGGCGCACGACATCCATGCGCATGGCATCGCCTTCGACACCAGGCCGCTCAACGGCGAGCCGACGACGGCGCGCTCGACGATCTTGTCAGCCCGACGGCTAGCATTCGATGGATACCTATCTCGGCGCCTACATCGAGCTTGGGCCGGAAGACGTCGAGGCAGACAAGGCTTCGCGTGCAATCGCCCCACCGAGGATTATCATCCTGTATCAGCGTGGCCTGGTAAAGAGTTAGCCGCAGCGGAATGGCAGCTCGCCGAAGAAAACGCGCTCGGTTCACGGCACCGGCGCGAGCGGTTAGGCGCGCAGGCGCCCGCCTAGGACCGCAGGCTGGATAGAATCTCGCACGGATCAGCGTCAAGCGCCGCAGTTAAGTCGAGAAACTCGATGACGTCGAGACGCCGCTCTGCGCCCTCGTACTTGGCCACGAAGGATTGGGGGCGACCCAGCTTGTCAGCCAGTTGTGCCTGGGTCAGGCCTTTGGCCTTGCGCAGCGAAACCAGCCGGGCCAGAAACCGCTGGTGGCGGGGCGATCGAAGGGATTTGGGCATGGAGGCGAACCGGTCGGGTAAAGACCGGATCAGCGACTAATCCCGGTTTCGGATTATCCCATTTTGGGATATGCTGCGTGCGCTCAACAGGCGAGGTTCGCAGGCATGAATCGACCAATGGAAACAGATGAGACTCGAAGCTCAACGTTGAGCGATGAAGTCCCCTGGTCGGAGAACCTCACGAGCTACACAGGGAGCATTTCACGATCTACCTGCGGATCCTGGATGCCTGCGCCGACAACGCCAGCGAAGAGGAGATGGCCGATCGCATTCTCGGCATCGACCCGTCCATTGAACCGGTCCGCGCGCGCAAGGCTCTTCGCAGCCATATCGACCGTGCGAACTGGATGGTGACGACCGGCTACAAGGAACTGTTCGCCGGCTGACGCACAGCACGGATTGTCATGCTCTTCAAACAAGGAAGTTCAGATACCCACCATTCATGAGCGCACGGCCCCGAGAGACGGCGCGGCGGGAGCGGTCACAACTGGTTCGCGTGCTGTTTGACTGCCATTTCTAGTGCTTGGCTGAGAGGCACAGCCTTGGAGAACAAGAAGCCTTGAGCGGTTCGGCAGCCAAGCTTGTGCAGGGTTTGCCGATCCGCCTCTGTTTCGACGCCCTCGGCCATGACCTCGATCCCGAGCATGTTACCGAGATCGATGACCGATTTGACAAGCAGTCGGTCCTCTCGGGACTTGGCCAAGCCGCGAATGAAGCCCTGGTCTATTTTCACCTTGCGTATCCGACTGTCTTTGAGCGATGCCAACGTAGAAAAGCCGGTGCCGAAGTCATCGAGCGCGATGGAAATGCCGGCATGTGAAAGCCGTCCGAGCTTTTCATCCACTCTGTCCGGGTCCACCGGGGATTCTTCGGTAATCTCGATTTCGAACATCGTTGCAGGGAGGCCTTTTGCCGCCAGACCATCCAAAACCATGTCGTCGATATCGCCGGCTTCCAGTTCGCGCGGCGAAACATTCATCGCCACACGGAGATCACGACAGTCAGCTTTCACCAAGCCGTCGATAAAAGCACAACAGTCGGCGAATACGGTTTGCGTCAGCAGCTGAAGCATTCCGGTTTCGCGTGCAGCTGTGATGATTTCGGGTGGAGAGATGGCGCCATGAGTCGGATGGGACCACCTCAGCAAGGCTTCAAAACCGACCACGGCCTCGGTGTCGAGTTTCACGATCGGCTGGAACCAAGGTTGCAAGCTTCTCGTCTTTATCGCCGAATGAAGGTCCCGTTCGACGGACTGGCGGCGTTGCAGTTCCCTGTCGAGTTCGGCATCGAACAGGCAAAATTCGTTCCTGCCACGACGCTTGGCCGTATAAAGGGCGATATCCGCCCGCAACAACATTTCCGTCAGGCCCGGCGTCTGCGCCAAATATATTCCTATCGATGCCCCGACCCGGACGGACGCGACCTCGATATAGGGTCGGGCAATTTTGGCTATGATATTGGAGGCGAGATCACTGGCAGAAAGCGAAACCCTCGTTGAGGGAAAAAACAGCACGAATTCATCGCCGCCGATACGAGCGAGCGTTGAGCCTTCCGGTGCTTCCTCCTCTATGCGGCGGGCGATCCTGACAAGCAGTTCATCACCGGTCCTGTGACCGTAGGTATCGTTGACGGATTTGAACCCGTCCAGATCAACCAGCATTGCCACGAAGGGGCCATCCGCGGTCTCGAACCGTCCGATTGCGTCTTCGAGGCCACGCCTGTTGAGAAGGGCCGTCAGGTGGTCCTGCCCGGAACTGGCCTTCATCTCCGCCGCAAGCCGCTCGGCCTCATGCCTCAGGCGGCTCGCTTCGCGGAACCGTGCTTGCCCAACACACGAAGCTCGAACCAAGCCGCCCATGAAAAGCAGAACGGTAAAAGCCAGAATGTAGTCTTCAAAATTGCCTTTCGCCAAAAGGCATCCCACCGTGATGAGGAGCGGAGGTGTGATGAAGTTGATCGCCGCCGCGGCATACGAACTGCCGTATGTAACCGCACCAGCTGAAATGCCCGCCAGAATGACCAGATGCAGCGGTGCTTGAGGTGTCGTGTATCCAACAGTCAGGACGGCCAGGAAGGACCAGGCAAACCCTGCCAGAAGAGCAAGGATGCCAAACCAGCGAAGCCGCCGCAAAACCCGCACGAAATTGTCATGGCGCCCTGTTTCCTCTAGCTGATAACGCGCGAGTGCAAGGCGGGCGGCATTTATCGCATTGACGACCAGGAACCAGATTACAGCGGCAAAGCCGCTGCCAGAAAGGGCGTGCACCGCCCAAATCAGGCCTGACAGGATAGCGCTTATCGGCATCGACACGAAGAGGCCGGTCCTCAGGTCAGCAAGCTGATCCTGACGGATTTTGGCCTCCAGCGTGTCTTCATTCTTCGGGGCCATGGACGGACCGGCTTGCTCCCATCGTTGTTCGCGACGACAAGCTTACGCAAGCCCACTGAAGGACGGGTTAACTATCCAGCGGGGGTAACCAGTGCGCTTACCATGGCTCCGGGTCGCACGTCTGCTGTTAGGATTGCCGGCTGACCATCGAGATCTTGACCGTGCTATCCCTTGATCCGAACCATCCCAAGATCGGCAACGTCACCATGGAAGCAGCCTTACAAACGGCATCAAACGCGCCCGGCGAGACAAAAGGAAGCCGGGCCGAGATAGCGTTCCAGAGCGGCAGCGCTGCCTGCGATTCACCGCCTGAGCATGGCCGAAATGCCATGGCGGATAAAGGGAAGATATTGGGCAAAGCGAAGCCCTGCATGTCTTGCAAGCCGTGCCGCCGGGTGCTCGCCTGAGTAGAGAGCGACAAGTACATTCGTAGCATGATAGAGCGGTGCCGCCGACAGACGCAGCCGGCTTTCGTATCTGCCGAGCATGTCGGGATCAGCAATGTCGCGGCGCTCGCGACATGCCGCCAGGATTCTATCGGCGAGTTGCTTCTGGCCACTGAGGCCGATGTTGAAGCCATGCGCGGTCACCGGGTGCATGCCGAGGGCAGCATCGCCGATCAGTGCCGCACTCGGAGCCCAGAACTTGTGCGCCCAGGTCGTGACCAGCGGATAGGCATGGCGGGTGCTTGCCAAGGTCATCTCTCCGAGGCGTCCTCGACACCGGCTCGTCAATTCCATGAGGAACAAATCGTCGTCGAGAGCAAGCAGTCTGTCGGCCTCGCTTGAGCGCAAAGTGAGAAGCAGCGACGATACGCCTTCCATGAGCGGCAACATCGCTATCGTCTGATGGTGATCGAACCATTCGACCGCGATCTGGTGATGGGCGCGCTCGTGCCTCACCCGGCAAATCAGCATGGAGTTGCCAAGCCGATTGATGTCGGCGCCAATGCCGAGCAGGTCGCGCGTCGCGGACAAACGCGAATCCGCTGCAACGAGCAGCCGAGCGGCCAATTGCCTGCCATCAGAGAGCGTTATGACTGCTTCTTTGTGGCTGGTTGTTGCATTGACGACCGAGTGGCCGCACAGCAGCCGGGCATGATCCTGGAAGCGGACAATCTTGAACAGGGCGTCGCGGATCCGACAATTTGGGACCAGAATTCCGAGTGGTTCCCCAGATCCGCTGGGAGAATCGAAGCTCAGGGCGAAAGGGCTCGATCCGTTGAGCACGCGCGCGCCTTGTAGCGGTGATTTGTCCGAAGCGGGGATGGCATCCCAGGCGCCGAGCTCGCGAAGGATTCCAACCGATGCGTGGGTCAGCGCGATCTCGCGACCGTCGAAAGCCGGATTCGCCAGGCTTTCGAGCGACTGCCGTTCAACCACTGCCACCTTGAGTCGGCTCTGGGCAAGCGATGCGGCGAAGGAAAGTCCGACCGGCCCGGCTCCGACGACAATGACGTCGAATCTATCGACAGAGCCGGCCATCAGCGTGCCGCCATAGCGTCGGCTACCTGCGACGAAGGGCACTGGAACGCATCGCAATCGATCCACGGTTTGCGGGTCATCTCCCCAAGCGTCTCCACGCGACCTAACCGTTCGTTAGACATCCGTTCTCCGTTGAAAAATGGTCAATGAAACCATGCCTATGAAGAGATAACCCTGATGTGGATCAACCAGGCTCGATAAACGCGGCAACGGCGGGTTCACGGTCGACTGGTCGACCGCCACACCATGGTCTGGTCGGGTCATCATGGAATTCGGTGCGGCCCTTTCCTGGCCGAAAGTTCGGCAACGTATTCTGGCTGATCCGTTCGCACCCGTCGCGCGCCGAAATCGGCATGACGCGAAGCAACCGCGGAAAATATTCGAGCGAGTCCTCGCAGGGCAGGCTGGGTCAACTGCGTGGCTCGTCGCGGTCGATCAGGATCCGCTCGGCGGCGCCATCGAGATCTTCATATTGGCCGCTCCTCAAGGCCCACAGGAACCCCGCCAGCCCAAGCGCTCCGAGGAACAGGGCCACAGGTATGAGGTAGGCGAGCGTCGTCATGAGGATTGTGCCAGTGCGCCAATGTCCGAGCGCCTGTCATGTCGGGCATCTTGCACCGATGCATTTGACACGAAACCTTGCAGACGTAGCGCATTGCCGATGACCAGGAGGGACGAGGCGGACATCGCGACCGCCGCGATCAGTGGCGTAACGTGCCCCAGAATGGCGACCGGCACGGCGATGCTATTGTAAACGATCGCGATGGCGATGTTCTGCCGGATCAGCCGTCCGGCCTTCCGCGAAATGTCTAAAGCAAGTGGGACCGCCAGAAGACTTCTACGTAGGAACACGAAATCCGCGGCGTTGCGACCGATATCCGCCGCCGTGGCCGGAGCGATCGAAACGTGTGCGGCGCCCAATGCAGGCGTGTCGTTGAGCCCATCGCCGACCATCAGCACCTTGTGGCCAGTTCGCGTCAATGCTTCGATGTGTTGGACCTTCCCGGAGGGAAGCAACGCGGGAACGAAGCGCTCGACGCCCAGTGCTTCCGCGACTTCGCCGCAGGCAGCTTCTGTGTCGCCCGACAGCATCTCCACCGACACGCCGGCGCCGTTCAGTTGCTCGATGGCCGCCTTGGCATCGGCACGCAGCTCATCCTCGAAATCGAAAGTCGCGACAATGACCCCGTCCTTCGTCAGAACGGTTCCGCCATAGCCTTGTTTGTTATCGCCGCCGATCCGAGCTTTCCACTCACGCCATCCGCGGCGACCCAGCCGCCAGGTACTGCCCTCGGCGATGGCTTCGATGCCGAAGCCCGGATGCTCGCTGACGGACGCGAGTTTCGGCTGGCCGGCAAAGGCTGCATTGCCAGCAATTGCCTTCGAAAAGGGATGGCGGGAATGCGCTGCCATCTCGGCCGCCATGGCGAGCATCGTCGGATCGATGGACGGCGCATTGATCAGCCTGGGCAGTCCGAGCGTAAGCGTGCCGGTTTTGTCGAACAATGCCGTGTCGATCTCCGCCAGGCGCTCCATGGCGGAGCCGTCCCTGACCATGACGCCGCTTTCAAACAGCCGCCGCGCAGCGACCACCTGCACGATCGGCACGGCGAGACCGAGCGCACACGGGCATGTAATGATCAAAACGGCGATCACGATAGTTATTGCCCGGTGCCAGTCGCCGGTCGCCGCCATCCAGCCGAG
The DNA here is from genome assembly GCF_040319905.1 of Mesorhizobium sp. M0833. Taxonomy (NCBI): domain Bacteria; kingdom Pseudomonadati; phylum Pseudomonadota; class Alphaproteobacteria; order Hyphomicrobiales; family Phyllobacteriaceae; genus Mesorhizobium; species Mesorhizobium sp. M0833. Next base: position 13,626 of record NZ_JAMYOQ010000049.1, on the reverse strand, counting down.
GAACGTCACAAAGGCGGTGAGGTGGACCACGGGGGCATAGAGCGCGGAGACGCGATCGGCGATCCTGCGATGGCGGGCGCGGCCGCCCTCTGCCGCTTCCATCAGCCGAACGATTTCGGCCAGGAATGAATCCTTCGCGGCGGCCGTCGCCTCGATGGTCAGCGGACCGGTGAGATTGAGTGTACCGGCCTGGACCTGCGCCCCCGGGCCCACCGTTCTGGGCGTGCTTTCCCCGGAAACCAGGGAACAGTCGAGATCCGATGCCCCGCCAATGATCCTGCCGTCGATGGGCACCCTCTCGCCAGCCGCAATCAAGAGCTCCATTCCTGGTTCGATCTCGCCAACCGGCAAGTAGTCGCGCGAACCATCCTCGCGCAGCACCATGGCGCCGCGCGCCGCCAGCCGAGCCAGTCCGTTTACGGCCGTCCGTGCCCGTTCCCGCATCACGTGATCCAGCGTGCGGCCGATCAGCAGAAAGAACAGCAGCGACACCGACGCGTCGAAATAAGCATGGTCGCCATGGTTGATCGTCTCGTAGAGGCTCATGGCGTAAGCGAGCGATACCCCGACCGCGATCGGCACGTCCATGTTCATGCGGCTGTGGCGCAGCGCATTCCAGGCCGAGCGAAAATAGATGCCGCCGGCGGAAGCGAGCGCAGGAATGGCAATCAAGGCCGAGACCCAATGGAACAGGTCGCGGGTCGCGCCTTGCGCGCCGGACCAGACGGAGACTGATAGCAGCATGATGTTGCCCGCCGCAAAGCCGGCGACCGCGACGGCGCGGATCAGTTCCGAGAGCGTCCTGTCCTTCCCGTCAGCCTCGGGATCGAACAGGTGCGCGCCATAGCCCAGCCGTCCAAGTGTGGCGACGAATGGCGGAACCTCGTCGCCGCGCCACCGGACCGAAACACGTTTCGTTGAAAGATTGACACGAGCGCCTTCGACGCGATCCAGCTTGCCGATCGCCGTCTCGATCGTCTGGATGCAGGCGGCACAATGCACAGCCGGCACCGAGAGGTCGGTCTGGCGAAGATTTTCGCCAATCGAGCGGCTCGCCAGTCTGATTTCCTGGCCAGAAGGCAGGACCAGTGTGACCTTTTCCAGGTCCAATGCCATTTCGGCGCCTGGCGCGCAGCAGCTCATTGCAGCGCCCCGTGGGAAATCATGATCCGGCGAACGTCGCGATAGGGTTCCGCAAGGCTCGCATCGGCGTCGATTTCGACGATCCAGACGCCATCCGTGGGCATGTGGTGCGCGGCGAATATCTGACCGGAGGCAGCGGCAAGAGTGACGGATTTGTCCTCGGCCTCGTAGGCGGGATGACGAAACAGCACCTTGACGCCATGCAAGGCAACCGGCTTGCCGACAGCATCGGTGAGGCTGTAGCGGACCTCACCGCCTGCGATGGTCAGTTTGCCAGTCCAGCCGAGGGCTGCCTGAGCTCGCCCCTCCTCGGCCTTCTTGTTGAACTGCTGGCTCGCCACATAGGTGTTTTCGACGACAAGGCCGGTCCAGCTCGTGTTGGCGAGCGTCGCCATCGTCAGATTGACCGCTATGACCACGCCGAAGAAGCCAAGGATGGTGAACAGCATATGCCTGCCGGTGAATTCGCGGGATTGTCGCGAGGTGTCGCTCATCTGGCGCTCTCCGGTGCGTTGAAAGTGGCCGTGTATTCGTCCGACTCGAACGTTGCCTTGTTTTCGACCCGGAACTTGAAGCTTTGCGCTGCACCCCGAACCTGATCTGCCGGCTGACGCACGAAAACCTTGAGCAGCTTCAGCCGGTCGGGTTCGACCGGGATGGCGAAGGAGCGATCCGCCGGCAGGTCGATGCCGACAACGCTCATTTCGGCTCCATGCAGGCCCTGCATCGTGACAATGATCGTTCTTGGTTCGGGGATCATGTTGAGCAGCTTGACGGTGTAGCCGTTGCGGATCGAACCGTCGGACAGCGTCACGAACTGCGGGTTGCGATCGTGCAGGACATTCAATTCGAGCCGTTCGCGGGTTAGCAGCGAATAGAGCAGCGCGAGACCGACCGCTGACCAGGCGCCCATGTAGATGAAGGTGCGCGGGCGAAAGATCTTGCGGATATGAAAACGGGCCACCTTGTCGGAGAACAGGCCGTCAGCGCTCCTGACCAGTGACGGGTTGACTGAACCGGAGCCGCCCGGGGTCGCCAGCATCATGTTGGCGTTGTAGTCGGCCAGCGTCGCATAGGAAATCAGTCCGCGCTCCCTGCCGAGCTTGTCCATGATACCGTCACAGGTATCGATGCAGAGCGCGCAGGTGATGCATTCAAGCTGCTGGCCATCACGAATGTCGATCCCCATCGGGCACACCGCGACACAGGCATTGCAGTCGACGCAGTCACCGACGGGCTGCCCGGCGGCAAGGACCCTCTTGGCGTGACGCGAGCGCGGTTCGCCGCGCCATTCATTATAGGTGACGGTGAGGGAATTCTCGTCGAGCATGGCCGCCTGGATGCGCGGCCATGGGCACATGTAGGTGCAGACCTGCTCGCGCATCAGCCCGCCGAACGTATAGGTCGTCGCCGTCAGCACGGACACGGTGATGTAGTCGACGGGGGGCGCGGTGCCGGTGAAGAGTTCCCCAGGCAGCGTCGGCGCATCGGCGAAATAGAAGATCCAGGCGCCGCCGGTCAGCACCCCTATGACCAGCCAAATGGCGTGTTTCGATGTTCGCAGCACGAGTTTGCGCGCAGTCCAGGGACCGGCATCGAGCTTGATGCGCGCGTTGCGGTCGCCCTCGATGGCTCGCTCGACGACCAGAAACAGATCGACCCACACGGTCTGCGGGCACGTATAGCCGCACCAGGCCCGGCCGACGGTGGATGTGATCAGGAAAAGGCCGATACCGGCCATAACCAGCAGGCCGGCGACGTAGTAGAATTCCTGCGGCCATATCTCGATGAAGAAGAAGTAGAAGCGGCGGTTGGCAAGATCGACCAGCACGGCCTGGTCAGGGGCAAATGGCCCGCGATCCCACCGCAGCCAGGGCGTCAGGTAGTAGATCCCCAGCGTGATTGCCATCACCGACCACTTGAAGCGGCGGAAACTGCCAGAGGCCCGGTTCGGGAAGATCTTCTTGCGTGCGGCATAGAGCGGCTGACGGGTCTTGGCGGAGTTGACCGCATCGGCTTCGAGCCGTTCTATTTGCGTGTTATCGAGCACGAGAAGCTCCAGTCACCAGCGACCCATCGGTTTCTGGATGATGCCGAGGCCCGGCTCGCGCCGGGCCTCGTCGCTTGGCGGTGGGGGGGAGGACGAGAATAGGCTGCGTACCTATTCTCCGCCACCAAGCGAATGGACATAGACCGCGAGTTCCTTGGCCTTGATCTCGCCGAGACGCCCGATCCAGGCCGGCATGACGCCGTGCTTCGGCGCGCGGACCTGCGCGGCGATGGCTGTTTCGCCAGACCCGTATAGCCAGATCGCGTCGGTCAGGTCGGGTGCGCCGAGCTCCCTGTTGCCCTTTGCATTCTCACCATGACAGGCCGCACAATTCTCGGCGAAAACATTGGCGCCGAGTTCGATCAGGCTTGTGTCCTGAACAGGATCGGAGAGGCTTGCGACATAGGCGCCGACCTGCTTGATCTGATCCGTCGTGATGATGTCGCCAAAAGCAGGCATTTCCGACAGGCGCGTATCCGGGTCTGATGCGAAGCGGATGCCGTGCGCAATCGTCTGCTGGATCTGTTCGGCGTTGCCACCCCACAGCCAATCGTCGTCGTTTAGGTTGGGAAAACCCTTGGACCCTTGAGCGCCCGAGCCATGGCACTGCACGCAATTGACCTTGAACGCGGCGCCACCTGCGGCGACGGCGAATTCGCGTAGCGTATCGTCGGCAGTAATCTCGGAGACGGTCTTCGCCTGAATGGCAGCGACAAATTTACCCTTGGCCACTTCGGCCGCGGCCAGTTCATTCTTGACGTCTCTGCGGCTCGAATACCCCAGCACACCCCTGGTCGCGGAAGTCAGCATCGGCCATGCCGGATAGACGACGGTGTAGCCGATCGCCCAGGCAATGGTGATGTAGAAGGTGATGACCCACCAGCGGGGAAGCGGGTTGTTGAGTTCTTTGATGCCGTCCCACTCATGGCCGGTCGTCGAGATACCCGAAACCTCGTCGATATGCTCGCTGCCCATGATCAGTCGTCCTTGAGAGGAATGTGAGCGGCTCTCTCGGCTTGCCTGCGGCTGCCGGGACGAAGTGCAAAGGCAACGCATCCGAGGAAGAAAAGCGCCATGGCAAGCAGGCCCCAGCTGTCGGCAAACTCCCGCATGAAATTGTAGGTCATCGCCATTCTCCTCAGCGGTAACCGGCGGCTTCGTCATAGGTCCTGAAATCGACCAGCGTGCCGAGCATCTGGAGATAGGCGACCAGCGCATCCATTTCGGTGACCTGCTGCGGATCGCCGTCGAAGTCCCCAAGCTTGGCTTTCGGATAGCGTCTCTCCAGGCCCGATGTGTCGGCATTCGCATCGGCCTGCGTCATGAGATCGGCATTGGCATGAGCGATCATGTCGTCTGAATAGGGCACACCGACACGGCTGTTGGCGATCAGATGCGTCGAGAAATCCTTCACCTCGATCCGTGTGTCCTTCAGGAAGGCATAGCCCGGCATGATCGATTCCGGCACCACGGAGCGTGGTTCGGTGAGATGCTGGACATGCCATGCGTTGGAGTAGCGGTCGCCGACCCGGGCGAGATCCGGCCCGGTGCGCTTCGAGCCCCACTGGAACGGGTGGTCGTACATCGACTCGGCCGCCAGGCTGTAATGCCCATAGCGCTCGACCTCGTCGCGGAACGGCCTTATCATCTGGCTGTGGCAGAGGTAACAGCCCTCGCGCACATAGATGTTGCGCCCGGCGAGCTCGAGCGGCGAATAGGGCCGCGTGCCTTCCACCTTCTCGATGGTGTTGTCGAGATAGAAGAGCGGCGCGATCTCGACGATACCGCCGATTGTTACGACCAGCAGGGACCCGAGGAGAAGAAGTGTGGCGTTCTTCTCGATGACCGCGTGTCTATCCATCAAGCCCATTTTCTGGCTCCTGATCGCACAGGCTGGAGGGCGGGGATGGAGCGCGGCATCGGATCCTCCTCGCGCCGGTAGCCGAGGATGGTCATGGCGATGTTCCAGGCCATGATGAGGGCGCCCGACAGATACATCGCGCCGCCGATGGCACGCATGATGTAGTAGGGATGCATGGCGGCGACGGTTTCGGCGAAGGAGTAGACCAGGAAGCCCTGCTCGTTGTATTCGCGCCACATCAGGCCCTGCATGACGCCGGACACCCACATCACCGCAGCGTAAACGACGATCCCAAGCGTCGCCAGCCAGAAGTGCCAGTTGACGAGCCGCAGCGAATAAAGCCGGTCCCGATTCCATAACTTCGGGACCATGAAATAAATCGCGCCGAACGAGATCATGCCAACCCATCCGAGCGCGCCCGAATGGACGTGACCGATGGTCCAGTCGGTGTAGTGCGAGAGCGAGTTGACGGCCTTGATTGACATCATTGGGCCTTCGAAGGTCGACATCCCGTAGAAGGCGATGGCCATCACCATCATACGGATGATCGGGTCGGTGCGCAGCTTGTCCCAGGCGCCCGAGAGCGTCATCAGGCCGTTTATCATGCCGCCCCATGACGGCATCCACAGCATGATCGAGAACACCATGCCGAGCGTCTGGGCCCAGTCCGGCAGGGCGGTGTAGTGGAGGTGGTGCGGACCGGCCCAGATGTAGAGAAAGATCAAAGCCCAGAAGTGGATGATCGACAGCCGGTAGGAATAGACCGGTCGGTTCGCCTGCTTGGGCACGAAATAATACATCATGCCGAGGAAGCCGGCGGTGAGGAAGAAGCCGACGGCATTGTGGCCGTACCACCATTGCGTCAGGGCGTCCTGTACGCCGGAGAAGGCTGAATAGCTCTTGGAGCCCAGGAAGGAGACCGGCATCGACAGGTTGTTGATCACATGCAGCATTGCGATGGTCACGATGAAGGCAAGGTAGAACCAGTTGGCGACATAGATGTGCGGTTCCTTGCGCTTTAGGATCGTGCCGAGGAACAGGATGAGATAGGCGACCCAGACAATGGTCAGCCACAGGTCCACATACCATTCGGGCTCGGCGTATTCGCGGCTCTCGGTGATACCGAGCAGGTAGCCGGTTGCCGCCATGACGATGAACAGCTGATAGCCCCAGAACACGAACCAGGCGAGATCGCCGCCGAACAGCCGCGCGCGGCAGGTGCGCTGGACGACATACAGGGACGTGCAGAGCAGCGCATTGCCGCCGAAGGCGAAGACGACGCCCGACGTATGCAATGGCCGCAAACGGCCGAAATTGAACCAGGGCTGGATGTTGAGATCCGGGTAGGCGAGCTGCAGGGCGATGACCACGCCGACCAGCATGCCGACGACGCCCCAGAATACGGTGGCGATGGCACCGTATCGGATCGGCCCATCCATGTAAGCGGCGGGGTCGATCGGAACTGCCGGCTTGAACTCCGTGTTGCGCAACAGAATCGCAGTGAAGCCAGCCACGGCGAAGAACAAAACCCACATATGCCGGCGAAAAGGTTCATCTACGCCGAAGCCGGCAGCCACCAGGGCCGCAAACGCAAACAGGCTCAAAAGGACGATCTCTGTGCCAAATTTCATCGCAAGTCCCGATTTCCAATTCCGGCGGGCGCCAAACCGCAGTGCGTTATTGCGCAGCCGTGGCCTGCTCGCCCTGATCCATGTCAGAGCCGCACGGTTTTGCTTCGAGCAGCATCGAGTTCGGTGCGATCAGACTGTGGCGATCGAATGTGGAAGCGCAGCACCGGCCGCCACGCTTACGGACAGGCCCGGCGTCCCCGGTCTGGCCGGGTATGGAGGCGATCGCGGGCGTGTGGGAAGCGCGCCTTCTGTGACGCTGGAAAGTAGGCCGATGCCTTGCCGAACGTCGATCGTTTCAATGCCTTGGGACAGCCAGCGCCAGCGTTGCGCTGCCTTCGTGACATTCATGGTTCGGGGGAACGGCGATTTTCCCCTGCGTATGAGGCGTATTGACTTCGGCCGAGTGCAATCCTGCCTGGAACAGCCGGTTGCACGTCGAGCACCTCGAGGATGGATGCTTCGCCGACGAGTTGGCCGAACACACCTGGCTCAGGCGATCGGATGAAGAGCGGGCTGTCGCTATGCGGCTTCTTCTAAGCCCAACGCGAGCATGCCCTGCCCCGAACGAAGTAAGTGACGTAGGCGATGCAGCTTCGGTGTCATTCAAACGGCGGTTGCGCCTCGGCCGCCGCAGCGCCGTTCCAGCCGGCTCATGCTGTCCACGGTGACACGGCGGTTGTTCTCGATCCGAATCACGCCGTCCATTCTCAGGCTGGTCAGCTGACGGCTCACGGTCTCGTTTGTAATTCCAAGGAAATCAGAGATGTCGGCACGCGTCATCGGCAGCTCGAAGCACGCCGACCTAGCCGCCGGGTCAACACTGGAATCGATGTTCCGGGCGATCATGAGGAGAAAGCTCGCCACCTTCTCCGGTGCGGTCTTGCGCCCCAGAGTCACCATCCATTCGCGTGCCTCGTCGAGTTCGTTCAGCGCCTGCTTGAACAGGCGATGCACAAATTCCGGTGATTCCTTCATCAACCGTTCGATGGCCGCTCTCGGAAACGAGCATAGCGAGACAGCTGTTGCCGCTTCCGCATTGATCGCGCTTTTCATCTTGAAGGGCCGTCCCAGAAAATCCGGCGCGAACTGGAGACCGACGATCTGCTGGCGGCCGTCCGAAAGGCTCTTCGTGAGCTTCACCACGCCTGAAAGCACGTTTGAATAACAGTCGACCGCCTCGGCGTCGCCGATCAGTTCGACCCCCGGCTCGATATTGTGCCGCGACGACGTCTTGGCGAGCTGAGCCAAATGGTCTGGTTCGAGCGCACCACAGACACCGCGGTGCCGTGCCTCGCAAGACAGGCAAAGAACGGGAATGCCGGAACTGTGAGTGTCCTGCCGTAATGTCATTCGATCGCTCTACCGGTCCAGTGCGGGCAGGATAGCAATCGACGGTAGAAAAATCGTTGCGGCAGTTTGTCCGTGCTGAACGTTGATCGAAATCAGGGCTTAGGCTCATCCAAGCATCCACAGTTCCGGCGAAGCAAACACGGTGGACCACGACATGCGACTGGAGCTAGCTGCCAGACTTGGCGAGAACGTCCCGCGCTATACCAGTTATCCGACAGCGCCGCATTTTCATACAGGCATTGATGCTGCAATTTGTCGTGGCTGGCTGCAGGCGCTCAACGATGGCGATGAGATCTCGCTCTATCTGCACATCCCGTATTGCGACAAGCTTTGCTGGTTCTGCGCTTGCCACACCAAGCAGACACGCCACTACGAATCAGTGACCACATATCTTCGCTCACTGCATGCCGAGATCGCCACCGTCGCCGGTCTTGTCGCAGGCAAGGGTCGCGTGCGTGCCGTCCATTTCGGCGGCGGTTCGCCAACGATGCTCAAACCGGAGGATCTGGTGGCGCTGGGAACCGTCCTGCGCAACAGCTTCACCTTTCTCCCCGGTGCAAAGATCAGCGTTGAGATCGAACCCAACGATATGGACGATGCCCGCCTCGATGCACTTGCCGAAATCGGCATGACAAGGGCGAGCCTCGGCGTCCAGGATTTCGACCCGAAGGTGCAGAAAGCGATCAACCGCGAGCAGAGCTTTCTGCAGACCAAGACGGTTGTTGATGGCGTTCGTTCGCGCGGCGTCGAATCCGTCAATCTCGATCTGCTCTACGGTCTGCCGCATCAGACCAGGGAGAGCGTCGCCTCCACGGTTGCACAGGCACTGACCCTGGAACCGGATCGGATCGCGCTTTTTGGCTACGCCCATGTGCCCTGGTTCAAGAAACATCAGACGATGATCGACGAGGCCTGGTTGCCGGGTCCGGCGGAGCGGTTTGCCCAATCGCAATTGGCAGCGCGGGCGATCATGGACCAGCGATACGAAGCAATCGGGCTCGATCATTTCGCCAAGCCGGGCGATGCGCTGGCGCTTGCGGCACGCGCCGGGACTTTGCGCCGGAACTTCCAAGGCTACACCGAGGACTGCTACGAGACATTGATCGGCCTCGGCCCATCGTCCATCAGCCAGTTTCGCCAGGGCTATGCACAGAATATGCCTTCGACCGCCGAGTATGGACGCATGGTTGCTGATGACGGGCTGGCCGCTGTTCGGGGTATCGCGCTTTCTGACGACGACCGTGTTCGCGGCTGGATCATCGAGCGATTGATGTGTGACTTCGCCTTCTCGGCGATTGAGCTGGTGGAGCGCTTTGGCGAAGCCGGCCAAAGACTTCTCGTCCGAGCGAGTTCCACGGCCCTCCAAGATCCTGCGCGGTTGCTTGAACTTGATGGTGACCGCTTCGTCGTGCCTGCGGAAAGCCGGCCCTTTGTCAGGAGCATCGCGGCAAAGTTCGACAAATATTTCGAAAGTGGAACGGCCAGGCACTCAGCGGCAGTCTGAGCACCGCAGAGGAACGGTCATGGTTCTCAGTCGATCGTGAACCGATTGCGCTACATTTTTCACTGTTGATCGGCGACCGTCGTGTTGAGACAGGATTCGGAGCGGACAGACGCGTCTTGGCATAGCGACGATATCGTCCGGTCGTGCCTTCCGGCGCCGTATTCCATTTCGCAGTCCCTGAAGCGCCACGTCGAGTCCGGCCTCTTTTCTGTATCGGAAGCAGTCGACAATCGTCCTGGCCAGATCATGGTTGTCGGCCGACAGCTCCCTTCGGCCTTGCAACAAGAATCCGCAAGGACCGTGCCAGCTGCAGCAGGCGCCGCCGAATCGCACCACCATACTATCCACCCGTGGCTCGCACCAACCTTTGATTGGTTCGCGCCAGGCCGACGGCCGTCGAAACCGAGCCTCGGCAACAATCCGAGTCGTAAGCGGCTGGCCACGCTCTTGGTGCCGGTGGCAGAAGTCCGCAAGCATCCCGGCAGCGCCGTAAAGCTTGGGACAACCCGTCCACCCGAATATCCGCCGGCGCAGTTTCAGTGAAAAGCGGGCCTAGGCTAGACGGCTCTCTTGTTACCCCAGAGCATAACGTGCAGCTGCGGCAGCACACGGGCTTCGAACCACCTGTCGCGGGTCACGCTATCAACCAGCCACTCCATGCGCTTCAATATTCCGTCAAGGTCGACAGGCGCGTCTTCATTTGCGGGGCGTGGCGGCGTGTGATTGCCGGGTTGCAGATAGATCGGAAGTCGCGGAAATCTCGCAGCGGCGTCTTTCGCGTAGGCGTAGTCCCTTTCGTCGAAAACAATGAGCTTGAGCACGACTTGCGGCCTGCCTTGTGCCGCCTGGAGGCACGCCTCGAAAGCGGCCCAATCGGTCGTCATTTGGCTTGACGGCGGCTTTGGGCTGAGGACTAGCACGTCAAGGTCGGCAAACCAGTCCCTGGCCACCGAACCTTGGGTTTCCAGCGCAAAACGGTAACCTTCACCATGGCCTCGCTCGATGAGCGCGCCGAGCGGCTGGATGGCCGGATTGCCGCCTGACAGCGACACCATCAGCGGGCGGCCACCGGAAAGCGCAAGCACGTTTTGCCACACCGCGCCAATGGACATCATCTCCCATTCATGGCGGAATTGATTGTCCACCGCATGCAGGCTGTCGCACCAGGAACAGCGATAGTCACACCCGCCGGTTCTGACGAAGACCGTCGGCAAACCGATGAGCACGCCCTCGCCCTGGATCGTCGGCCCGAAAATCTCACTCACGCGGATTGCGGGATGCGTATCGGTCATGGCCGGTATTCCGCCCAGGTTTTCGGTGTTTCGCTCACCCGCACGGCCGAGGTTTCGCGCAGGCGTGCCTTGCACCATTCATAAAAATGTCTGGCCAGATATTCCGCCGTGACTTGCTCATGTCCCAGCACGTCGTTGAGATGTCGATGGTCGAAGCTCTCGTCGATGTAGCGTTTGAATGGCGCCAAATCGTGATAGTCGCGCACGAAGCCGTTGTCGTTCAGTCCATTCGCTGAAAGCTCCACTTCAACGATGTAGTTATGCCCGTGCAGGCGCGCGCATTGGTGATGGGGTGGCAACGAGGTGAGCTGATGCGAGGCTGAGAAGTGGAATTCCTTGGTGATGCGGAACATTACGCGGTCCTCCTTCGCAGCGCATCGAGCCAGAAGTCGGAGTCGTCGTAGTCGGTGGGGTCCGGCTGCCCAGAGAGATGAAACGCCTCGCGCCGCTCGACGCAGGTCCCGCACCTCCCGCAGTGACGCTCGGCGCCCTTGTAGCAGGACCAGGTCTGCGCAAATGGCGTGCCGTATGCTGCTCCATTCCTAACAATGTCCGCCTTCGTGAGATTCACATAGGGTGCATAAATGCGAATCTTCGCGTAGCCGTCGAGCGCGTGGTCCTGCATCATCTGGAAAGCGTCGATGAAGGCCGGACGGCAGTCGGGATAAATGAAATGATCCCCACCATGCACGGCCGTCGCCACCGCGTCAGCGTCGTGCGCTGCGGCGAAGCCGAAGGCAATGGCCAACATGATGGCGTTCCGGTTCGGCACCACCGTGACCTTCATCGTGTCTTCGGCGTAGTGCCCGTCGGGCACGTCCACATTATCGGTCAGCGCGGAGCCGGAAAGGCCGCCGCCGATCTCGTGGATGTCGATGCTGCGGTGCGGGACGCTCAGTCGCTCCGCGCAAAGGGCGGCGAAGCCCAATTCCTTCCTATGCCGTTGGCCGTAATCGAAAGATAGGAGGCCGGCGAGTTCGTGCTCCGCTGCCACCTTGTGAGCAAGGGTAACGGAGTCCAATCCGCCGGAGCAGACGACGAGAGTCTTCATCGTTGGGTCCTTGTTTTAACCGGGTAGGCTGCGACCGGAGATTTCTCTGCGCTCCCAGTACTTCAGGAAATCCATTTTGTGAAGTGAACGGGGGCGAGTTTCATGCGCTGACGTGCAGCTGTGTGCAAGGCGCCCTCGGTGAGCCTGCAAGGAACACTGACTAGCGAAACGTCACGCTTCAGCGGAATGCTCAAAGGCGAGCGCACCAGAATAAGCTCTGCAGGAGGTCCGGACCTTCGTAAACAAAGTTCTCGACGATCAAGCGCCCGGCGGTCCCGAGCTTCGAGGGACGCCACCGCGAGGGTTTCAGGTACTAGACGGCCGAAGGATGGGCTTGCCGCAAACAACGGACTTACCAGTGGGATGTTCAGCGACGCCGATGCAGATGTCTGGAATGATCACGACATCAATTGTCGCGGCAACTTTGGCTGGCCTGCTCCTCGGGTTCCGTAGATCCAGCGCATTCCGCTTCAGGATCGGTTCGAACCGGAGCACTCCCTCGGTCAATGGACGTCCGGCAACAACCTGAATGATCGGTCGTGAGCCGACATCTGTGAACAAGCGGTGTGGTCGATTGCTATCACCCATGTGTTGCGTGCAGGTACCTTATGGCAGTGGATGAACTGGATTTGATGGTTTTACAGCTGGCGGTCGAAAGCGTCCGCTCGCTCTCCTTAAGCTTCGCTGAAAAGGCCGCCGAGGTAGCCACCAGGAGCCGCGGCATCCTGCTTTTCGACGTGCGGGTCGACGGTGATGCGGGGGTCCAGCGGGTCGCAGCCATCCGATATCAGGGCGACCAGATCGGCGTGCTGGCGTTGGACAGACAGGGCCTTGTTACCCACCATTGCATCGTCAACGGTACGTTCTCACATTTCATTGCGCCCTTGGAGAACTGGCACAGCATGCCCCTGTCGATGCAGGCCAAGACCGATGCCAACGGCCATGCCAGTCTCTTCCTAGGGGCCTTGCGAAATGCCGGACATTTGCTGGGCAGCTAGCATTTGGCCAGAATGCATGTGTGAATTTTTGCATGCGCATCGCTGCCGACAGCGCCGGCATGATTGTCGTGCTCGAAAACGGCTGCGGCGATCGCGGCAAAGCGGTCGCCGCGATGATGGCGATCTACGCGTGGGCGTTGCATCGATGCGCGATCGTTTAGACAGAGGTCTCCGCCTGGCATCGAGCAACATGCACGGAGGTACGCAAAGCGCAAATGCATCAAGTATTTGAAGGGACGAGCCCCTCGCGCAAATGGAGCTTGCGCTGCCGTTGTCGTCCCATCGTGCCGCCGAACTCGGGGGCGTGACGATCGACCACGATGGCCTGTTTTTTTGCAAAGCCGAATGTCCCGATTCCGAAGCCAAGGAAAAAACTCCGACCACAGCGAAGAATAGTAACAACACGGGCGACGCAAGCCGCCTTGCCCTCTAGCAGGGGAGGTGCTTGCGGTGCTCTCACCGACACAAGATCGCAAATGGCACGTGGGTGAGCACCAGAACTGGCGACACGCATGGTGATCGGCTTGACTCGCTGGAGGAAGCACAAGGCCTCAGTGGGCGGAGGCGCCAGCGACGGTCGAATACTGGCTGGCTGCTCGGGATCTGATCGTTGAAATGACGTAGGATTTGGTTGCTTAAGCCGATCCGAACCATTTCCCGGAGACCACACCCACCATGAACGATCTTGCGCTGCCGCTGAGCGGTTTGTCATCAGTCGGCGGCAAGTCCGTCGTCGCCCGTTTCGA
>NZ_JAMYOQ010000048.1:0-27336 GCF_040319905.1 Mesorhizobium sp. M0833 | reverse complement strand
GGTGGCTGAAGCAATTTTTGTGGCTCTTGATCGTCGCGTTCCTGAACCGGCCGAAGCAGCTTGCCGCTTAGCGGTCAAGATTGTTCACGGTCGACTAATTAGGTCTATCTCGATGGCAATTCGCTCGGGCCCGCTTGCATGACACGCCACCGGAGGGGGGCGCGCATGATACCGCGGAATGGGGAACGCAGCTCATCCGTGCTTGGAACGCGGCACGAGGCCCCGTGCACCAACGCAGCATCCACCAGTCGGCGGCGTCGCGTCCGAGATCCAGCACCGGCTGCTCGGCGCGTTTACGCTCGCACCATGGCGCCGGCATGCCGCCGGCGAACCATGACGCATTGCCGCAGAGGCTGCTCGTCCAGAAAAAGCGCGATATGCCTGCGCATTTCGCTGATTGTGAGCAGGCATTTCACGCGATGGTGAGCGCTCATTCCATTTGATCGTGAGCAGCTATTTCACGCGATCATGAGCGGCCGCTTCGACCGACCTGTTTATTGATTCAGGTGTTTGCGCCTGCGTCAAGAGCGTGGAGGCGAAGGCGGTGAGCGTTTGTGAACGAGGCGATCCAGAATGGCGTCGCCAAGGGTGTGAACTACCGGTCAAAGTCGGCGCTTCGGGCTTCGGGATAGTATCCTGCAAAACATATCCAGGACACCGCGCTCAATGCGTCATCAAGATTCGCTCAGCGACTCTATGCCGACGATGATCGCCTCCTGCTGGACTGCGGCTTTCGGCTTGTGAGCGAGTTCTTCTACACTGTGAAGCATGGCGGCCCCCGTTGGATACTCCAGTTCTCTTTCCGCACTTTGTCACTTCATCGCGGTCACACGCTTCTCTTCGCCGTCGGGCTGTGCGAACGATGCGGTCTGGAGGGGCGAAGCGTCACAACCTCCCAGGACCTGTGAAATCCATCGCCACGAGATCGCAATGCGAGCCACAAGGTGGCAATAATTTATCATTTTTCGAAATAATAATTGCAAAACATTAAGAATGATATGGACATGTGGTGCCTTCGTGCCCAATTTCGGCGCGGAGAGTAAACCAACAATCAGCGCGTACGTCCCGCGAGCGCTTCCAGTGTCCACTGCAGGTATGGGCTGATGGGTCAGTAAGTGCGCCTGCTTGAATGCGGAAACTGAGGAGTGCCTTGATTGCCAGCGGATAGCCGGCTGCGCGCGTCGCCGGGCAGCGTGCAATAAGCCGCGAAGCGAACGCTTCCAAATGGGTCAACCAAACAGGTTAATGGGAGGATACGATGACAAAACAGTCTAGCGGCAGCCAGGCGGCGAATTTCTCTGAAGCTGACGTGGTGCGCGAGATATCTTATGTGACAACAACGGACGGAACGCGCATCGCGTACATCTGCTACCGTCCCAAATCCGGGCGTTATCCAACTGTCTTCGAGTATACTGGCTATCAAACAAGTGCGACTCCCTTTGAAGTCGCGAAGCCGTTTCTCGATGCCGGCTACGCTTTCGTCGGCGCCAACACCACCGGGACAGGTTGCTCGACAGGCCCATTGGATCAGTGGTTTTCCAAAATCGAAGGTGTTCACGGCGCCGAAGTCGTCGAGTGGATCGCCAAACAGCCTTGGAGCGACGGCACCGTAGGGATGGTGGGCTATTCGTACGGAGGAACAACTCAAATGTGGGTCGCTGCAGAGCGTCCGCCCCATCTTAAGGCCATCGTGCCGTCAGGCCTTGGGACCGGCTACGATACTTGGGTCTATTTGGGCGGGATGCTACAACCCAGCGCGCTTCAGTGGGCATTTACCAACGAGGCTGAAATGCAGGTGGGCGGCGCGCAATGGCGTATCAGTCACGGCGATACCGAATGCGCCATATACCGTGGGAGCGATACGTTCGTCGATAGGTATCCATTGTTCAGTGATTTGATACGACAGCATCCGTTCAAGGACGAGTGGTGGGACTCGATATTTCCCTCTCGAGCGGAGGTCGCAGGCAAGATCACTGTGCCTACGATGATCGTCCTCGCATTTCAAGATGAGTGGGGCCTTGGCAATGAAGGCCCCCGAGTCTTCACACGATACATGCCCGACGTGAAGAACAAGAAGCTGCTTCTGTTGAACGGATCCCACGCAAGTGCATCAGCACACAAGGGTTATGCTCAAGTAGTCGCGGAGCATATACGGTTTCTGGATCGTTGGGTTAAGGGAATCGAAAACGGGATAGAAAATGAGCCACCGGTAAAGGTACTTTGGGAGGTACGGGAGCCCGAAGGCGATCCCAAGGAGGCAGTTGTTGGTTGGACCACGACGCATGAGACTTGGCCGGAACCTTCGGTCAGGCGTCGGCCCTTCTATCTCACCGCGGATGCAAACCTTTCACTCGACAAGCCCGGGTCCGGTCCGGAGGGAGGCTCGCGGGCGTATCTTTACCCTATTGGAACCGAGCAATTCGACAACAATAAGCAATCCGAAGTAGCGCCCGGCACGGGAACAATCCAGTCGAATGGCTCCCTCCCGCTCAATTACTCGTTCCAATCGACTAAGGGCGCCCTCGCGCGCATGGGCCTCTTGAATTACCGAACGGCTCCGGTAGCATTAGACATGACGTTGCTTGGAAACCCAGAAGTAACGCTATTTCTCAGCATCGACGAAGGCGACGACGCTGACCTCGAGTTGACATTGAAAGATGTCGACCCCGACGGCAACGTGCTTTTCCTTCAATCAGGACTGCAGCGTGCGTCATTTCGCGAAATTGACATGGCGCTAACCAATGCTGAGGAAGTTGTTCCGACCTTTCGCAAAAGCGAGAAGCTAGAACCGGGCAAAATTTACGAGATACGAATGTCGATGCTGGGACCGATCGCACACGTCGTCCGGGAGGGACACAGCCTCGAACTCACCATCGGTGCGCCAGGCCTAGTGTCCAACAGGGTGACCGGTAGTCTGCCGGTTGGGGTTCCCTCGGTCAACCGCATCTATTCTTCGAAGACTTACCCTTCAAGAATTCTTCTTCCCATCTTACCGGGAGCCGTTGCCCAAGCACCGACGCCCGAGCTTGGCACGCTGCGCAATCAGCCTTACCGAAAAGAAGCCAGATTCGCGCCCGGCGGATTGCCGATCAAATAACGTCAAGTTCGCGAGTATGTCGTCGCTTGGCAGCTTGCGCAGCAATCAGCATGAGAGAGTCGGCGTCGGAGGTCTGACGATGGGAGGGCGTAGCCCTACTGGAAGTTATATCTCCCGCCGCGGTGCGACTTCTCGGCGTCTTTGTGATCGCCGTCCACTACGGTGCTGGTTTTCCGGATGGAGAATCACCTTTGTGCCGGGTCGCCATGAACCGACATCAGGCGAGTGCTTTATGAGGTACCAATAAAAACACTCTATGGAGATCCGCCGCGAAGGCGTCTATCAGCCGGGCGACAACTTACTGAATTGACAAAGAGGTGCGCCTCCCTCGCAAGATAATCCGAAGCGCGGCCGGCGGCGCCCCGATTCATCTTAGCACATTTTTGACGCTGTCATTCCGCCTCAAGGCCGCTCCTGCAGTCCGGGCAGTCGCTATTTACGAGAGATGCTGCGGCGCCATCCGGAACTGTCGACAGGCATCCGCCGCACGCTTGGGCGGCGTATCCGGTCATGGCGGGCTATTGATGACCAGCAACAGGACGTCATCTTCCGCCAGATACATGAACAGGCCGTGTGGCGCTGTCGGATTTTACCGATGTGTCCCGCCTTTGCTGGTCATCGTTGACATCTGCTCTATCACTTCCGGCTGGGCCGGTCGGGCCTCGATCACACCAGTGTCATCCTTGGGCGAAGGCGCAATTATCATTTTCTGGATTAAAAGTTGCTGCATCGTAAGAAATTGTTGGACACACCGGTACCTTCGTGCCCAATTCCTATGACGACTTAAAAGACGCTGCCGGCGCTCAACAGGAGTGTTTATTGGGAAGGTAGATGTCGTCCAGGGCTCAATGCCCAACCAAAACCTAAAAGCCAAGCAAACGGAGGAATAGGTCGTGTATAACATCATGCGCAGCGTAAGTCGCTGAGCTGTTCTGAAATCTGGAGCCGCGCTTGGAGGATGCATCTTTGTGTCCGGAACGCCGCTCTCGCAGGCAATCTGGGCCTCTCAAGGCAAGATGCTCAAGGCATGCGGCGCGCCTGACATCGCCAAACTCGATCCCGGCTTATAGCAGGCTCCGCGTGTCATTCGTGGGTCAGGAGATCCTGATGGCATCATCAATGGCGAGTTTACGACTCTTGAACAAGCGAATGCTGTGAAGTTATCACCCAGATTGCAGCGCATGGGCGGACAAAGGTGTTAAAATGAGCGTTACAAACAAGAACGATGATGGCTCGGTAATTCACACGGTCCCTCAACGTGTGAACCCGGCGCTTCTGGCCGGCAACACTGTTGGCATTTTGAGCCCCACGACGGCTGGCGCCCAAACCCCAGAGGCCGGGGTGCGAACAGGTCCACGCAAAGTACGTGAAATCGAGAACATCTGGATTCCGATGTCCGACGGCACCAAGATTGCGGCGCGCATGTGGCTGCCGGAAGATGCCGAGAGCAATCCGGTGCCAGTGCTGATGGAATACATCCCCTATCGCAAGCGTGACGGTGCGTCCCTTACCGGAAGTTCGCGCTTACGTGATGAGACCATCCACCCCTACTTGGCTTCCCATGGATATGCCTGTGTAAGGCCAGACATTCGCGGATCGGGGGATTCGGAAGGACTGCCGCTGGACGAGTATGTCAAACAGGAGCAGGACGATGGCGTCGAGATCATCGCGTGGCTCGCCAGGCAGTCTTGGTGTACCGGCAAGGTGGGTATGTTCGGGATCTCCTGGGGCGGTTACAGCGCACTGCAGGTGGCTGCCCGCCGCCCCCCTGAACTCAAGGCGATCATCACCCTTTGTTCGACTGAGGACCGCTATACCGAAGAGCCCTACCATAATGGTTTGGTCGCCGACGGCATGTTCGGGCTTGCATGGGGTATCCTTTATCCCGCTTATTGTTGCCGTCCTCCCGATCCAGCAATTGTTGGGGACCGCTGGCGCGACATGTGGATGGAGCGTCTCCAGAACGTGGACTACTACCCCGCGATCTGGCTTGCCCACCAGCACCGCGATGCATACTGGAAACATGCTTCGATCAGCGAAGACTACGGTGCGTTTGAATGCCCGGTGTATGCGGTGGGTGGCTGGTTCGATCCTTATCGCAGCACGGTTGCGCGCATGCTCGCCAACTTCAAATGTCCACGCAAGGGACTTGTCGGCCCATGGGGCCATGAATATCCGAACTATAGCGATCGCGGTCCGGGCCCGGCGATAGACTGGCTGGCCGAGTCGCTGCGCTGGTGGGATCACTGGCTCAAGGATATCGATACCGGCATCATGGAGGAGCCGTTGTATCGGGTATGGATGCAGGAAGAACCGATGATGCGCGGTGTGCACCAGATTCCCGGGCGGTGGGTGGCCGAGGATAGCTGGCCTTCCTCGCGCATCAAGCCGCGCAAACTCTATATCACCAAAGACGGACTGGAGAGCAATCCCGGGGCTGAAACAGCACGTGTTCTCAAGCCTTTGCAGACGGTCGGAACAACGGCACCCGGCCGGATGGTGAGGCGCGTCAAAGATGCGCCGACTGACCAGCGCATTGACGACGCTCGCTCGCTGACATTCGACTCCGAGCCGATAGAGGAGGATTTCGAGATACTTGGCGCGCCGGTGGTCACCCTCGATCTAGCGGTCGACCAGTCGGTTGCCCTCCTGTCCGTCAGACTCAACGAAGTCGATCCGGACGGTCTTTCAAAGCGCGTCACCTATGACGTGCTGAATCTGACGCACCGCGACAGTCATGAGTTTCCCGAGCCTCTGGAGCCCGGCAAACGTTATCGCATCCGCTTGCCTTTGGACGATTGTGCTCATGTTTTCAAATCGGGCAGGCGCATTCGTGTTGCCGTATCAACGTCACATTGGCCATCGTACTGGCCCTCGCCTGAGCCGGTGACCCTGACACTTTATGCCGGCCGGTCCGAACTCGAGCTGCCGGTACGCCCGCCGCGGGCCGAGGACTGGGAATTGAACCCCTTCGACCCGCCCTTCTCGCCGGAGCCCACCTCCGGACGCACGGTGTTGGAGGAAGCACCAGAGCCAACCAGAGTCTCTGAATGGGATGCTGCAACGGGCAAACTCACGATACGCAACGCCCAAAACAGCGGACGAGCTAGGATTGACGCTATAGGCACCGAATCGTGGTCGACAGAAAGCGAGGTCAAGGAAATATTCGACCACGACCCGACCAGCGCCAAGATCGAAGCGCAGTACATTACGGCATTCATGCGCGACGAATGGAACGTTCGTGTCGAGAGCTCTGTGCGGGTGAGCGTATCCAAAGACGATTATTTGTTTGTGGGTCAGATCAAGGCCTTTGAACACGAAGCGGAAGTCTTCACCAAGACCTGGAATCGTACAATCCCGCGCATGCTTGTCTGAGTAAAACAACCATAGACGGCAAAGAAGCGGAAGTGTTCAAAACGCCGGCGCATCCCAACAGCGGCGGTGCTGAGGTTGTAATACGGATCGTAGCTGCGTCCGTATCGATACTCGTGGGTGATGCCGCGTCTCCCTACTCTACGGTCTTGAGAAGCGGCCACGACGTCGCGAAAGAGCTCGTATGTCGTGAATTGCAGGTGACTTCGGCTCTTGCTGTCGAGATTCGGCGCTCGAAGTGGAGCGCCAATTCTCAGCGTCCTTGCGTCGCAGAAACATCTCGTTGAGTATCGTCACTTGCCGCATCTCGACCTCTTCAAAAGTTGGATTTTAGCTAGTGAGGTCGACAAATTCGTGTGCGCTCCGTGTACAGGGAGGGCGCCGGAAAACCGGCAATAGACGTCCAACCCTGGCGGGAAATCCAGAGGCAGAAGAGGTTGAAAGCATGGAATCTAACGCCCCAAAAATCCTTATTGTCACAACAGGAGGATCGATCGCACAAACATCGCCCATGGATCCGACCTTAAGTGGGGACGATTTGGTTCAGGCAGTTCCAGAGCTCAGGGATATGGCCTCCATCTCGGTGGAACAGGTCGCTCAGGTCTTAAGCGCCGACATCTCAGTCGAGGACTGGCTAAAACTGGCATGTCGAATCAATAGCGCCCTGTCGGAAGACGACATCCAAGGCGTGGTGGTTACGCACGGCACCGACACGTTGGAAGAAACAGCATACTTCCTCAATCTTGTTGTCGAAAGTGAAAAGCCAGTCGTTGTCGTTGGAGCCATGCGCCGCCCGTATTCCCTGGGGGCTGACGGGTCAGCGAATCTTTTCAATGCTGTAGCCATCGCTTGTAATCCCAACGCGAAGGGCAAAGGCGTGCTCGTGACGCTGAATTCCGAAATTCATTCGGCGCGCGATGTGACAAAGACGACATCCAATTTGGACGCGTTTAAGGCAGCAGGTCTTGGTCCTCTTGGCTATGTTAGAAGTGGCAGGCCGCTTTTCTATCGTACGCCGACACGCATGCACACATCAGCGAGCAAACTCCACTTCAGCTGTAGGATCTTGCCTCGCGTTGCGATCCATTACAGCTACGCTGGTGTGACGCCGGATATATTTGAAGCAACGGCGTCTGCTTACGAAGGCGTAATTTGGGCAGGGACTGGCAACGGCAACCTCCCGAAGTCGCTCCGGGTGGCAGTTGGTGAGGCCGTACGGCGGGGGCTGGTGTTTGTCCGCGCATCGCGCGTCAATTTCGTCGTTGTCGAACGTAACGACGAAGTTGACGATGACACACTCGGCTTCGTCACGGCTGATTCGCTCAATCCGCAGAAAGCCCGCATCCTGCTGATGTTGGCGCTGACCAAGACCACCGATCCAGCGAAGATTCAGGAGTTTTTTGATACCCATTAACTATATATGGGGTTGCACACAGCGGCGAGTGGACACCGAGCCGATCTGGACCGAGTTCCTGCGCAAGTTGACCCGCCGCGGCCTGCGCGGCGTCAAGCTGGTTGTCTCCGATGCGCACGAGGGCCTCAAGAGCGCTGTGACCAAAGTTCTGTCGGCGATTTAAGGCTGGCCGCAGCACCGACGGTTCGGCAGACCACGACGCTCCCAGGCCACGCGTTGACGGCGTCAAGCACGGGGCCAGCTGGAGCAGGTCGGGGCAGCGGCGACCGTCGTGCCGGCACATTTCTTGTGCTATGTTCGCTCGGCACGGACGACCACGTGGCAAAGAGTGGCGCGAGAGGATGAGAGCGCCGCCACGCAACCTTATGGTTGTTCCTCCTTTGTGGCGTCCGTGCGCCGGTTCGCTCCTCGTGACCGACAGTGCCGGACCATCAGCCCGTGGGCTCGCTCCGTGGCGCAATTCCTTCACATGTAGGCGAAGGCCGTTCCGCGGCGCCAACGACGCGCGGCCTCGGTGCCCCGGGCCTTGAGAGCGAGCTGCCGCCGCTTCGCGGCCACCAGCACCGGCCGAATCCAGATGTAATCCTGCTCGCTTGTCAGCAAGTGCCAGATCAGCACGACGAGCTTGCGGGCAACGGCAACCGCAGCGATCTGATGGCCACGTTTGCTGCGGATGCGCAGGAAGAACGCTCTGAGTGCGGCGCGGCAATCAAAGTGAGAGGTCGCATTGCCTCGTCTGAATTGCTCCTGAGCGTAATCCGTTGCCTCATCTGATCTGCTCCCGGCAATGGTGTGGCAGGGGCAGATCAGATGAGGCAGGTAAGCGTGGCGAAACGGGATGAATTGGTAGGTGCGGTGAGGGAGCGTTATGTGCGGGGCGGCCGGGCCGAAAAGGCGCGCATTCTCGATGAATTTTTGTTGCCGTGAGCGGCTTTCACCGCAAGCACGCAATGCGGCTGTTGCGGAAGGGCCCGTCTCCGTCTCGTTCAGGGCCGAGGCACGATCGCCGCATTTATGACGATGCCGTTCGTGAAGCGCTGATCGTCATCTGGGAGGCGTCTGACCGGATCTGTGGCAAGCGACGAAGGCGCTGGTTCCTGTTTTGGTCGAGGCGATGGAGCGTCACGGATGAGGTTCAGGCTTAGTTCGGGTCGGGCGCACAGCGGAAATTATCAAATTTCGGAATACTTGTTCCCATTTTTTTGATAAGATTGTGGACTTCCACAAAACGTCATGGTTCCCTTTGAAGACCAGAAAGCGCTCTCTCAAAGAGAAGTTTAAGAAAGGGGAATAGATCATGGATGGTATTGCGCGCAGCTTGAGCCGCCGAACTCTTCTGAAAACTGGAGCCGCGCTCGGAGGAGGCATCATAGCCTCCGGCATGCCGCTCTCGCAGGCTATCTGGGCAGCAGAGGGCAAGGTGCTTAAGGGGCGTTCCAGTCGCGACATCCGCGTGCTCGATCCGGGGTTCTACCAGGGTACAATCGATGTCCAAGTGATGGAATGCATTTATTCAAAGCTCACGCGTTTCAAGCCAGGTTCCGAATGGGGCTGGGAACTCGAGGCGGCGGAAAAGATCGAGCAGGTCGACCCGACGCATATCCGCTTTCACTTGAAGAAAGGCATCATGTTCACGGGCGGTTATGGCGAGCTGACCGCCAAGGATGTCAAGTTCTCTTTCGAGCGTGTCATCAAACATAATGCGCCGTTAAAATCGGATTGGGGGTCGTTCGATCGTGTCGACATAGAAGATGACTATACTGGCGTGATCGTGCTCAAGACGCCTTTCGTGCCACTCTGGAACATCGCGCTTCCCTTTGGTGTTGGCCACATCGTTTCCGAGGACGCGGTGATGAAGGCGACCAAGGACGGGGGTAATTTCGGCATGAAGCCGCCCGCTTTCTCAGGCCCGTATGTGCTCGCCGAGTGGAAGCCGAACCAGTATGTGCTGTTGACACCCAACCCGGACTGGTCAGGGCCGAAGCCGGGATTTGATGAAATCCGCATCTTGCCGATGGACGACGACAAGGCGGCCGAGCGCGCCTATCAGGCGGGCGACATCGATTTTACTGAAATCAGTCTGGATTCGCTTCCAACCTTTAGGAGCAACCCACCTGCCAACACCAAGATCGAGAAAAAGTCCTCACTTTGGTATCACTGGATCGGCATGAATATGGATCACCCGAAGCTGAAGGACATCAATATCCGCAAGGCGGTCCAATGGGCGATCAATGTGCCGCAGATACTGGATGCCGCCTTTTCCGGTGAGGTCGACGTCGCGACGGGCATCATTCCTCCAGGTATTGTCGGGCACCGCGACAAGGCGCTCGTCCCACCGGAAGGCGATCTCGAGAAGGCCAAGGAGTTCCTGGACAAAGCGGGGGTGAGCGATCTGAGCTTGACCATCGATTGCCGGAACACGAACACTCATTCGACCATTGCCCAGATCGTGCAGGCACAATTGTCGCAGATCGGCATCACGGTCGAGGTCAATGTCCAGGATTCCGGCTCGTTCCAGAGTCTCGGCATGGAATCTGAAGGTGAACGCTGGAAGGACATGCAGCTTGTCATACTGGCCTTCTCCGGTCTGCCTGAACCTTCCTATGCAACCAGCTCCTTCGTCCAAGATCAGGTTGGTGTCTGGAATTGGATGCGCTTCCGCAGCGAGCGCTTTGATGAGCTCAATGCCGAAGCAATTACGATTGAGGATTCCAAAGAGCGGGCCAAGCTTTACCATGAGATGCAGGATATAATGGAAGAGTCCGGCGCTTTCCGGTTTCTGACCCATGGGGCCCATCCAGTCATGTATCGCACCACGCAAATGCAAGCCGCAACGCGCCCGGATGGATACCCACTGTTTCTCGATTTCAGGCCGGTTTAGGCTTGAGTTTGCTATAGGGCATGGCCATGTGGCTCTACGTTCTGAGACGGATCGCCCTCTCGATCGCAATCATTGTGATCGCGGTGACGCTTCTGTTCCTGATGATTCATGCGGTGCCGGGCGATCCTACTGCGGTTCTGCTCGGCCCGCGCGCCACGCCGGAGATGAAGGCGCAGATCCATCAGCAGATGGGGCTGGATAAGCCGCTTCCGGTGCAGATTGTCACCTTCTTCGGAGGGCTGCTCCATGGCAATCTCGGTTATGACGTGTTCAGCCAGAGGCCTGTCGCCGACATCGTCTTCGACCAATTGCCGTATACGATCGAGTTGATCCTGGTCTCAATCTTCTGGGCGGTTGCGGTCGCGGTGCCACTCGGCTGTTACTCGGCCATGCGGCGCAACTCCGTGATCGACCAGACCGTGGCCGTTGTGGCGGTCGCCACGATCGCCATTCCGTCCTTCGTTACGGCAGTCTACGCACTGCTGATCTTCTCTGTCACGCTCGGGTGGCTGCCAGCGATCGGAGCCGGCAATGGCATTTGGGACAGACTTAGCCACCTCGTCCTGCCGGGCTTTGCCCTCGGCATCGGCTGGGTCGGCTACATTTCCCGACTCGTGCGCGCATCCATGCTTGAGATCCTGGGTGAAAACCACATACGAATGGCCCGCTCCTTCGGGATCTCGGAATGGCGCATCGTTTTGCGTTATGCGCTGCCGCTCGCCATCCTGCCGACAGTTACCATCCTCGGCGTGGGCGTGGCGTGGTTGCTCTCAGGTGCCGTATTTGCCGAGGTAGTTTTCGCAAGACCTGGCATTGGCGCGCTGATCGTGAACGCGGTCAATACGCGCAACTATCCGATCATTATGGGCGTCGTGCTCGTCACTACCTTCCTTATTGTCATTGCAACGACGTTCTCTGATCTGGTGAATGCCAGTCTTGACCCACGAACCCGGGAAAAGCTCTAATCATGGCGAGCATTGAAGTGATTGGTACAGAAGCCTACGCAGGGCAAAGCCCCGGCGCCTTGCGTAGCTTCCTGCGGCAATTGGGCAAGAACCGTCTGGGCGTGCTCGGTGCCGCGCTTGTCCTGCTCGTTGTGGCGAGCGCGATCTTTGCTCCGCTTGTCATCACGCATGACCCGATCCGTATCATGGTCGGGCCGCGCCTTGCAGGTCCGTCACACGACTTTCTGCTGGGCACCGATCAGCTCGGTCGGGACACGTTTTCTCGAGTGATTATGGGCGGCCGGATCCCGCTGCTCGTCGCATTCACATCCCTCGGCATTTCGTTGACGGTCGGGCTCGTGCTGGGCCTGATCGCGGGGTTTGGGCCGCCTTGGCTCGATAATCTCCTCCTGCTCGTATTCGATACGATCCGCTCCTTCCCGAGCATCATATTTGCATTGGCCATTATCGCGCTTCTGGGTCCCAGTCTGTCCAGCGTGATCCTGGTCGTAGCAATAACATCCTTGCCGATCTACGCGCGTGTCGTACGCACCCAAACACAAGCGTTGCGCAACAGTGATTATATCGACGCAGAACGCTGCATGGGAGCTGGTACGACGCGGATCCTTACCGTCCATATGCTGCCGAATGTGATCGGGCCGCTGCTCATACTTGTGAGCATGGACGTGCCAGCGGTGATCGCCTTCGAAGCGGGTCTCAGCTTTCTCGGAATGGGCGTCCGTCCACCTACAGCCGACTGGGGAGCAATCCTCAGTGAAGGCTATGTCTATATCAATCAGACTCCCTGGCTGATCATCGCCGGCGGTACTCCAATCGTCATTGCTACGCTTGGCTTCACATTCCTTGGCGAAGCTTTGCGTGACATATTCGATCCCAAGCTGCGGAAAGACCTATGAGACGTGACGATCCGAGAACGCCCATGTCTGTCCGCTCGCTTCTCGAGATCCGCGGCCTCAACCTCGACTTCGGCACGCCTCGTGGGCGTGTTCACGCCTTGCGCAACGTCTCACTCGATGTGCCGGTCGGGCAGGTGGTCGGTATCGTCGGCGAAAGCGGATCTGGAAAATCGACGCTTGCCTATACGGTGATGGGCCTGCTTTCGGAAAATGCAGAAGTCACAGCCGGCAAAATTCTGTTTGAGGGACGCGACCTGCTCACGCTGCCTTCCCAAGCGCGACGCAGTCTGATGGGCGATCGCCTCTCCATGATCTTCCAGGATCCGATGACCGCGCTCAATCCGGTGCGGACAATCGAGAGCCAGATGATCGATATCCAACACCACGAACAACGAGGCCGTAGTGAAAAGCGCGATCGAGCCGTCGACATGCTCAAGCGCGTCGGAATTCCGGATCCGCAAAGCCGCATCGGGAATTATCCGCATCAGTTCTCTGGTGGCATGCGCCAGCGCATCTGCATTGCCATGGCACTTCTGGTGAGACCGGCGCTGCTCATCGCCGACGAGCCGACCACAGCGCTTGATGCTACATTGGAAGTTCAGATCATCCACCTGCTCAAGGATCTGCAAAGGGAGATCGGTTGCTCCATCCTGTTTGTCTCCCATCATCTCGGCGTCGTCGCTGAATTGTGCGACCGAGTTGCCGTCATGTATGCGGGCGAGGTGGTGGAGCAGGGGGCGGTGCGGAACATCTTTCATAGTCCGGGCCATCCCTACACTCGGGCGCTGCTTGAGTGCGACCCTGGACGGATCAAACAACGGACGCGCAATTTGCCGACCATCCCGGGAGAGGTCCCCAGCCTGCTCGGCAGCAAAAAGGGATGTATCTTTCACCCGCGGTGTCCTCACGCCTTCGATCGCTGCGTGCATGAGACACCTGGCGAATACCGTGTCGCTGCTGACCAGGTCGCGCGATGCCATCTGCTCGATCGAGCTGGGATGGTTGCGGCATGAGTGCGCTGCTGAGTGTCCAGGATCTGCGCGTCCGCTTCCGCACCATGGGGTCACTGAAGGCGCTCACCACGGGCACGGCAGACCCTTTCATTGACGCTGTATGCGGCGTCTCCTTTCAAATCCGCAAGGGCGAGACGCTTGCCCTCGTCGGCGAAAGCGGATCTGGCAAATCCACCATCGCGCGCACGATCATCGGCCTTCAGCCGGCTGTTAGCGGCAGCATTCGTTTCGACGGGCAGGAACTTATTGATCTCAAAGCGGCCGAACGAAAGTCCTACCTGCGCCGCATTACGATGATGTTCCAGGATCCCGTGGGCTCCCTCTCCCCGCGGCTGACCGTGCAGTCGCTACTCACCGAGCCATTCCGCATACACGGCGTGAGCAATCGCGATCCCGATGCCGAAGCGGAGCGCCTGTTGCGCATGGTCGGCTTGCCGGCGGACTTTAGGCGCCGCTATCCCCACCAGCTCTCTGGCGGACAGGCCCGGCGCGTCGGCGTCGCGCGTGCCCTTGCACTCAACCCAGACCTGATCATCGCCGACGAGCCCACAGCGGGATTGGATGTTTCGGTCCAGGGCGAGGTGCTCAATCTTCTTGCTCGCCTCCAGGATGAAATCGGGATCGCCATCGTCATCATCACCCACAATCTTAACGTTGTCCGCCACATGGCCGACCGTATGGCAATCATGTATCTCGGCCGTGTGGTCGAAAATGGCTCGACCCAAGACATCTTCGATCACCCGCGCCATCCTTATACGCAAGCCTTGCTCTCGGCCAATCCAGTGCCCGATCCCGATGCAGTTCTCAATCGAGTTGAGATCAAGGGCGAGGTGCCGAGCATGCTCAGACGGCCATCCGGTTGCGAGTTTCACACCCGCTGCCTATACGCGCAGGAAATCTGCAGCCGGGTTTTCCCCGAAGCTGCAGCCAACTCGGCTGAGACGGAGCATAGCTTCAAATGCCACTTCCCGCTCACGCGCGAAACCGACGTAGCGGTAGAGCAGCGACCGGTCTCGCAGATTTCTCCGGCTGGACCTCAGACCCACGAACCCGGGAAGAGCTCTAACCATGCCGAACATTCAAATTATCCAGATAGAAGTCGGCACAAGGCATAGGCGCGGCGTCTCTGGCGCCTTCCTGTGACAATTGCGCATGAAGTCTCTCCGCATGCTCGGCGCACGCGCTTGTAGAAGCGGGGCAACAAGCGGGGCCGCGGGGCCGCGCGGGGCTTCGCTGAAAACGGTGACAGCTGCGATCGCGAGCTATGCCAAGATCAAGGCCAGTATGAGCATCTGAAGATCTGAAGAGGGATTGATGGTTCAAGAGCGCAGGACAGAAACAACCCTCTCCAGAGCAAGGATACACTTAGCCGAGCGGCAAAACGATGAACGACAACCGAACCCAATTAAAGGCCACTATTACCTCTTGCGTTCTCCATTGGGAACTACAGGCCATCGGCATATTGTAAGTCATCGAGAGCGAGCAACGAAGCTCCGCGTGACACGGGATCGAACGGAGACCTGCTGATGGTGTTCGGGTGCCGCCGAGGCTAAAGACAAAGAGACGAAGGACTTCAACATGAGTGCTTATCGAGACGGCCCAGCTTCGTCGATGTTCCGGCCTGTCAGCCTTGAGGGCACGGTCTCGCTCGAGGAGCTTGCACGACATCCACAAGTTTCGGCCGAGCTGGCTAAGGCCGTCCCGTTCGCGCATTCCGGCTCGTGTGTGGCGTGGGGCATCCCTTTCCAAATTGGGCGCCCGGTTCTTCTCCGGGATCAGGCGGTTACAGTCATGATTTCGCCGACGGCAGCTCAGTGGTTCGTCTTCTTGCATACTTCGGATATACGTTCGCTTGCCGCCGCTTCGAACGGGCTTGTCTCCCCAATGCGAGGAAGCGGCCAGCTCGGCGAACACGCAGCTGACTACGTCTTGATTTACGAAGATGGCTCCGAGCAAAGGGCAGAAATTCGGCGGCGGCATCAGGTCGGTTCGTTTCAGTTCCGGTGGGGAGAGCAATGTCTCCAGGCAGTAACGGCCAAGAAACCTCGGCCTCTGTCGCTCAATAGCGGCCACCAATCTACGCTTATCAACGACACCACTGCTCACGGTCCCACTTGGGGCGAGCGCCAGACTCAGCTCCTTTTTGAGGAGCCGGCACCATGGCATAACTTTCTATGGGCCTTCGAAAATCCGCATCCTGAGAAAGCAGTGAAGGCACTCAGGTTCGAACACGTGTGCGGCACTTTGATTATTTTTGGGGTAGCAGCAGGCAACGCACACTCTATGCCGCTCCGTTGGGAGAAGCGCAAGAAAGCGTTGCTCAGGGTGCCGCCCGAATTGAGCTTCGGTCCCGCTCTCGATGATGATAGTCGTTTGAACCAGGTCCAAATCGATCTCGGCCAAGTTATTTCTGCCAGCCCGCGGCTCATTTATCCTACGGAGGCTTGGGAAAGGACACGTCAAAACCTGGAGCCCGGTACGACATTCAATGAAGTGGTCGTCGAGTATGCCGCTCACGAAGACGCTGAATTTCATTTGCCGGACGGCACTCGCATCGCCGTCCGCGACCTTGAAAAGCATAGCTCTCAGAAGGACTTCATCTTGGAGCCGATAGCCGCTGCGGACCAGCGAGTGATTCTTCGCGTGGTTGAGGCAGGGACAAATAGGCTCCTTCCGGTCAAGCTTCACGTCCATGGTAAGATGGGTGAGTACCTCGCTCCGGTTGACCGGATGCGAAACCCGAATCCAGGATGGTTCGAGAATTACAGCCCGGACTTTTTCCATGGCAATCATCTATCCACATATATTTCGGGATTTGCGATGATTGATCTGCCGTTGGGCGAGATCTTCCTAGAAATTACAAAAGGATTCGAGGTTAAGCCCATCCGGAAAACATTCGAAATCACACGAGAAACCAAACAGATCACAGTCGAGATAGAAAAGGCTCTTCATTGGCGTGAAAAGGGTTGGGTTACCGCCGATACGCACGTCCATTTCCTGTCTCCGGCAACAGCTATGCTGGAAGGTGCCGCGCAGGGCGTAAATGTCATCAATCTTCTTGCCAGCCAGTGGGGAGAGCTGATGTCCAACGTCGGCGATTTCGATGGTCACACAACTTTCGGCACTAAGGCCGCTGGAGGTGACGGTGAATTTCTGGTGCGCGTCGGCACCGAAAACCGCCAGCATGTCCTCGGCCAGATCTCGCTTCTCGGCTATTCAGGCAATATGATCTTGCCGCTGTGCTCCGGCGGCCCTGACGAATCAGCCATCGGCGACCCAGTCGACGTGCTCCTCACTGAATGGGCGAGACAGTGCCGCAAGCAGGGCGGCCTGGTCGTCCTGCCCCACTTCCCGAATCCGCGGCTGGAGAACGCTGCGACGATAATTCTTCAGGAGGCCGACGCAATTGAACTGTACCCAGGTAGGGATGCTTACGGCGGCATTGACCCTTATTCACTTTCCGATTGGTATCGCTATTTGAACAACGGCTATCTGGTTCCTGCTGTAGCTGGAACCGACAAGCAATCGGCACGGTATGCTGGTCGAGCAGTGGGAGCTATTCGGACCTACGCCAAAATTCCGGACCACCAGGAGTTTTCTTACCAAACATGGATGGACGCTGTTCGCACAGGTCATACATTTGTGACCTACGGTCCCCTCATGGATTTCAATGTAGAGGGAAAGCCCATGGGAAGCCGCATTAGCATGGCCTCATCAGGTGGGACAATCGACATTAGCTGGCAAGTAGCTAGCGTGATAGTGCCCATGACCTCGATACAACTTATTGTCAATGGTGAGGTCGAGGAAAGTTGCTTACTGAAAGCGGACCGGGATGCCGGGATATGGTCCGTAAGTATCCCCAAGAGTTCTTGGATCGCGTTACTAGTCCGCGCCAAATATGACGACAAGCCTGAGATAATTGCCGCTCACTCATCGCCAGTTATGATTGATGTCGACGGCTCCGCGTTCTTTGCGGCGGCTGACGCGCTTACAATCCTGGAGCAGATCGAGGGCGCATTAGCTTACATCGACACGATAGGAACCCGCGCCGAGGAGAAGCGGCACAAAGAGATGCGGCTTTTGCTTCAGGCCGCATATCGGCGCCTTCACAACCGAATGCACAAGATGGGATTTGATCATGCACATTCTGTCGGCCCGAATCAGTCGGGGCATAATTAGAAGAAGTCCACACCAGGCGTGCACGGCCTGCTGGCGTAATGGCTTCGGCATTGAGTGTTTGGTTGGGCAAGCACAAATGCTCTTACTATAACGGCCCCGACGGCCGCATGTGGATTGTCGGAAAAAGGAACCGATGATGATTTGGACAAGAACGAATCTTACAATTGTGCTCGCCGTCGTCACTAGTGGCTCCTGCCTGACATAAGAGTCCAGTCAGAGAGTCCCTTTCTGGCCTGCGCGTGCGAGTCTGGCGCATGCGCACAGGAATATCGTTCACCGTTTCGTCGGCCGATCGCGTCCGTTTGACGGCGCTGATCAGGGATCGCAACGCCCGCAAAAGCATGTCTGGCGCGCCGAGATCGTGCTTTTGTCCGCCGACGGCGTCGGCACCGTCGAGATCATGCGCCGCACCGGCAAGTCGAAGACCTGCGTGTGGCGCTGGCAGGAGCGCTTTGCCGCGGAAGGCTGTGACGTGCTGCTGCGCGACAAGACGCGACCGTCGCGCATTCCGCCGCTCGGTCCCGATGTCGGTGAGCGCGTCGTGGCACTGACGCTTGCTGATCCGCCGGGCGAGACGACCCACTGGATCGCCGACATGATGGCGCAAGCCGCCGCAATCAGCGCCAGCGCCGTCAGGCGCATCTGGAAGGCGCATGGTCTCGCACCCCCGCACCCCACCGCTGGCGCCAGTCTAGAGCGGTTCCTGATTTGACGGAATCGAAGGGGATTCCCCATCAGTCGGTTCTGTGATTCAAGATGCTGGCTGGAGTGGAGGCCAGCATCGGATGACGCGACCGCTTTCGGATGATCTTCGCGAACGTGTTGTAGCGGCGGTTTTGGGTGGCGAGAGCCGCCGGTCGGCCGCGAAACGGTTCGGCATTTCGGTTTCGGCGGCGGTGAAGTTGTTGCAGCGCCATCGGGCGACTGGCTCGGTTGCGCCTGGCAAGATGGGCGGACATCGCAAGAGGGTGCTGGAGCCGCACCGTGCCTTCATCGAGGCGCGTCTGCGTGAGACACCGCATCTGACGCTGCACGGTCTGAAGGATGAGTTGGCCGCACGCGGGGTCAAGGTCTCGCACAACGCGGTCTGGATGTTCTTGAGGCGCGAGGGCCTGAGCTTCAAAAAAAACGCTGTTCGCCCTTGAGCAGGCGCGCGCCGATATTGCCCGCAGGCGTCAGCGATGGCGCTCTTGGCAGGCCGGCCTCGATCCGCAGCATCTGGTCTTCATCGATGAGACCTGGATCAAGACCAACATGGCTCCGCTGCGCGGTTGGGGGCCGAAGGGCAAGCGGCTGCGCGGCTTGGCCCCGCACGGCCACTGGCGCACGCTGACCTTCCTCGGCGCGCTACGCTGCGATAGGCTCGCGGCACCTTGCGTCTTCGACGGCCCGATCAACGGCCAATGCTTCCGCGCCTATGTCGAGCAACAGCTCATCACCGTGCTGAAGCCCGGCGATATCGTCATCATGGATAATCTGGGAAGCCATAAGTCGGCCGCCATCAGACAGATGATCAAGGCCGCCGGCGCCAGGCTTTGGTATTTGCCGCCCTACTCTCCCGACCTCAACCCGATCGAGCAGGCCTTTGCCAAGATCAAACACTGGATGCGCCAAGCGCAGAAGCGTACCGCCGAGGACACTTGGCGCCACATCGGCCACCTCGTTGAAACGATCGAGGCAACCGAATGCAACAACTACTTCGCAAACGCCGGCTACGCTTCCGTCAAAACGTGAAAGACTCTAGTGCTTGCACTAGGAGTAGCAGCCTTCACACTACCTCAGCAAGGCGGCCGTCACCGTGGGGATACTGTTTTGCGATTTTCCACGGTTACGCACAGGGAATTGAGATGCCACGAGAATGCGGGAGGTTTTGAAATATGCGGCGGGCTTCATAATTGCAACCGCACGTTTGCACGCACTAGATGGACAGTGGTTGCAGCTTTTTGCCTTTAGCCGATGTCTTCTTCAGAAAAGTCGCTGCTGGTCTGCAGTATCGTCTCAGATAGCAACTTTGCTGCTCGGACCAAGGGCTCACGGAAGCTTTGAAGCTCTTCAAAGCTGACCCGGGCAACTGGAACGGACACACCAAGGCAAGCGATCAAAGTTCCCCCAGGAGCGAGAATTGGTACGGCGCATCCAACCACACCTTTGACGAACTCTTCGTTGGTCCGAGCCCATCCTTCCCTGCGAGTCTCCTCTAGAACAGCGAGAAGGGCATTAGGATCGGTTATCGTCCTGTCAGTGTGCTGCTCCATCTGCAGAGATCGAACCAGCTTTTCACGCGGCTTCGCAGGAAGCATGCTCATGTAAATTTTGCCAGTGGACGTACAATAGAGAGGCGCACTATGCCCCGGATCAAATTGTAGTCCTTGGGGGACCTTAACTCGTACGCTGTCGACATAGATCACAGCATTGTTTCGCGCGATTCCAATCTCGCATTGCTCTCCGATTTCTGCTGCGACATTCTGTAGAACTACGTGGCGTCGCGCCGTTCGAAAGGCCGAGCCAATCGTCTTCCCAGCAAGCACGACTAGGTTGTTGCCGACAACGAATCGTTTCGTGCCCGCCGCGCGCTGGAGCAGTCCGCGGGACTCGAGGTTGCTGATTAATCTGTGGGCTGTTGGCAAGGGCAGGTCGAGATTCTTGGCAATGTCCGCCGCAGTAACTGCTTTGAGTTGAGTGGCCACAAAATCAAGGATTGCAAATGCTCGATCCAATGGACCATCCGAATTGACGTTTAAGCTCATTAATGCCTCGCGTTGGACTGAGAGCCCAAAATATGAGTATAGAATTCCCGAAATTTGATCATAGCAGCAAACCTCAGATTTGAGAATGTCTGACAGGGAGTTGAAACGGATCCGCTATCGAACCCCTTAATCCCGCCTGATCCGCAAATTCTGCCGCAGGTGGTAGATTGCCGATTGTATTGGCAGGCAGTTCAGTTGTCGAATTGAATGGTTGATGCCTCTCTTGGAGAGCGGCGTGCGCTTTGCCCCTTCAAAGCCTGCAGGCGAGCTCGTTTACTCGACGCCAGACGTCGTTTTTTGCCCGCCCCCGGTCGCCCGCGAGAACGCCTTGAGCATGGAACGCCTTTCGGCTTGTGCTGGTGAATGGCGGTTAGAGACCTTCGCACTCCACCAATCCCTCCTCCATTGACCTACGGGGCGCGGACGGCGCAACCCTCGATGCTGTGTTTTACATGCTGGGTGCATGGCGGAACTGCATGCGGCCCGCCACAACGCGCTCTTACGCTCCTCACTGCGCGTCTAACCTGCGAGCTGATGCACAGCCAGATTACCATCATTTATCATTTTTTGGAATAAAAAAGTCCGATAAAAGATATATTGGTGGACCGATAGCTCATTTTACATATGCTTTAGTCACTGCTGTTCGCAAAGGGAAAATTGTGCAGCGCAAAGAACAAGGTGAGTGCAGATAACTCGCATATTTGACGGACGAGAAGGACGTGGCTCATCCCGCCGCGAGCCGAAACGGAGAGATAGATGACGCAGTATTATAACGTTGAGGCGGTGAGGAAGCTGTTTCCGGTCGTCGAGAAAATGACTTACCTCGACTCCGGATTCCAAACGCCATTGTCGAAGCCTGTCAAGGATGCGCTCGAAACCTTCATCAAGCAAAGCTACGAGACGGCCGGGCCAAAATCGATCTGGATTGATCGGATGGAAAGCACTCGCGCGAAAGTCGCAGCTCTCCTGAATGCCGCCTCTGAGGAAATCGCGTTCACAAAGAACACATCAGAAGCAATGAACATCGCCGCCAACGCCCTTCCGTTGAAGGCAGGCGACAATGTGCTCATGGTCCACGGCGATCATCCCAACAACGCCTATGCTTTTCTCAATCTGAAGAAAAAGGGCGTCGAGATCCGCTTTATTCCGATGACGGAGGTCGTCGATGCGGCAAGCTTCCGCCCCCACATCGACGCAAATACCAAGGCAATATCGATGTCACACGTGACATTCCACGCGGGTCACCGCTTCAATATCGAGAGCGTCGGGCAGCTCTGCAAGGAAATGAGCCTCTACTACGTGCTCGATGTCATGCAGGCCGTCGGCGTGGTTCCGATCGACGCGAAGAAAGTTGGTGCGACTTTCATCGGATCCGGTACCCACAAAGGTCTTCTCGTTCCGCAGGGCCTGGGCCTACTTTACTGGGACAAGAGCCGTACGGAGCTTGAGCCTGCCTATCTCGCTACGATCAGTGTTGCCAATCCACCGGCCGACTTCATCGCCCTGCCGGATGATATGGCCCCTGCCGCCACCGCTGGGCGCTTCGAGCTTGGCAACTTCAACCTACCAGCGACCCATGCCCTCGGCGCGGCGCTCGATCTGATAAGCGAAGTCGGTGTCGAAAAGATCCAGGCGCACTGCTTCGACCTTGGCGACCGTCTGATTGCCGGCCTTGACGAGCTCGGAGTCAGACTAGTCGGTCCGCGCGATCGCGCTCATCGCGCTCCACACATTTACGTCGCGGCTCTACCGGCTGAGGAGTGGATCGATTTCTTCGCGTCCAAGGATGTCCGCCTCTCGCCGGAACGCGACGGTGTTCGCATATCTCTCGGCATGTTCAACACCGAAGCAGACATCGATCGTTTCCTTCAAGTCGTGAAAGAGCGGAATGCTTCGGAAGGCCGGACGACTAAAGCGGCCTGATTACTTCCTGGCCACGCAATAAAGTGCTGCGTGTCCCCAACAAAGACGCAAAAAGCGCGAGCTTCAACGCAAACCAGAGGGATTAATCATGTCCAAGTTACGAACCCTTCTTTCCGCGACCGCCATTGCCGTGGTTTCGATCTCGTCGGCAAATGCTGGCCCGACGCTCGACAATATCAAGGCAAACAACGCGATCTCGATCGGGTATCGCGAAGCGTCGATCCCGTTTTCCTATCTCGGCGCGGACCAGAAGCCCATTGGCTTCTCCATGGATCTGTGTGCGCACGTGGTCGGCCGCCTGAAAGCAGATCTCAGCCTCCCGGATCTTAGGGTCAACCTCACGCCAGTCAACTCATCGAACCGGATTCCCCTGATCCAGAACGGTACCATCGACATTGAGTGCGGAGGCACCGGCAGCAGCACAAAGCGTCTGGAAGAAGTATCATTCAGCGTATCGACCTTCGCAGGCCAGGCGTCCTGGTTGGCGCTTGCACAAAGTGGGCTAGAAACGCCTGAAGACCTCAAAGGCAAGACGGTCGTTGTCGCTCAGGGCTCCAATGCCGTTGGGATCGCGCAAAGCCTTTCCCAGAAGGACGGCCTCGAGCTGAACATTGTGCAGGGAAAGGACCACGCTGAATCGTTCCTGCTGCTCACTTCCGGTCGCGCTGCAGCGTTCATGGAAGATGATATTCTACTGGCTGGCCTAAAAGCTCAGTCTCCGAATGCTGATGATCTCGTGTTTCTGAAGTCTGAATACGACATCTGGTTGTACGGCCTGATGTTCTCTAAGGACGATCCGGAATTCAAGCAAACCGTCGACGACGTTCTGTCGAAGTTCATGGCCTCCGGCGAGTTCACCAAGATTTACGACAAGTGGTTCATGACGGAGATCCCGCCGAAGAACATCAATCTCAACTTCCCGATGAGCGAAGCACTGAAAGAGCGTATCGCCAACCCGAGTGATGTTGTCGATTACTGATCGTGCCAACGGCGCCGGCTTTTGCGGCGCCGTTGTAACACCCCTGCGAGGAACACCCTCATGTTTTCCGTACTCCTCGAGCAAGGCTCCGACGGTCGTACTTATCTCGACTGGTTGCTCTCTGGGCTTGGCTGGACGCTAAGCCTGGCCTTCTTCGGCTGGTGGTTTGCGTTCGCGATCGGTGTCGTCGTCGGAATTGGCCGTGCCGTCAAAAACAGGTCCGTTGCCTTCGCCTCAACATGGGAGGATTACTTATGACCGCTGCTCCTCAGACCGAACGCATCGAAAGAGATCCGCTTGGCCCGGTGGCCATTCCTGCTGACGCCTATTACGGCCCTCAAACGGCCCGCGGTATCGCAAACTTTCCCATCTCCGGTATCCGGATCAGCCATTTCCCGGAATTCATTAAAGCGCTTGCTTACGTTAAAGCCGCCACAGCGCGCGCCAACGCGAAGCTCGGCGATCTTGATGCTGCCAAAGCCGAAGTGATTTGCCAGGTTTGCCAGGAAATCATCTCGGGTGAGCATCTTGATGAATTCCCTCTGGACGTGTTCCAGGGGGGAGCAGGTACATCGACGAATATGAATATCAACGAGGTTATCGCAAATCGGGGCCTCGAAATCATCGGCATGGCGCGGGGCAGATACAGCGCGCTCCATCCGAACAACGATGTCAACCTGTCTCAGTCGACCAACGACGTATATCCGACAGCAATTCGGCTTGCGATCCTTCTTTCCCGAGGCCACTTGCAACGGGCACTGGAGCAGCTTGCCGCCGAACTGGACGGCAAGGCCGAGGCATTCGCCGATGTGATCAAGCTCGGCCGCACACAGTTGCAAGATGCCGTCCCCATGACTCTTGGCCAGGAATTCCAGGCATTCGCGACTACCCTTCGCGAAGATGTCGCTCGACTGGGCGAGATCGGCAATTTCTTCTACGAAATCAACCTTGGCGGCACCGCGATTGGAACCGGGATCAACACTAATCCCGACTATCAGGCAGCCGCGGTCGAAGAACTTCGTTCCGCGACGGGGCTCCCTCTGATATCGGCCGGCAACCTGGTCGAAGCATGTTGGGACACAGGCGCATTCGTCCTTTTCTCAGGGATGTTAAAGCGCACCGCCACGAAACTTTCGAAAATCTGCAACGATCTGCGCCTACTTTCCAGCGGCCCTCGTGGCGGTCTGAATGAAATCAACCTCCCGCCTCTCCAACCTGGCTCCTCGATCATGCCAGGCAAAGTCAATCCTGTGGTGCCGGAAGTGGTCAATCAGGTGGCGTTCCAGATCATCGGGTATGATTTGACGGTCACACTCGCCTCTGAAGCCGGGCAGCTTCAGCTGAACGTAATGGAGCCAGTCATTGCGTATAATATCCTCCATTCCCTCGAGCTGCTTACGAACGCTGTCAACGTGCTGCGAAGCAAATGCGTCGTGGGGGTCACTGCGAACGCCGAAAACTGCCGAAAGCACCTTGAAGCCAGTACCGCGGTGGCGACGGCTTTAACGCCGGCCATTGGCTACGAACGAGCGGCAGAGCTCGCGAAAGAGGTCTTGGCTACCGGCAAAACAATCCGTGAAGTCCTCGCGGAGCAACCGGACCTATCCGAAGATTTAATTGCTCAGATGGCCGATCCTCATCTTCTTACGAGGCCAAGCCGATACCGGGCAGCGTCATAAGGGCACAATCAACCTAATGAAAAGGGGAACTAACAATGCCAAAGTCTTTAGTGGTGGTAATGCTCCTTTCCACAGCTCTGATGTGCGCTGCCGCGGCAGCCACAGCGCAAGAGAATAAACCCAACATTCTGGTGCTGGCCACCGGCGGCACTATCGCTCAAACCACATCAAAAGACGCTACGCTCCTGGGTGACGCGCTTATTAATGCCGTTCCAAAAATGAAGGACGTTGCCAACGTCTCCGCCGAGCAGATTGTCCAGGTCTCTAGTCCCGACATCACGGTCGAGAACTGGGTGAAGCTCGCGAAACGCATCAACGAGGCGCTTGCAAATAACGACGTAAAGGGTGTCGTTGTCACACACGGTACCGATACGATGGAGGAAACGGCCTATTTTCTCGATTTGGTTGTCAAATCCGAGAAACCTGTGGTGCTGGTCGGCTCGATGCGGGGCTCACAGGCTCTCAGTGCTGACGGTCCGGCAAACCTCTTTAACGCGGTCGCTATTGCAAGCAGCGAGGAAGCGAAGGGAAAGGGAGTGCTGATCACGCTTAACGATCAGATACAGTCTGCTCGCGACGTGACCAAAACGAATACCTTTACTTTGGACACCTTCCGATCACTTGACTTCGGCGCGCTGGGTTATGTGCAAGCTGGAAAGCCGTACTTCTATCGCACGCCGATACGCAAGCACACAACTCAAAGCCAGTTCGACCTCTCTGTGGACAGCCTGCCACAGGTGGCCATCCTTTATAGCTACGTCGGTGTAAAGCCCAACATGATAGACGCGGTTATAGCGAGCGGCGTGAAAGGGATTGTTTGGGCAGGCACCGGTAACGGCAGTGTTCCGAAAGCAATCCAGCCGGCAGCTCAGGAAGCCGTGAAGAAGGGAATCATCTTCGTCCGTTCCTCGCGCGTTAATGGCGGCATCGTAGAACGTAATGGCGAGCACAACGACGATGAGCTGGGATTTGTGACATCTGACTCTCTGAATCCCCAGAAGGCACGCGTTCTCCTCATGTTGGCTCTGACCAAAAGTTCAGACTTTAAGGCGATCCAAGACGTTTTCAACACCTATTAACAGGTGAGCCACGATGGCCGGCGTGATGATGCCATGCCGGCCAAACGCTATTGCAAGGAGAAAATATGAAAAGCAGAGCCGGTGTCGCCTGGGAGGCGAATAAACCTCTATCCATCGAAACCATCGAAGTCGGTGGACCTAAGGCCGGAGAGGTACTGGTTGAAGTCATGGCGACCGGTGTGTGCCACACCGATGCCTACACATTGTCTGGTCTCGACTCGGAAGGAAAGTTTCGGCAATCCTTGGCCACGAGGGCGCCGGCATCGTTCGCGAAGTGGGAGCCGGTCGGCCGTGAAGAATACGGAAGCCGCTGATATCGCATAGGAATAGTCTACTTTTCAGGCTTCCGAATTGCAGGTAACGGCCAGTTTGTGGATAGTTTTCTTGCAATTCCAGTTTGCGATTTCGCCGCTTGGCGAAGTGTGATTCACTGCTTTCATCGCAGTGAATCGGAGCCAGGCGATGGGCAGGCCACGCGAGAAGCGCGAGACGGGAGAGCAGGATCTTTTCCGCTCCAGGCTCGATCAGATCATCAACATGAAGCACGAGCTGGTGCGCCTGGCGCAGGCGATCGACTGGCCGGTGCTGGAGGCGCGCTTCGGTGCGGTCTATTCGGACGGTCCCGGCATGCCGCCGCTGCCGACCCGGCTGATGGCGGGGCTGGCGATCCTCAAGCACACCTTCAACCTGTCGGACGAGGTGCTGTGCGAGCGCTGGGTGGAAAACCCCTACTTCCAGTATCTGTGCGGCGAGGAGTTCTTCCGCCACGACCTGCCCTTCGACCGCTCGTCGATAACGCGCTGGCGCAGCCGCATGGGCGAGGAGCGGATCGTCGCGCTTTTGCAGGAAAGCCTCAGCATTGCGGTCAAGACCGGGGCGATGAAGCCGACCGACACGCGCCAAGTGATCGTGGACACGACCGTGCAGCCGAAGAACGTGATGTTCCCGACCGACGCCAAGCTCATCCATCGCGCCCGCGAGCGGCTGGTGCGGCTGGCGAAGAAAACGCGGCTCGACCTGCGCCAGACCTATGTGCGGGTCGGCAAGCTGGCGCTGATCAAGCACCAGCGCTATGCCCACGCCAAGCAATTCAAGCGGGCCAATAAGGCCCT
>NZ_JAMYOQ010000047.1:0-29654 GCF_040319905.1 Mesorhizobium sp. M0833 | reverse complement strand
AGGCGTCGTATGACGACGACAAGAACCTCGGCATCGCGGCGAATGTCGCCTACGATATCGTCCCCGGTCTGACGATCACGGCCGAAGTCGACTACCTGCACGCAGGCAAGTTCGATGACGCGGACTTCTCTAATTGGACCAATGCCGACAAGAAGAATAGCGTCGGCGGCCTCCTCCGTTTCCAGCGCTCATTCTAATAAGTTCGACCTGACAAAAGCGAAACCCGGCGGGCAACCGCCGGGTTTTTTCGTGTCGGGAGGCTGTCAAGGACGTAACGCATGGCGCCGCCCACGGCGGCCATGGGCGTTTTCTGCTGGATCAGCCTTCATCTGCTACAGTGGCCTTCAATTGCCAATGTCAAACCCCGACGATCGGCCATCAGCGACCATGCCGTTCATCCCAGTGCGGAGCGACGCGAAGCGGAGCGCAGACCGTGGGATGACGAAGCGAGGGGCGTTTCGGCCAATCTCGAGGATTGCAGTTTGCTACTGAAAGGAGCCATCGACGTTCATTGCCGATTGACCCGATCTGTCAAAAAATCGCTGAGCGGTGCCGGCCGCAAGCTAGAAAATCGGTCAGCCACCCTATGCGATCTAAAACTTCGCAATTCGCACAATGCGGACCCGCCGACCTCAACTCAAGTCTCTGCGAGATCGCCTAGCGACTGAATCAACGGCTGAATCGAGCTCTCGTAATTTTTCCAACGTTTGACAGACGTCCGATAGATCGGTTGACGAACCTGCCAGCGACTCAGCGTGTTGACCGAGCCGTCCTTGTCGAAAAAGCGCAGGCAGGCTTCGTCCCAGGGCAAACCAAGATGATGGATGAGACGGCGTGACTGCGTGTCCTGATCCGCAACCAACGTTTCGTAGCGGCTTTCAAAAATACGACCTGGAAAGACCTTGTGCCAATGCTGCATCAGGCGATGATACTCTCGGTAGTATAGCCCCAGTGTCTGCAGGTCGGCGTTGTAGCTGTGTTCCTTGTTAAAATTCAAAACAAAGCAGGAGAGGCAATTGTCGATGGCATCGCGGCGGCAATGAATGATGCGGGCGTTGGGAAAGAGAATCCCGATGAGCCCGATAAGCTCGAAATTATGAGGCATCTTGTCGACAATGCGCAGCGCCGCAGGCGCGTGTTGACGCAGGTAGCACAGATAATCTTCGGCCAGCGTTCTCGACTGGTCCCTCGTCATCGACATGACCGAACTGCGGAAGGCCTCGTCCGACTGTGTTCTGAAACCCATCGAGTTCGCGATCCGCCGCAGCTTCGTAAGCTCCCCGGCGCCATGAGCATCCGGATGGCTCGCGCAGATTTGCTCAGTCAGCGTCGTCCCCGACCGGGGCATGCCGAGTACAAATACAGGCACTGTGGATGGACTGCCGTAGCCGGCCTTGGTTTCCAACATTGACGGGTTGAATATCTCGATGATGGAATCGACACTGCGGCGGTGGGATTCCAGGTCGAAATCATGGCCAGCGGCCGTTTTCGCCTTTTGGAAGTGATCCATCGCCTCTTCATACCGCTGAAGATCATTCAGCACTTTGCCTGCGGCGTGATGGAGCTGTTGCGCTGCATTTGCGGCAAGCTTTGGATCGGCGAGTTCGCTAAGGATGGATGCGAGTTCGGGCGGCTCTTCGGCAAATTTGCGCGTGTTGACTAGGCCATTGTAGGCTGCCCCAAGCTCGACGCGACGTTCGATTGCCTCCTTCAGGCAGGCCCTGGCGTCGTCCATGCGACCGAGGCTGGTGAGCGCGTTGGCCAGACCCGTTCGGACCATAGGATGAATGCTATTGATCTTGAGCGCTTTCTCGTAGAGCGGTAAAGCCATGGCGGCCTTGTCGGAGCTGACGTAAGCGCGCCCTAATCCGCAAAGCGCTTCCACCAGATCTGGCTTCAATTCGCAGGCGCGCTGCAGATGTTTCATCGCAAGGAAGCTGTCCCCGACCGTCAGATAGGCCTCGCCTAGACTGAGGTGGAAATGCGGATTTTGAGGCGCCTGACCTACAGCTCGCGCAAGATATTGGATGGCCAATTCATCATCGAAACCGAGCCCTAGGGTCCCGAGGATGTACAGCGAAAGGGGATGGTTGGGCGTGCGCGCCAGGACGCGGTGACACAGCTCCTCGGCTTCAGACAACCGCTTGGCTTGCTGGAGTTCGAGCGCCTGCCTCAGCAGCATGTCGTCGGCTTGCGCGCGCGACAGCGGGTTCACCCTCGGCAATTCCGCTTTCGGCGCAGGTCGGCCCTTTAGATGCTTGGAGAAGGCGGGCGGCAGTCGGCTGCTCATCGTGCCTCGCTAGCAAAAAGATCCGCGAGAATCCAGCCTGACTGTTGCCGCCCGCTGCGGAACTTGCGCAGACCAAGCTGGCAGGCTAGCAAGAAGGCCCCTTTTTAACGAGCCTTTGCCATGCGCCCTCCCCTTACACCGCTCATCGCCGCGCTTCCCTCCACGGTGCCGTTTGTCGGCCCGGAGGCGCAGGAGCGTGATCGCGGCCGCGCCTTTCGCGCCCGCATCGGCGCCAATGAGAGCAGCTTTGGCCCTTCGCCGCGCGTCGTTACCCGCATGGCCGGGATTGCCGGCGACATGTGGATGTATTGCGACCCCGATAATCACGATTTGAAGGTAGCCGTAGCCAGGCATCTCGGCGTCGGCGCCGACAACGTCGTCGTCGGCGAAGGCATAGACGGGCTGCTCA
Source organism: Mesorhizobium sp. M0833 (assembly GCF_040319905.1). Lineage (NCBI taxonomy): Bacteria > Pseudomonadati > Pseudomonadota > Alphaproteobacteria > Hyphomicrobiales > Phyllobacteriaceae > Mesorhizobium > Mesorhizobium sp. M0833. The sequence continues at coordinate 26,955 of NZ_JAMYOQ010000047.1, read as the reverse complement.
GCCTGGTTGCGCGCATGTATGTGGCGCCCGGCGACGCGGTGGTGACCTCGCGCGGCGCCTATCCGACCTTCAACTTTCATGTTGCCGGCGTCGGCGGCCGATTGGTCGCAGTGCCCTACGAGAACGATCGGGAAAACCTCGACGGCCTGCTGGCTGCGGTCGCCAGGGAGAAGGCGCCACTGGTCTACCTGTCCAACCCGGACAATCCGATGGGCAGCTGGTGGGAAGCCGCCGAGCTCAGCCGCTTCATCGACGCGTTGCCGCAGACCACGATGCTGGTGCTCGACGAAGCCTATGGCGAATTAGGGCCCGCGTCGGCGCTGCCGCCGATCGATGTCGCGCGGCCGAACGTCATCCGCATGCGCACTTTCTCCAAGGCCTATGGGCTGGCCGGCATACGCTGCGGCTATGCGGTGACTGAGGCCCAAGTGATTCGCGATTTCGAGAAGATCCGCAATCACTACGGCGTCAGCCGCATGGCGCAGATCGCCGGCGTCGAGGCGCTTGCCGATCAGGCCTGGCTGGAAAGCGTGATGGCGCGGGTCGCTGCCGGCCGCCAACGCATTGCCGCAATAGCCGAGGCGAACGGGCTGAAGCCGCTGGCTTCGGCGACCAATTTCGTCACCATCGATTGCGGCCGCGACGGCGCCTTCGCGCTGAAGGTGCTGCAGGCGTTGTTGTCGCGCGACGTCTTCATCCGCAAGCCGATGGTGCCGGTGCTCGATCGCTGCATCCGGGTCAGCGTCGGCCTCGACCATGAGCTCGACATTTTTGCCGAGGAACTGCCCGGCGCACTGGCGGCAGCACGGGGGAACTGAAGAGCCTTCGCCTTATGTGGCTGACCGGCGGCAGCGTGGTTGAATTTGCACGGCGATGCGCCAGACTCGACTCAGAGGATGGAGAGCGCGATGACCGACCGGACTGTACAGGTACGCATATATGGCAAGGTGCAAGGCGTCAGCTACCGGGTCTGGGCGCGGCGCGAGGCATCGGCGCTTGGCCTCGCCGGGTGGGTGCGCAACGAAGTTGACGGCTCGGTGACAGCCTTGATTGCCGGGACCGGTGCGGCGGTCTCGACAATGATCGAACGACTTTGGCAAGGACCCCCAAGGGCAGCAGTTTCGAAGGTCGACGTCGAGGAGATCGAGGCTCGCGACAAGTCCGCGGGTTTCAGGATTGTTGCCTAGCAAAGCACGATCCTGCTCATTCGCTTCCATCGCACAAAAGTCCCGGGTGCAGATAGAGCAAACCTGAAGCCATCGCCAGATATGCCTCGGCCCTTGAATTAATTGAACGTTTGTTTTATTGCTTTGCGTTATGGCGCGTACGACCGGTTCCCACGGAGAAAAGACAGAAGCTGCGGTCCGCGAGGCGGCGGTCAGCCTGATTGCGCGTCTCGGCTACGAGGCGATGTCGATGCGCCAGCTGGCGGCCGAGGTTGGCGTCCAGGCAGCGGCGCTCTATCGCTATTTTCCGACCAAGCAGGACCTTCTGTTCACGCTGATGCGCGAGCATATGGAAGGCTTGATCGAGGCGTGGCGCGCAACACGCCCTGTCGGCGCCGATCCGGCAACCCGGCTTGCCGCCTATGTCGAAAACCACATCGCTTTCCATATCGAGCGCCGCCATTCCACCCATGTCTCGAACATGGAGCTGCGCAGCCTGTCGCACGAAAAACTCACGCAGATCCTGCGCATGCGCACGGCCTACGAGAAGGAGCTGCGCGCCATCCTGCGCGACGGCGTCGAAGCGGGCTTATTCAGCATCGAAGACACAGGGCTCACCGCCATGGCGCTGATCCAGATGATGACCGGCGTCATCGTCTGGTTCCGGCCGGGCGAACGGCTGTCGATCGCCGAAGTCACCGCTACATATCTAGCAATGACAATGCGGCTTGTCGGAGCAAAGAGCGATGGCGCGAGGACGAGCCACGGCACTGTGCGTCCATTCGAGCGCGCAAAGGACGCTCTAGCACTTTGATTTCGCGCATGATCCCGATTTTCGGGGTCGTGCGCCGGGAGGAACGGCATGTACACGCATACGCTCAACTTCGGGCTTGACGAAGATATCGAGGCGCTGCGCGACCTGGTGCGGCGCTTCGCCCAAGAGAAAATCGCGCCGCTAGCCGCCGAGATCGACCGCTCGAACGAATTCCCGGCGCATCTGTGGGTGGAGCTCGGCGGGCTCGGCCTGCTCGGCATCACCGCCGATCCCGATTTCGGCGGCAGCGGTATGGGCTACCTCGCCCATGTCGTGGCGATGGAGGAGATTTCCCGCGCTTCGGCCTCGGTCGGCCTCTCCTACGGCGCCCATTCCAACCTCTGCGTCAACCAGATCAATCGCTGGGCGACGCAGGCGCAGAAGGAAAAATATCTGCCTTCGCTCTGCAGCGGCGGAAAGGTCGGCGCACTTGCGATGTCGGAATCGGGTGCCGGTTCCGATGTGGTGTCGCTGCGCCTGCGCGCCGAAAAGCGCAACGACCGCTATGTGCTCAACGGCACCAAGATGTGGATCACCAACGGACCGGATGCCGAGACGCTGGTCGTCTACGCCAAGACCGATCCGGAACTCAATTCGCGCGGCATCACCGCTTTCATCGTCGAGAAAGCCTTTGCCGGTTTTTCCGTGGCGCAAAAGCTCGACAAGCTCGGTATGCGCGGCTCGAACACTGGCGAGCTGGTGTTTGAGAATGTCGAAGTGCCGTTCGACAATGTGCTGCACGAGGAAGGGCGCGGCGTCGAGGTGCTGATGTCGGGCCTCGACTACGAACGCGCCGTGCTGGCCGGCGGGCCGATCGGGCTGATGGCGGCGTGCCTCGACGTGGCGATACCTTACGTGCACGAGCGCAAGCAGTTCGGCCAGCCAATCGGCGAATTCCAGCTGGTGCAAGGCAAGCTCGCCGACATGTATGCGACGATGAACGCGGCACGCGCTTACGTCTACGCCGTAGCCGCCGCCTGCGATCGCGGTGAGACGGCCCGCAAGGATGCTGCCGCCTGTATCCTCTTCGCCGCCGAAAAGGCGACGCTGATGGCGCTCGACGCCATTCAGCTTTTGGGCGGCAACGGCTACATCAACGACTACCCGACCGGCCGGCTGCTGCGCGACGCCAAGCTCTACGAGATCGGCGCCGGCACCAGCGAAATCCGTCGTTGGCTGATCGGGCGGGAAATCATGGCGGAGAGCGCCTAATGGCATCCTTTTGAGCTTTTGCCAGAAGCCATACGATGTGGCATATTTTAGAATACGTGCCACAATATAGGCGAGGCGTACGATGGCGGGCAGAACGGGAAAGTCCGGATTTGACGAAGATCAGCAAGCACAACTCGATGCCAGCGCTCGCAAAACGCCGCTTAGGGTTCCGGCGAAACGCGAGCGTGTTAAACTTGGCGAGGGCGGGCGCTTCGTCATCCCTGCTGCGATGCGCGAGGAGATGGGCGTGAAGCCTGGCGAGGAGATGATCCTGCATGTCGAAAACGGCGAGCTGCGGGTAAGATCGTGGCTGCAGAATCTGCGACGCGTCCAGGCCGAATTGTCGGCGCTGAAACAGCCCGGTGAAAGCGTCGTCGACGAATTTCTGAAGGAGCGGCGGGAAGAGCAGCGTCGAAGCGACAAGCGTCTCGACCGGCTTCACGCCGAAGGGACGACAGGAAAGCGGGCGAAATGAAGCCCTACGTCATGGACAGTTCGGCGGCACTCGCAATCCTGCTCAACGAGCAAGGCACCGATAGTGCTTTGGGGTTCGCGCCGGATGCACAATGCAGTTCGGTCAATGCGGCCGAAATCATTGCCAAACTGATCGACAAGGGACGCAGCATGGAACAGGCCGCGGACGACCTCGCCAGTCTCGGCATGCCGATCGCCGTTTTCGACGAAGCGATGGGCATCGCCGCCGGGCAGCTTCGCCAACTGACGCGGCATCGCGGCCTGTCGTTGGGCGATCGGGCCTGCCTCGCGCTGGCAATTCGCGAGAACGCCATTGCCGTCACCGCTGATCGCGATTGGAGCGACCTCGATGTCGGCTGCAAGATCGAGCTGATCCGGTAGCGCCATGGCCCCCCTCACCTCGCAGATCTCGCCCGCCTCCGACACCTTCCGCGCCAATGCCGAGCGCATGCGGGCGCTGGTCGCCAATATTTCGGAAAAAGCCGCCGACATCGAGCGCGGTGGCTCGGAAGAGGCGCGAGAGCGCCACGTCTCCCGCGGCAAGCTCCTGCCGCGGCAACGTCTCGCCCAATTGCTCGATACCGGCTCGCCCTTCCTCGAAATCGGCCAGTTCGCGGCATGGTCGATGTATGGCGAGGACATCCCGTCGGCCGGTCTCATCGCCGGCATCGGGCGCGTCGAAGGCACCGAAGTGATGGTCGTCGTCAACGACGCCACGGTGAAGGGCGGCACCTATTATCCGCTGACGGTGAAGAAGCATCTGCGTGCACAGGAAATCGCGCTGCAGAACAATCTGCCTTGCGTCTATCTGGTCGACAGCGGCGGCGCCAATCTGCCCAATCAGGACGAGGTGTTTCCCGACCGCGATCATTTCGGCCGCATCTTCTATAACCAGGCCAACATGTCGGCCGCCGGCATTCCGCAGATCGCCTGCGTCATGGGGTCGTGCACTGCCGGCGGCGCCTATGTGCCTGCGATGTCGGACGAGACAATCATGGTGCGCAACCAGGCAACCATCTTTCTCGGCGGCCCGCCGCTGGTGAAGGCGGCCACCGGCGAGGACGTCACCGCCGAGGACCTCGGTGGCGCCGACGTGCACACAAGGCTTTCCGGCGTTGCCGACCACTATGCGCTCGACGACGAGCATGCGCTGGCAATATGCCGGCGTATCGTCAAAAACCTGAATCGGAACAAGACTGTAAGCCTAGCCTTACAGAAATCGGTTCCGCCGCTTCACGATCCACATGAACTCTACGGCATCGTGCCGACGGATCTGCGCCAGCCCTACGACGTACGCGAGGTAATCGCCCGCACCGTCGACGGCTCCGAATTCGATGAGTTCAAGCAGAATTATGGCACCACGCTGGTCACCGGTTTTGCCCATCTCAGCGGCATGCCGGTCGGCATCATCGCCAACAATGGCGTGCTGTTTTCGGAAAGCGCGCTAAAGGGCGCGCATTTCATCGAGCTGTGCTGCCAGCGCAGGATCCCGCTGATTTTCCTGCAGAACATCACCGGCTTCATGGTCGGGCGGAAATACGAGGCCGGCGGCATCGCCAAGGACGGCGCCAAGCTGGTCATGGCGGTCGCAACGGCCAAGGTGCCGAAGATAACCGTGATCATCGGCGGCTCGTTCGGCGCCGGCAATTACGGTATGTGCGGACGCGCCTATTCGCCACGCTTCCTGTGGATGTGGCCGAATGCCCGCATTTCGGTGATGGGCGGCGAGCAGGCGGCAACGGTGCTGGCCGTGGTCAAGCGCGAAGGCATCGAGCGCAAGGGCGGGGAATGGAGCGCCGAGGAGGAGGCGAAATTCAAGAAGCCGATCCTGATGAAATACGAGCATGAAGGCCACCCGCTCTATTCGTCGGCAAGGCTCTGGGACGACGGCATCATCGACCCGGCCAAGACCCGCGAAGTGCTGGCGCTCAGCCTTTCGGCCGCGCTCAACGCCGAGATCGAAGAGACAAGGTTCGGCGTGTTCAGGATGTGAGATGAGCGAAATCGGCCAGAGGATTCGTATTCAAACCGGCGACATCACGAAGCTGGCGGTCGATGCCATCGTCAACGCCGCCAACACCTCTCTTCTCGGAGGGGGCGGCGTCGACGGCGCTATCCACCGCGCGGCCGGCCCCGAGCTTGTGGCAGAATGCCGGACCTTGCATGGCTGCAAGGTCGGAGACGCAAAAATCACCAAGGGCTACAGACTGCCCGCGCGCTACGTCATTCATACGGTCGGGCCGGTCTGGCAAGGTGGCAGCAAAGGAGAAGCCGAACTGCTCGCCTCCTGCTATCGCCGGGCGCTCGAAATCGCCGCCGCAAAGGACTGCCGGGCGGTGGCGTTTCCAGCGATCTCGACCGGGGCCTACCGCTACCCAAAGGATCAGGCGACGCAAATTGCTGTCGGTACCGTGAGCGCCTTCATCGGCCAGAACATCGTTCCGGAAACCGTCATTTTCTGCTGCTTCGACGAGCCGACGGCCGAATTGTATCAACGGGTCGTTGCCGCACTCGGCAAAGCGTGATCCACAGCCATGAGAAATCTGCAGACCCATTTTCAGTCATCCCACTGGCCATACAGAAAAATTGCGGCTATTGCTGTTTTTCAAACTCAATGGGGCTTGGGCGAAGGTGAAACAGCAACTTTTCCAGAAAACTACTGCCGCAATACTTTCGGGGTTACTTATATTAGCTGCACCAGGCACTGGCGCGGCGGGATCGCTGGCCGGAAGCGAAGGCGACAAGCGCTTTTCACCACTTCTGCCTGGCAGCGCCAAGGACGAGTGCACCAAGGCCTACAAGGCCTATGTCGCTGCAAGCGGCCATTCGGCATACGCCACGACGTCTTTCGTGCGGGTCAGGGACGGTTACGTCCTGTGTGGCGCCCACTACAACGCCTCGTCGCAAAAGGCGGCAGAGGCCATGGCGATCAAATCCTGCCAGAGCGCACGGGCGTACTACAAGGTGGCGGCCAGCGGCAACTGTCAGATCGCGGCTTCGAAGTAGACGGGCAAACGCCGATCCGGGATTGCCCGCGCCAAATCCGGGAGGCCCGATGTTCGCCAAGATCCTGATCGCCAACCGTGGCGAGATCGCCTGCCGGGTGGTCCGCACGGCAAGCAGGATGGGTGTGCGCAGCGTCGCCGTCTATTCCGATGCCGACGCTCACGCCTTGCATGTCGAAATGGCCGACGAAGCGGTGCATATCGGCGCCTCTCCCGCCAACGAAAGCTATCTGCGCGGCGACAAGATCATTACAGCGGCCTTGGCCACAGGTGCCGAGGCCATCCATCCGGGCTACGGCTTTCTTTCGGAAAACCCCGAATTCGTCGACCAGGTCGCGGCCGCTGGGCTGATCTTCATTGGGCCGTCGGCGGCCTCGATCCGTGCCATGGGACTGAAGGACGCGGCCAAGCGGCTGATGGAAAAGTCCGGCGTGCCTGTCGTTCCGGGCTACCATGGCGAAGCGCAGGAGATCGTGTTGCTCGCCTCCAAGGCGCGCGAGATCGGCTACCCCGTATTGATCAAGGCGCGCGCCGGCGGCGGCGGCAAGGGCATGCGGCGTGTCGAGCATCCCGATGATTTTTCGGAAGCACTGTCGGGCGCGCGGCGCGAGGCGAAAGCCGCGTTCGGTGACGACCGCGTCTTGGTGGAAAAATATGTCGATAAGCCGCGCCACATCGAAGTGCAGGTGTTTGGTGACAATTTCGGCAACGCCGTACATCTTCACGAACGTGACTGCTCGGCGCAGCGCCGCCATCAGAAGGTGATCGAGGAGGCGCCTGCCCCCGGCATGACGCCGGCACTGCGCAAGGCGATGACCGAGGCGGCGGTGAAAGCCGCCAAGGCAATTCACTATTCCGGCGCCGGCACCATCGAGTTCATCGTCGATGCCTCGCAAGGTCTGAAGGCCGACCGTTTCTGGTTCATGGAAATGAACACCCGCCTTCAGGTCGAGCACCCCGTTACCGAAATGGTCACCGGCATCGACTTGGTCGAGTGGCAGTTGCGGGTAGCCTCCGGGGAAAAACTGCCGAAGACGCAGAGCGAGATCGCGCTCTCCGGCCACGCCTTCGAGGCGCGCATCTATGCCGAGGACGCGGCAAGAGGGTTTTTACCGGCGACCGGCACCTTGCACCATTTGAAATTTCCGCAGCCAGCACCGGAAGGTGCGACCATGCGCATCGAAACCGGCGTGCGCGCCGGCGATGCGATTTCGCCGTTTTACGACCCGATGATCGCCAAGCTGATCGTCCATGGCAAGGACAGACGGGCGGCGCTCACGGCACTTGGCGAGGCGCTGTCGCAGACCGAAATCGCCGGCTCGACCGTCAACACTGGCTTTCTTGCCGCGCTGGCCGCTGATGCAGCTTTTGCGGCGGGCGATCTCGATACCGGCCTGATCTCCAGGCATCAGCAGGCGTTGACGGCGGTTGCGCCGCCGAGCGGTGAGACGATTGCCGCCGCGGCACTTGCCGCGTCCGGTGCGCGCGACATGCCGTCCTCGGACGATCCCTGGTTGTCGCTGGCCGGCTATGCGCATTTCCACGCTGTAGTGCGGCGCATGCTGCTGAAGTTTGGCGAGCAGGAGATCGTCGCGCGCGTGTCGGTGCGGCCGGACAGACGGTTCGAGGTGGCGCTGGAAGCGCCCTATGACAGCGTCAATACGCATGATCTCCGTACCGCCCCTCGCCTCGCCCGCTGGCCGGGCCACGTCACCGTCTTCGAGGGCGCTATCGGCTACGATTTTGCGGTGCCGGACCCGCTGGCGCGAGCCGACGAAGCCGCCGCTTCCGGCAGCCTGCGCGCGCCGATGCCGGGCCTGGTCAAATTGGTGCGTGCGGCAAAAGGCGAGGCCGTGATCAAGGGCCAGCCGCTGCTGATACTGGAGGCGATGAAGATGGAGCACACCATTGCCGCCCCCCATGACGGGCTTATTGCCGAGATCGCCGCCGAAGGCGCGCAGGTCACAGACGGAACCGTGCTGGTGCGCTTTGCCGAGGAACCACAGCTGACCGCAGTTTCCTTATCCACGAAGTGATCCCGAGCGCGTCACAAAAGGCACCGCAAAGATGAAAATGGCCAGGTTCGACCCGGCCATTTTCAATTACAACATAGTTCTATCAGGGCTGGATCGGCGCGTATTTGCCGTCATGCCACTGGTTGATGTCGTAGCTGGCGTTCTTGAGGTCGCCCTTCTCGTCGAAGGTGACCGGCCCGACAACCGTGCTGATCGGCTGGCCGTTCTTCAACGCCTCGGCGACCTTGGCCGGGTCGTCGCTGCCGGCGCGCTTGATGCCCTCGGCGAATGCCTGGATCACGGCATAGGAAAACAGCGTGAAGCCCTCCGGCACGAAGCCGCCGGCCTTGATCTTGGCGATGGCTTCCTTGGCTTCGGGCTTCGACTGCGGATCCGATGGGAAGACGAACATGGTGCCTTCGCCGGCCGGACCGGCAACCTGCCAGAATTCCGGCGAAGCGATCGAGTCCGGCATGATCAACTGGAACTTGAGGTTCTGCTCCGCCGACTGGCGCAGGATGAGGCCGGCTTCGGGGTGATAGCCGCCGAAATAGACGACGTCAGCCTTCAGCTCCTTGAGCTTGGTAACAAGCGCGGAATAGTCCTTCTCGCCAGCGTTGATGCCCTCGTAGAGGATTTCATTGAGACCGTTCTGGTTCATCGTTGCCTTGACGGCATCGGCCACGCCCTGCCCATAGGCGCTCTTGTCGTGCAGGATGACGACTTTCTTGCCGGCATATTTCTTGGCGATCCAGGGACCGATGAAAGCGCCCTGCGCATCGTCGCGCGTATAGAGGCGCATGATCGTCGGCCAGCCCGCCTTCGCCGCTGCGTCGGTCAACACGGGGTTCGAGGAAGCCGGACTCATCATCAGCGCACCGGCTTCTGCGTAGACAGCGGAGGCCGGGATGCTGGAGCCCGAGCAGGCGTGGCCATCGATGAACTTGACACCATTGGCGATGATGCGGTTGGCGACCGAAACCGCCTGCTTCGGATCGCACTGATCATCCTCGATGTCGAGCTTGATCTGGCGACCGTCGACGCCGCCAGCCGCGTTGATCGCGTCGGCGGCGGCTTGCGCGCCTTGCTTGAACTGATCGCCGATGGTGGCAAGCTGCCCGGTCATCGGTCCGACCACCGAAAAGGTGATGTCGTCGGCGAAGGCGAGCGGCGCGGTCATCATCAGGCCAAATATGGCTGCGCTCAAAATACTGAATTTCTTCATGGTAACATAACTCCTCCACTCTCGCGCAGCCGCCCGGCCGCGCCTCTTCCAGAGTGGCGGGAGAATTTCATCCTTCGCCGGAGCTGTCTAGACGCATCGTCGGCGCTCGATTGGGCCTGTAACATGCGGTCCCAAAGACAAAGCCGCGCCAGCCCTGTTCCGGCCGGTCGCGGCTTTTGCCATTGAGCTTGCCGGCGCATCCGCGCCGGAACCCGCTGGCCTTCCCTGTCTGTTGCACGGCTCGGCCTGATCAGCCTGCCGTGTTCTTGGTTTTGACTTGGTCGGCCATCTTGCGCGGCCTCTTTTTTTTCGGGGCCAGCCCGTCTGCGCGGCCTTGACCCGAAGCGTCCCTGTCAGTGAACTCAGTGCCGGCGAATTCAGTGCATCGTCATCCATTCGCGGGCTTCGCGCAGCGCCCTGGCGATCTCGACTTTCGACATGGCGGCCGACAATTCAGAACGCAGTTCCGCGGCGCGGGCCGAACCCTTGATCGCGGCGATGTTGAACCATTTGTGGGCGGCGACGACATCGGTCTCGCAATCGCGGCCGGTCGCATACATCATGCCCAACTCGAAAAGGATATCGGCCTGGGCAGTTGCCCCCATGGCGCCGAAGCCGGCTTCAAGCATTTCAAAACGTGCCATTTCAAATCCCCTGTTCTGGCTCCCGAGAGCTGTCTCCGTCTGTCCCTCGGTGTCCTTGATTACCTTCGGGGGCGGCCGCTCTTTCGATGCTTTCGAGAATGCCGCGGAGGCTTGAATCCGTCGTTAAATGGCGTGCTTAATTTGAGGAAAACAAAGCTAAAACAAGAGGTAAACGTGAAAATTCGTTAAGGATACAAAGCCAGCAACTGCGCCAGTTTGCACAAAATTTGAAGAAAACTTGCGAGGCGCGGATCAAGACTCCGCTAACCACACAAGACAAAGACGTGTGCGGCCCGTTTCATTTTTCGCCGGCGCGGCCGTTCGGGAGCGGGCAAAAGCCCGCAACCCTTCCGTCGCGGCACCGCTTTTGTTTTTCCGGGAGCTGGACTAGCTTACGTTTGCGTAAGGGCAGACGGCCGGGACGGAGCCCGATTGGACTTGCCTGAGGGAGGAAAGACATGTTTCGACACGTGAGCCTGGCCCTCGCGGCCGCAATAATGATGACCGGCGCGGCATGGGCCGATCCGATCGAAGGCAATTGGAAAACGCAAGCCGGAGCGACTGCCGCCATTTCGGGTGGCGGCGGGGCATTTTCGATTACGCTCAAATCCGGCAAATTTGCCGGCAAGAACATCGGTTCACTGAAGGTGGCCGGCGACAACAAATATGCCGGCACCATAACCGACCCCGAAACCGACAAGACCTATTCGGGCAAGGCTTCGCTTTCCGGCAGTTCGCTCAAAATGAGCGGCTGCGTGTTCGGCGGGCTGATCTGCAAGAGCCAGACCTGGCACAAGCTCTGATCGTGCCATTCCTGCCGGGGTGCGCGGGGCCAGTCGGCCCCGTTTTCATATATCGGTCTCGCAGCCGCGGCTCGCCATAGGTCACTGCTTTCAAGGCGGCCCGCCCAGAGATCATCAACCATTTTGAACCCCAGATGAACGCCGCCATCAGAGCCGGTTCAGCCTGGGCAAGGCATTGTCATGCGTGTTGAAGGAGACACCGCGCGATGCTTGCCCGCCGCTTCACCATCGTCTGCCTGCTGATGAGCCTGTTCGGCATGTTGTTCGCCGTCCTTGTCGCCGAAGCCGGCCGGCCGGCCCGCGCCTGGGACGTGGCCATTTCCTGCCGGCTCGGTTGCCCGAACCAGCTTCGCCACTGAACCCGACAGCGAGATATTGAAACCCACGCCATGACCCGCCTCACCGCCAATGTCGCCAAGATCCTTCGGCTTCTGCCGCGGACGGCACTCATCCTGACGCTTCTGGCGGCCCCGGTCCTGGCCGTGCCGACGATGCGCGCCGATGCCGGTTCGACCATTGAGGCGCCTGCGCTGAGAAAGGCCGGCGTCGGCTTTGTGCTGCTGGTCAGCTTGCGGCGAGGCTAGGCCGCCGGAAAGAAAACCGCCGACAGCGCGTTTTGAGACCGCCTTACCCCCTCCCAACTGCGCGCCCAACTCTCTATATTGGGTCATGGAAAAGCGAATCTATCCTCAAGCCATTGAATCGGTCGTCACGCCGGAGCCGTTCGGCCGACAGAGCTTCAACGATGCCAAGAAGGCGGTCGCGGCCCTGCAGGTGCTTTACGACCGCAACACCAAGTTCCTGCGCGATTCATTTGCCGCGCTCGCCGCGGGTGGCGACAACAACAAACGCTACCGGGCCTTCTATCCGGAGATCGGCGTCACCACGAGTTCGTTCACCCAAATCGACTCGAGGCAGGCCTATGGTCACATGCCGACGCCGGGGCATTTCTCAACCACAATCACCCAGCCTGCTCTTTTCGAGAGCTATCTCACCGAACAGCTTCGGCTGATCATGCGCAACCACGGTGTTCCGGTCACGGTTTCGGAATCGACCACTCCCATCCCCCTGCATTTCGCCTTTCTCGAAGGCACGCATGTCGACGGTTCCGCCGCGGAACGCATCAAACGGCCGATCCGTGACCTGTTCGACGTGCCGGATCTCGACGGCACCGACGACCAGATCGCCAACGGTACATTTGAAGTGGGATTGGGCGAGGCACGGCCGCTGGCGCCGTTCACGGCACAACGGATCGACTATTCGCTGCATCGGATGTCGCACTATACGGCGACCAGTCCCCAGCATTTCCAGAACTTCGTGCTGTTCACCAACTACCAGTTCTACATCGACGAATTCGTCGCCCGTGCACGCGAATTGATGGCCGATGGCGGTGACGGATATGTAGAGTTCGTCGAGCCGGGCAATATCGTGACCAAAGTGGGCGACAGCGCGCCTGGTGAGGGTGCTGCGCCCCCTCGCCTGCCGCAGATGCCGGCCTATCATCTGAAGAAGCCGAATCATGGCGGCATCACCATGGTCAATATCGGCGTTGGACCTTCCAACGCCAAGACCATCACCGACCATATTGCGGTGCTCCGGCCGCATGCCTGGGTGATGCTCGGCCATTGCGCCGGCCTGCGCAACACGCAGGCGCTGGGCGATTATGTGCTGGCACACGCCTACGTTCGGGAAGACCATGTCCTCGACGACGATCTTCCGGTCTGGGTGCCGATCCCGCCGCTGGCTGAAATCCAAGTGGCGCTGCAGGAAGCGGTCGCCGAGGTCACCGGGCTTTCCGGCTACGACCTCAAGCGCATCATGCGCACCGGCACCGTCGCCACCATCGACAACCGCAACTGGGAGCTGCGCGACCAGCGCGGGCCGGTGCAGCGGCTGTCGCAGTCGCGGGCGATCGCGCTCGATATGGAATCGGCAACGATCGCCGCCAACGGCTTCCGCTTCCGGGTTCCCTATGGCACGCTGCTTTGCGTATCCGACAAGCCGCTGCATGGCGAATTGAAGCTGCCCGGCATGGCGACCGAGTTCTACAAGCGGCAAGTGGCGCAGCACCTGACCATCGGCATCAGGGCGATGGAGAAGCTGGCTGAAATGCCGATGGAGCGACTGCATTCGCGCAAGCTCAGGAGCTTTTCGGAAACGGCCTTCCAGTAAATGCCGAATCGCATGTGTCGGCCCGGGTCAGGACATTTCGTCATCTTGATTGAGCCGCACTTCTGCCGATAGACAAAGCGATGGCACGTATTCGGGAAATGACGGTTGCGCTGGCATTCGTCGCAATGCTTGCACTCTCGGCCGCGCTGGTGGCCGGGTTTTTCGGATCGCTGCATCCGGCCCTCGATTCCTTTGCTCATTTCCGCGTCCATTTTTCGGTGCTGATGGCGCTTTGCGCGCTGCCCCTGCTCGCCACCTCGTTTCGCCTGCAGGCTGCGGCCGCCTTGCTGTTTGCGGTAGCCTCCTTTGCCACCACGTCGAATGCCTTGCCGCTTTCGCGGCTATGGCAGGTGCAGGCCGCCTACGAAGCCAAACCTGGTGACGAGCCGGTCTACCGCCTGCTGCAGATGAACCTCAGGTTCAACAATCCAACGCCTGAGAAAGTGCTGTCGCTGATCGGCCGGACCCAGCCCGATGTGATCACCCTCGACGAGGTGTCCGAGATGTGGAAGGCAAAGCTTGGGCTGCTGTCCGGCGCTTATCCCTACCGGATCCTCTGCCCGTATCCCAATGGCGTGTTCGGCGTTGCGCTGCTGTCCAGACGACCGTTTGCCATAGGCACAGCGCCGCACTGCGACAGCCGCGGCGCAATGGCGATCGCCACGGTCGATTTCGGCGGAACCGACGTCGATGTCGGCGCCATCCACCTCACCTGGCCATGGCCGCACAACCAATCACGGCAGATTGGAGGGTTGTCTGACGAAATCGCCTCGCTTGGCGAGACGTCGATCCTGGCGGGCGACTGCAACGCAGCGCCATGGAGCGCCGCCGTCCGGCGCGTCGCAGCGCTTGGCAAGCTGACTGTAATGCCGTCGGTCGGGCCGACCTGGCTCTACAGAAAGCTGCCGGATTTCCTGCGCTTCGCCGGACTGCCGATCGACCAGGTTTTCAGCAAGGGCGCCATCGTTATCCGTTCGGCGTCGACCCTTGAGGACACCGGCTCAGACCATCTGCCGGTGCTGGTGGAGTTTTCGCTACGGTCGCATGAACAAAAGCCGCTCGACGAGCACCAGACGGCGACCGCGCTTGCAGCGCTGCCTGGCGGGACGCGAAGCTGAAAATCCGCAGTCCAGTCTCGACCTGGCTTATTACTGGCCCACAAAAGCGCGGATGAGGTGCTCGACAGGGCCGCCGTCGCGATGCTCGTGCGCATCGAAGGCGATCTGCTTTGCCTCGTATTCGGCATAGATGGCATTGATCCGGCGCTTTGCCTCGCGACGTGCCTCGAAACAGTGCGGGTCATCAGCGACTGTCAGCCCTCGAACCGACTTTTCGGTGGCCCGCATCATCTGTCTGGCGATGCGGCCATGGGTCTCTTCATGGGCGCGGACGCCAGCGAAGAACCGCTTCCACCGCTTCTGCAGCGCCGGCGACGTGGCTGAGGCTAGTTTGGGATAGGTATAGAAGAGATTGAGCGTCCCGTTGGCCTGGCGCAGGCGGCAGACGCCGTGTTCCTGATAGGCGTCGAAGGTCCAATCATCGACGCTGTAGCCGGTCTGCGCGATGGCGTGGGTCATGAAGCCGTGCTTCGGCCCACTGCGATCCATGGCCTCGATCAGGGCCGCGCCGGTGGTTCCGGCAATGTTGTAAGTTCGTGTCTTGACCAGCACCTTAGTGCCGGCCAAGGCTGCAGGGGCGCACAATGCCCCGATCGCCACAACGCTCGTCAGAACTGCCAGGCGCATTTTTCCTTCCTCCCTGTCGCCGCAGAAAGGAAACACAGGCAGGCGGTTTATTCAACAATCCTACGGTTGCGCTGCTCCTCATCTTGTTTAGTCCGGAACAAACCTTGTGACTTACATGTTCTGGTAGACGGGGCCCTCGCCGCCCTGTGGCGGCACCCAATTTATATTCTGGTTCGGGTCCTTGATATCGCAAGTCTTGCAGTGAACGCAGTTTTGCGCGTTGATGACGAAGCGCACATCCTTTGCCGCAGGATCGGCGGCGGCATTGCCGTCCTTGTCGACCCATTCGTAGACGCTGGCCGGGCAGTAACGCGTCGAGGGCCCGGCATAGACGTCATGTTCGGAGCGCTTTTGCAGGTCCATGTCGGCGACGAGCAGATGCACTGGCTCGTTCTCCTCGTGGTTGGTGTTGGACAGGAACACCGACGACAGCCGGTCGAAGGTCAGTACCCCGTCCGGCTTCGGGTAGGCGATCTTCTGGTGCGCGGCGGCCGGTTCCAGCGCGGCGTAGTCGGCCTTGCCGTGCTTCATCGTGCCGAAGGGCGAGAAGCCGAACAGCGTGTTCAGCCACATGTCGAGCCCGCCAAGGCCGACGCCGACAATGGTGCCGAAGCGTGACCATAGCGGCTTGACGTTGCGCACTTTCTTCAGGTCCTTGCCGATATCGGTGGCGCGCCAGGTCGCCTCGTAGGAGGCTAGCTCGTCATTGGCGCGGCCGGCGGCTATCGCATCACAGACATGCTCGGCCGCCAGCATTCCGGAGAGCACGGCATTGTGCGAGCCCTTGATGCGCGGCACGTTGACGAAGCCGGCCGCGCAGCCGATCAGCGCGCCGCCGGGGAAGGACAGTTTCGGCACCGACTGCCAGCCGCCTTCGGTGATGGCGCGGGCACCATAGCCCAGCCGCTTGGCACCCTCGAAGGTACCGCGGATCGCCGGATGGGTCTTGAAGCGCTGGAACTCGTCAAAGGGCGACAGATAGGGGTTCTTGTAGTTCAGGTGAACGACGAAGCCGACTGCCACCTGGTTGTCCTCGAGATGGTAGAGGAAGGAGCCGCCGCCGGTCTTCATGTCGAGCGGCCAGCCGAAGGAATGCTGCACAAGGCCCGGCCGGTGGTTTTCCGGTTTGACCTGCCAGAGTTCCTTGAGGCCGATGCCGTATTTTCCGGGCTCGCGGCCGTCGGAAAGGTGGTATTTGGCGATCAGCTGCTTGGCGAGCGAGCCACGCGCGCCCTCGCCGATCAAGACATATTTGCCCATCAGCGCCATGCCCGGCGCAAAGCCCGGACCGTGCGTGCCGTCCTTCTCGACGCCCATGTCGCCGGTGACGACGCCGGTGACCGCACCGGCCTCGTTGTAGAGCAGGCCGACCGCGGCAAAGCCCGGATAGATCTCGACGCCGAGCGCCTCGGCCTTGGTCGCCAGCCAGCGGCAGACATTGCCGAGCGAGACGATATAGTTGCCGTGATTGTTCATCAGCGGCGGCATCAGTATGTTGGGCAGACGGAACGAACCGGCGGGGCCGAGAACCAGGAAATGGTCGTCGGTGACCGGTGTCCTGAAGGGATGACCCTCCTCTTCGCGCCAGCCGGGCAGCAGCCGGTCGATGCCGATCGGATCGACGACGGCGCCGGACAGGATGTGCGCGCCGACTTCGCCGCCCTTTTCCAGCACGACGACGGAAAGCTCGGGATTGACCTGCTTGAGACGGATCGCGGCGGCGAGGCCGGCCGGGCCGGCGCCGACGATGACCACGTCGAATTCCATGCTTTCGCGTTCGATATCGCTCATCGACCCCTCACTGGCTCGCTATTCCCGGCATCTTGCTGGCTCACGCGCTGCATAGCGCATCAAATAGCGACGGGAAACCGGCGCGGACGTGACAATACCGATTTCGTCAAAAAGTCGCGTCCTGCCACACAGATTCGCGGTGGCGAGCATCAATCTTCAATCCTATTCCGTTTGCACAGATATGTCGCACTGATGTTTTTAATTGTTCGACGGCTTGCTTATCGGCCATACTTCCCGCCATGCGCATATTCAGGCCGGCTGGCTTTTCATCGACGCGCTTTTTTTTCACGCCCGGCCGGATTTGCCGTGCGGCGCTGTTGGCGCTTCTGCCGCTGACGGCTCTCGATGCCCATGCCGAGCAGCAACTGGTCTGGGCGACCGGCGCCTATTCCTTTTCCGACGAGCGCGGCGGCTTCCGCATCACCGGGGCTTCCGGCATCGGCACGAAAGAGGATCCGCTGGTCATCACCGAAGAGTTGAATTCAGCGACGCCGGTAACGCTTGCCATTCGCACGACAAAGCCGATCCAGCCGTTCGGCAAGGCGGGAGACTTCGCCAATGGTCTGATGTATATGCGCATCGACGTGCTCAACAATAGCGGCCAGGCCTGGGTCGAGTTCCAGTTCGAACTCCAGGAGATCCTCGACCAGCCGAGCGTGTTCGGCGACGGCCTGTCGTTTGACCAGCGCAACAAAACGCCTGAAAATATCTGGTCGAGCAGCTACGCCGATTTCGACCGCAATTTCGAACCGTATGACCGCCTGCTGTTCAAGAACGGCAAGATCGACCCGCTGAAGACCGCCAGCTTCTATTTCCTGATCACCGACTACACGCCGCGCTGGACGTTCTATCTGGTGCAGGATCCGCGCATACCGTCGAGCTGAACTTGCAAATTCAAGCTTTGCGGCCGAATGTGAAACCATGACTGCCGCCCCCCACAATAGCCGAGCCGATCTCGCCGAGCTGCTGGCCTTCTACGCCACCGCCGGCGTCGACGAGGCACTTGAAGAACAGCCGGTAAACAGGTTTGCAGAAGCCAGGCCACCGGAGCGGGTGCCTGCGGCGGCCGCTGTGCCGCCCAGTGAAAATGCGGCGCCACAACGCTCGACGAGCGTATCGCGCGCCGAAATGGGCGAGAGACCGAGTACAGCACCGGCAGTGCGAACGTCCCCGGCCATGTCAACGGTGCCCGACGAGGCGCAAGCGGCATTGGCGCGGCAACTGGCAAGATCGGCGGCAAGCCTCGACGAGCTTCGCCAGCACATGGCGGCATTCGACGGCTGCAATCTCAAATTCACCGCCAAGAACCTTGTGTTCGCCGACGGCAATCCGACTGCCGAGGTGATGCTGGTCGGCGAAGCGCCGGGTCGTGATGAAGACATAGAGGGCTTGCCGTTCGTTGGCCGCTCCGGCCGGCTGCTCGACCGCATGCTGGCCGCGATCGGTCTTGACCGGACATCCGTCTACATCGCCAATGTCATTCCCTGGCGGCCGCCGGGCAACCGCACGCCGACCCCGCACGAGACCGAGATCTGCCGGCCGTTCATCGAGCGGCAGATCGAGTTGGTCAATCCGAAGGTGCTGGTCAATCTCGGCGGCCCGTCGGCAAAGACCCTGCTCAACACCTCTGAAGGCATATTGCGGCTGCGCGGCAACTGGCGCGTCCACACGACCCCGTCCGGCGTCGCCATTCCTGCCATGCCGACCCTGCATCCGGCCTATTTGCTGAGAACGCCGGCGCACAAGAAGCTGGCGTGGCGGGATTTCCTCGAAGTGAAGGCGAAGTTGCGGGCACTTGGGTAATGGTGCAGAGCGCGTCTTCAGTTCTCCCCTTGCGAGGAAGGAAGGGCGGCATCATGACTTCGCAGGTAATTGAAATGCGCCCACTGCCGGCCTAGTCATCTCGTTATGACAGCAGCCCAGATTTCCGCCGGCAGTCTCATTCGCGAATGGCGTACACGCCGGCGCATGAGCCAGCTCGACCTCGCTATGGAGGCCGAGATCTCGCAGCGGCATCTGAGTTTCGTTGAAAGCGGCCGCGCCGCACCCTCGCGTGACATGGTGCTGCATCTGGCGGAGCAGCTTTCGATCCCGCTCAGGCAGCGCAACCAGCTGCTGCTGGCCGCCGGCTTTGCCCCGAGCTTCGGCGAACGACCACTTGACGATGCCTCGATGGCACCGGCGATGGCGGCGGTCGAGACCGTGCTCAAGGCGCACGAGCCGTTCCCGGCGCTTACCGTCGACCGGCATTGGAACCTGGTGTCGGCGAACGCCGCCATCGGCCCGTTCCTCGCCAATGTCGCCGATGCCTCCCTGCTGAAGCCGCCGGTTAACGTTTTGCGCCTCAGCCTGCATCCCGGCGGCATCGCGCCGCGTATCGTCAACCTAGCGGAATGGCGAACGCATCTTCTGGAGCGGCTGAAGCGGCAGAACGACGCTACCGCCGATCCGGTTCTGGTCGAGCTCGAGCGCGAGCTTCGGGCCTGTCCGTCCGGCCTTAGAGGCAGCCGGCCGGCGCCCGTCGAACCGAACGCGATTGTCCATCCGCTCAAGCTTGCCCATGGCGACGCGGTGCTGTCGTTCATCAGCACCATCACCGTGTTCGGCACGCCGCTCGACGTGACGCTGTCGGAGCTGGCGATCGAATCTTTTTCCCCGCCGACGAACAGACGCGGGCGGTGCTGGTGCGGCTGGCGACAGAGCGGACTGACGCAGCGAAGCCGTGATCACCCTTCCGGCGCGACGGCCTTGCGGGTGCGGGTGCGTTCGAGACCCAGCTGGCGCTCGCGCCAGATGATGAAAATCCCCGCCGCAACCACGATCATGCCGCCGACCAGCATATTGATCGTGGCGACGTCGCCAAAGACCAGATAGCCGACGACGACGCCGAGGATCATCGAAGTGTATTCGAAGGGTGCCACGACGGAAGCCTCGGCATGGCGATAGGCCGAGGTCATCAGGATCTGGCCAAGCCCGCCGCAAAAACCCGCGGCAATCAGAAGCCCCGCCTGCGCTGGCGTCAGCGCCTGCCAGCCGAATGGCAGCGAAAGCAGCGCCATGAGGCTCGCGGTAACCGAAAACCACAGCACAATGGTCGCCGTCCGCTCGCTCTGGACGAGGTTGCGAACCAGGAGCATGGCGATGGCCGAGATCGCCGCGGCTATGAGGGCGGCAATGACGCCGAGCACCTCCTGATCGCCGAGGGCAGCGCCCGAACTGAGCAGCGTCAGTTCCGGCCACGAGATGATCAGCACCCCGACCAGGCCGACGGCAACCGCACTCCAGCGATATATGCGGATGGCTTCGCCGAGGAAGATCGAACTGAACACCACGACCAGCAGCGGCTGCGCGTAGTTCAGCGTGATCGCCTCCGGCAGCGGCAGCCGCGTCAGCGCGAAGAAGCCGAGCCCCATGGCACAGACACCGACGACGCCGCGCGCAATGTGGTTGAGAGGGCGCTTTGTCGAAAAGGCGGTTCCGAGTTTTCCCTGGAAGGCGAGGAAGGCGATGATCGGAAAGATGGCAAAGAAGGAGCGGAAGAAGACGATCTGGCCCGCCGGCACGGTGCCTGCCGCCTTGATGCAGGACGACATGCCGACGAAGACCGCCACCGATACGATCTTGAGCACGATCCCGGTCAGCGTGCTGTGCTCGCCGGCAAGGTCGCCGGCAGCAAGCACTGGCAAATCCGGTCTGGCTGTCACGCCCGTTTTGCTTCCTCGATCGCCCAGATGCGCGCCGGCGTTGCCGGCATGTCGATATGCCTGATGCCGTAGGCGCGGTAGAACGCGTCGGTCACCGCATTGAGCGCGGCAGGCGTCGATCCGATCGTATCCGCCCCGGCGCCTTTGATGAAGGCCCGATCGTCGCGACGCAACACAGAGGCGCTCATCCCGAATTTCGGCGTGACGATGGTCATGGAAGCCTCGCGATGATGCTTGGAAATGATCGCCGGAAATAGACGTCGCTGCAGTTTTGTCGAGGGACCGTTTCGTGTAAAGAGCGCAGACTTCAAATTATTTGGACCAGCGGACCCGCCCGCCGCTCCCGGATCGACAGGAAAAATCAAGGAATGCGCACAGATACCGGCCAGGTCTTCAAACTCGAAGACTATCGCCCCAGTGATTATCTGATTCCGGAAACCAGCCTGACTTTCCGCCTTTCGCCTGAAGCAACGCATGTCACCGCCGTGCTGACGGTCGAACGTCGCGACGAGATTGCCGCGTCGGTGCCACTGGTGCTGGATGGCGACGGGCTGACGCTCCGCAGTATCGCCATCGACGGCCAGGAATCGAGGCCTGCGGATGTTCTCGTCACGCCCGATCAACTGACAATCATCAGCCCCCCTGCCACAAGGCGCTTCCAGCTGAGAATTGAAACCGTGTTGGCGCCGGCGCAGAACGAAGCGCTGATGGGCCTCTATCGCTCCAGCGACGTCTATTGCACGCAATGCGAGGCCGAAGGCTTTCGCCGCATCACTTATTTCCTCGACCGTCCCGACATCCTGTCGGTCTATACGGTGCGTATCGAAGCTCAGCGCAATGAGGCGCCGCTGCTTTTGTCCAACGGCAACCCGGCCGGCAGCGGCGAGCTTGCCGGCGGCTGGCACTATGCGGTCTGGCACGACCCCTTCCCCAAGCCGTCCTATTTGTTTGCGCTGGTGGCGGGCGACCTCGGCAAGATCTCGGACAGCTTCATTACCCTGTTTGGCCGCAAGGTCGAGCTCGGAATCTATGTCGAACCGGGTAAAGAGAGGCTCGCCGGCTACGCCATGGACGCTTTGAAACGGTCGATGAAATGGGACGAGGAGGCATTCGGCCGCGAATACGACCTCGATGTCTTCAACATCGTCGCCGTGTCCGACTTCAATATGGGCGCGATGGAGAACAAGGGCCTCAACATCTTCAACGACAAATATGTGCTGGCCGATCAGGAAACCGCGACCGACGCCGATTTCGCCAATATCGAAGCCATCATTGCGCATGAGTATTTCCACAATTGGACAGGTAACAGAATCACTTGTCGTGACTGGTTCCAGCTTTGCCTGAAGGAAGGCCTGACCGTTTTCCGCGACCACGAATTCTCCGCCGATCAGCGCTCGCGCGCCGTCAAGCGCATCGCCGAGGTACGTACGCTGCGCGCCCATCAGTTTCCCGAGGACCAAGGGCCGCTGGCGCATCCGGTGCGGCCGCGTCGCTACCGCGAGATCAACAATTTCTATACGGCGACGGTCTATGAAAAGGGCTCGGAAGTCGTGCGCATGATCCACACTATCCTCGGCGCAGAGACGTTCCGCGCCGGCATGGACCTCTACTTCGAACGTCACGACGGCCAGGCGGCGACGATCGAAGACTTCATCAAGGTGTTCGAAGACGTTTCCGGTCGCGACCTGTCGCAGTTTTCGCTCTGGTATCATCAGGCCGGTACGCCGAACCTGACCGTCAGTTCGGCGTATAATCCTGCGGCGCAGGAATTCACGCTCGAAATCGAGCAGTCGGTGCCGCCAACGCCGTCGGAAAGCCGCAAACGGCTGATGCACATTCCGCTTGCCTTCGGCCTGGTCGGCGCCGGCGGAGAGGCGACAGCCTATAGCGGCGTGGAAGGGGCGAATGTCGAGGACGGCGTCATCCATATCCGCAAACGCCGCCATGTCGTCAGGTTTTCCGGGATTGCCGAGCGGCCGGCCATGTCGCTCAACCGCGGCTTTTCGGCGCCGGTGACGCTTTCGGTCGAGCAGCGGCCCGACGACCAGTTTTTTCTGGCTGGCCACGACAGCGACGCCTTCTCGCGCTGGCAGGCGTTCAACACGCTTTTGACCGATGCGCTGATTGCAGCTTTCCGCCAGATCCTGGACCACACGCAACCCGAGTTTAGCGCCCGGCTGACCGGGCTTACCGGCAAAATAGCCGGCGACGAGGCGCTCGAACCCGCCTATCGGGCACTGGCGCTGGCGCTGCCCGGCGACGCCGATATCGCCCGCGACATCGGCAAGAACATCGACCCCGACGCCATTTTCGCGGCGCGCGCGGCGCTGGCAGTTGCGATCGCCGAGGCCAACCGCGAGATATTCTCCAACTTCTACGATCGGCTCGCCGACAATGGTCCGTTCAGCCCGGACGCGGCCAGTGCCGGGCGGCGGGCGCTGCGCAATGTCCTGCTGGACTATCTCTCCTTGCTACCGGGAGGTGCGGAACTCGCAGCCCGGCACTTCCAATCGGCGACCAACATGACGGATCGTGCCGCGGCGTTGACCGTGCTTGCGCACCGTCACCACGGCTCACCTGAGGCAACCAAGGCACTGGCCGATTTCGAGGCGAAATATGCAACCGATCCGCTGGTCATGGACAAATGGTTCCAGATCCAGGCCAGCGTGCCCGGTCCGCAAACCGTCGACACGGTGCGCGCCTTGACCAGCCACCCAGCGTTCTCGATGGTCAACCCGAACCGGGTACGCTCGCTCATCGGTACGTTTTCCAGCGCCAACCAGACCGGCTTTCATCGCGCCGACGGCGAGGGCTACCGGCTTTTCGTCGAAACGGTGCTGCAGGTCGAAAAACGCAACCCGCAGGTGGCCGCCAGGCTGGCGACGGCGCTCAGGTCGTGGCGCTCGCTCGAACCCGTGCGGCAGGCCAAGGCAAGGGAGGCGTTGCTTTCAATCGCCAATACCGAGAAGCTGTCGGCCGATTTGCGAGACATCGTCGAGCGCACCCTGGCGTAAGCGACCTCCCCTTCTCCCCTTGTCGTGGGAGAAGGGAAGACCATCCGAAAACCCATTATTTTAGTCGATTTTTAATCTTTTTTCGCCGCGCCTCTGGACAAGGCGAATCACCTTTGATTCTTTAGTGACGATTCGGAAGTGCGGCGTTGCCGGATCGTCAAGCGGACAGAAAATCGGGGAGTGCCATTTATGGCGAAGGCGGACGCGTGGGGCGCGCCCGGTGGGACGGCGTTTGAGCGTCGCGAGGCGCGAAACGACGGTCTCGCGGGCAATACGCGGCTCATCGCCGAACCTGCCTACCGACGGCTGCTGGCAGCCGAGCCGCTGTTGCGGCGATCGATACCGGCCCTCATTATCATGTTTCTGTTGATCATCGCAGTACTGCGCTTTCTGTCACTGATGAACGAGCGCGACGAGATTGAGCGCGACGCCAAGGCGATCCTTGCCCTGGCCGCCGGCCAACTGGCCAGTTCGATCGCCGACGCTACCATGGTTTCCGCGCCAGGTGCGATCCAGGACCTGCTGGAGAGCACCGGTCGTCAGGGCGCGATGGGCCGAAGCCACGTACTGGCGATCACCGACAGCGCCTTCAAGATCATTGCCGTATCGCCGCAGTCGATGCACTGGGAGGGCCGATCGCTCGATGGCGTCGTGCAGGGCGGGCAGCCGCTGTTCATGTTCGGCGACCGCGCCGGAGTGATGGAGGTCAGCATCGGCGGACAGGACTGGTACGCGGCAGTGAGCCTGGCAAATGGCCGAAAGGGTGCCGCGGCAGCGTTCGTGCCGCAGGAGGCAGTTTTTGACGCCTGGCGGAAGACGGTCTCACTCAATGTCACGCTGTTCGTGCTGACGGCCGGCGTGCTGATCGTCATCCTTTATGCCTATTTCGGCCAGGCGGCGCGTGCCCAGGCCGCCGACCGCATCTATCTCGAAGCCCACCAGCGCATCGACATGGCGTTGGTGCGCGGCCGCTGCGGCCTGTGGGATTGGGACATGGTGCGCGGCAAGATGTACTGGTCGCGCTCGATGTACGACATGCTGGGCTACGAGCCTTGCGACACGATGCTGTCGTTCGGCGAAGTCGACGAAATCATTCATCCCGAGGACGGCGATTTGTTCGAACTCGCCAACAGGATCGTCGCACGCGAGATCGACCATATCGACCAGGTGTTCCGGATGCGCCATGCCGACGGGCAATGGGTTTGGATGCGCGCAAGAGCACAGGTTATCGACCCGGAAGCGCCGGAGATCCAGCTGATCGGCATCGCCGTCGACGTCACCGAGCAGCGGCACTTGGCGCTGCGCTCCGAAGCGGCGGACCTGCGCCTGAGGACGGCCATCGAAAACATCAACGAATCCTTCGTGCTGTGGGATTCGTCCGAGCGCCTGATCATGTGCAATTCCAAATACCAGCAGGACAACGGCCTGTCGGATCGCGACGTGATGCCGGGCGCCCCGCGCGCCGTGCTGGAACAACGCATGCTGGCCTTCGCCTCGGAGCGGCGGCTTGCCAATACCAACGGACCGCAGGGGGGCGTAACCTTCGAGCGCCAGCTTGCCGACGGCCGCTGGCTGCAAGTGAACGAGTTGCAGACAAGGGACGGCGGCACCGTCTCGGTCGGCTCCGACATCACCCAGATCAAGCTGCACCAGGAGAAGCTGGTCGACAGCGAGCGCCGGCTGATGGCGACAATCCACGACCTCAGCCTTGCCCGCCGCGCGGAAGAAGAACGGGCTCGTGAGCTCGTCGAGCTCAATCGCAAATACATGAAGGAAACCGAGCGGGCCGAAGCGGCAAACCGGGCCAAATCCGAATTCCTTGCCAACATGTCGCACGAGTTGCGCACGCCGCTCAACGCGATCATCGGCTTCTCGGAACTGATGGAACGGCGGCTGTTCGGGCCGATGGGGTCGCCGCGCTACGAAGAGTATGCCACCGACATCAACGGCAGCGGCAAATATCTTCTCGGCGTGATCAACGACATCCTCGACATGTCGAAGATCGAGGCCGGCCAGTTCGCCCTGGATCAGGAAGAAATCGATCTCTGCCCGCTCATCAGGGAGACGGTTCGCGTCGTCTCGCTGCAGGCGGCGGAAAAGTCGATCACCGTCGAAACCCGCATCGCCGATTCGCTGACGCTGTTCGCCGACCGCAGGGCGATCAAGCAGATCCTCATCAACCTTCTGTCCAATGCGGTGAAGTTCACCGGGCAAGGCGGCCACATTTCGGTCAGAGCCCGCAGCATTTCCAGCGCGCTGATCCTGACGATCGAGGACAATGGCTGTGGCATCCCGAAAGCGGCGCTGAGCAAGCTCGGGCGGCCATTCGAACAGGTGCAAAACCAGTTCTCCAAGAGCCATACCGGCTCCGGCCTCGGCCTCGCCATCTCGCGCTCGCTGGCCGAGCTTCAGGGTGG
This sequence comes from Mesorhizobium sp. M0833, assembly GCF_040319905.1. Taxonomy (NCBI): domain Bacteria; kingdom Pseudomonadati; phylum Pseudomonadota; class Alphaproteobacteria; order Hyphomicrobiales; family Phyllobacteriaceae; genus Mesorhizobium; species Mesorhizobium sp. M0833. Next base: position 754 of record NZ_JAMYOQ010000047.1, on the reverse strand, counting down.
CGCGTTGAAGATCCGTTCGACCGAAAGCATCGGCACGATCGTCTCGGTACGCATCCCGATGAAGAAAGTCGCGCAGGCGGTCAGGGCGGCTGCCTGAATGACCAGATAAGTCTCCGGCGGCTCGCGCCGCCGGAGCGGTTGTCAATTCTCACTGCATGCCGTCAGCGCCATCATTGCCCTCGCCGTCCCATTGGCGGTGACGGCCGGGGCCCTTCGGCAGTTCGTTCTTCTCGATCTTGCCGTCATTGTCACGGTCGAGCATGGCGAACACCTTCTTCTGGCGGCTGGTGATGTCGTCGGCGGTCAGCGTGCCGTCGCCCTTGGTGTCGTAACGGGCGATGATGCGCCTGGCCATCTGCTCGAAGCGTGCCTTCTCCAGCGCGTCGGCGAGCTGTGCCACGGTCAGCTTGCCGCCATTGTCAGCGACCATCTTCTTCAGCCGCGCGTTCATGGCGTCGGAGAACTGGTCGAAGGTGATGGTGCCGTCATTGTCCTTCATGACTTTGCCGAGGCGCATCATCATGCCGTCGCGCGGCCCGGCGCCGGAGTGCTCGTCTGCATAGGCCGCGGTGCCGACGGCGCCGGCCAGGGCTGCGAAAACGAGTGCAAGTCTGGTTGTCTTTCTCATGGTCTTCTCCTGTTGCATCGTCACCCCCGATGCTAGAGCGGCGGACTTTCATGTGAGTCCATAGCCTGCGGCAGTGAAGTAGTTTCTGCATTCTGTTGGAGAGAAGAGATTGCAGATATCGCCAAT
>NZ_JAMYOQ010000046.1:0-34655 GCF_040319905.1 Mesorhizobium sp. M0833 | reverse complement strand
CCGCGGCCGTTGCGGAGGTAATCCAGAAAGATGCGCCCACAACGAGCCGACGGCGCAGCCGACAAAAGATAGCGATCGGGGTGCTTGCTGACCAGTTGCTGTGCCAGCTTTCGGGCATACTGCCGGGCGTCGTCGTGGGTGATCACGGCCTGCAGAGGCGCCATCACATGCAGGCCCTTGCCGCCGGTCACCTTCGGCCAGCTATCGAGTCCTTCCGAACGCAGCATGTCCCGGACCTTCAGGGCCGTTTCGACGATCATCTCCCATTCGATGCCTTCGCCAGGATCCAGGTCGATGACAACCCGGTCGGCATGCTCGATATCATCGACGGTGGTGTTCCAGGGATGCAACTCGACAGCGCCTATTTCCACCAAGCCAAGCAGCCCATCAAGATCATCGACCCACAGCCTCACGCCTTCTCCACCCTCGCGCTTCTGAACACGCAGTTGGTGCACGGTATCCGGAATGTCGGGCAATCTGCCCTTGTGATAGAAGGTGATCCCGTGAGAGTGGCGAACCAGCTTGAGCGGCCGCCGGCCGAGATGGACGAGCGCCTTCTTCGCCACCTTCTTCCAATATCGGATCAGCTCGTCTTTCGATGGCACCATGGCGTCGGGCAGCAGTTGTAGAATGTTCTCGCGCGGGACGCCGGAACTTTCATTGGACGGCGGCTTCTTGCAGACCAATGACGCGCCGGCCGGCGGGCTCAGATCCTCGCGCAGGCCCTTGAACACCGCTTCGCGCAGCAGCCCGTCATCGGTGGTGCCGCTATACTGGATTTCGGCCTCAACGGCCGGCTGCACCCACGTCGCCTTGGGCTTGTCTATCGGCTCGGCGAGCGGAGATTTGTCGACGATTAGCGGGTCCAAGCGCTCGCGCACTTCGCGTGCATCGGTAAGGCTATAGCCGCTCTTCGCCTTGCCGGCGTAGTGGACGCGATTGCCATCTCTGCGGCCGAGATAAAGCGAGGCGATCCTGCGCGGCCTGGCACCCAGCTTCTCGACGAAGGCGACGATCGGAAAATTGTCGCTCTTGATGCATTTGAGCTTGAGCCAACTGTCTTGCCGACCGGAGCGATAAGGCGAATCTGCACGCTTCGAAACAATCCCCTCAAGGCCCATTTCGCAAGCGTGCTCAAACACAGTCGGGCCGTCGCCTTCCAGATGATCAACGTAGATCAGGGCCGGCGGTGCGCCTTTCAGGAGACGTTGCAGGGTCCTTTTGCGCTCAAGCAACGGAACGTCCCGCAGGTCATTGCCGTCGAGGTGGAGGAGATCGAATGCGTGGAAGATAAGGTTCGTCGATTCAGCCTTGCCAAGTTCGCGACGTAGCGCCTGGAAATCAGGACGTCCTGTGGTGCCAAACACTGTCGCTTCGCCATCAACGATGGCCCGCTCCGTGGTCTTTAACTGGGCCGCAGCCCGGACGATCGGCCCATATCGGTCGGTCCAGTCGTAGCCGTTTCGCGTGAAGGCCTGCACCCTACCCTCTTGGATGATCAGCTGCGTACGGTATCCATCGTATTTGATTTCGTGGGTCCACCCGCGGCCCTTGGGCGGCTTGTCGACCAACGTTGGCATTTGGAACTCAATGAACGATAGCCGGCCAAGGCCAAGCTCGGTTAGCATCCACGCGCACTCCAAACGCTGCGATTTGAATCAATATCGCTGGTTCGAATCGGTTCCGAAACAAATTGCGGATTCAGGCTGGCGTCGGCATTTTCTCTAAGTTGGCAATCCTTTCACGACCGCAACAACCGCCCCGGGCCGCCACGATCAGCGAGTTCACTTCGGAGGCCGGCGAACCAGCCTGGCAGCGACCGCCCGTCACGGCGAACTAGTGACGCCACTAAGCCACTAAACTGCTCTCTCAGGAGCTCAGATCCGCAAGCGTCTCAGATGAGCTAAATCGCACAATTCTCCTGGCTCCTAGTAACCGATGGGAGGCAGAATGGGGCGAACGCAGGCCCAAGATAGCGGCGGACCAGCAAACAATCCAGAAGCCGCGGGCTGTAAAAAGCGCAACGAAAGCTGCTTGCCCGCGTTGCCATTGATCCGAAGCTCCACCAGGAGGACCACATGGGCGACGACAAGAGCACACGCGACCGAGCCCGCCTGGGATCCAGCCAAGACTTCGACGTGGAGCATTTCGCGCAGCAGAATGGTATTGCCGTGGACCAGGTTCCCGACCTGATCCGGGCCAATGACAACGATCGCACGGGGGTTGCGGAAGCCATCAAGGCCCTCCGGCGGTCGGCCGGCCGGAGCCGGTTGGACGGCAGGGGAGATCCGCCAGGAAAGAGCACGGATGCATCTCGGCGAAGCGAAAACTGACTGCCGAACCAGGTGATTGTCACTTATGAGCGGATGAGACCGGCCGTCAAATCTCAGTCGTTGCTGCGCGCTTGTTGATCTGACTTTAGCAACCTTCCGCCCGTAGGGATCGCACCATTCGCACCACGATCGGATCGTACGGGATTTTTTCGGATCTGCTGTAGTTCATCGTAAAGAGCGCCGCACGGTCATTGCAGATCGCAATGACGCGTACATAGCGGATTTGCCCGTCCCTGAGGCCGGAATAACTGGCCCAAGTCGGCTTAACGCGCCGATAGGTCACTTTCCAGCCCGCCTTTTCGTCCTCGACAATTCGATGCTCTATCTCGGCGCGGAAACTGGCCTTTCCGAGTCTTGCGCCCCAAACAGCAAGAAAGGCCCCGTTTTTGCCCTGAAAAGCTGCCCCCTGGTCGGAACGCTGAGTCAGAACAAAGCCAGGGGGCACATCGAATACAAAGCCAAACTGCTTCACGCCGAAGGGCTGCCACTCTTGCGCATAAAGAAGCATGGTGGAAAATAACAACGAGACGAAGCTAAGCAGCAAACGGCTCATGGAGTTTAATTAGGATCGAGTAATATACCGGTCCATACCCTGCCGGGTCCCGGTCGCAGATTTTTTTGCCAAGGCGACTTAGCATCGGCAACCTGTGCAGTCGTAGACACGGGCGGCGCCGCACGACAGGCAGCTTAACGCCGATCTGCTCCAAACTCATACTCGGCCATCACCTTGGCCATTTGCGATGAGCCGCCGTTAATGAGCTGCGGCTGGCCCAGCCAGACGCCGCCGCATGCATCGACGGCAAGATTTTCTGCCTTGGCCGGTGACCCATGGCTTATGTGTCCTCGCGTCCAAGCCTTTGCCGACTGGACCAATGCGACCTGGGCCGATTAACCACCGAAGGGACCTCTCGGATCCGAAATGATGGTTGATCTGTTGAACATTGAGCTGGCTGAGGCCAGGCAGCGCGTTAAACGAGCGGAGCTGTCTCTCCAGCGTGCAAAAGAAATGCTGAACAAAAACTGCGGCGTCGGCATTAATATCGGGCTGTGCGGCAGGATTAGGTCTGCACAACGGCGAGTGGGCGAGGCCAGAGCACGTCTGGTCAAGATAGATCCACCCGGCGCGGGTGGCAGTCGAATAGGCTAAATTATTCTGCCGCAGGCGGGGCGCCGTCACAACTGATCAAAGCAGCCGCAGGCGGGGCGCCGTCACAACTGATCAAAGCAGCCACAAATCTGCCTCAAGGAGAAGCTCGTCCCTACTGCCAATACATCGGGGAATGCAGGGGACGCGACCGGGGCGACCAGCTTAGAAACGGCTCCGCGATTCGTCACCTCGTTGACAAGCTTGCGGTGATGTGAACAGGATTATACAGGCTCATTGAACAGGTACTTATATGAAGCGGCGTTCGGTTCAACTGTCTCCCGGCACGGGCAAGCCAGAACAGATTGCCACCGTCCTCGAACATGAAATCCGCTCCGGTGTTCTCGGCTTCGGCGACCGGCTGCAAAGCGAGAACGAGCTCGTCCAGCGTTTCTCCGTCAGCCGTAACACCGTTCGCAAGGGTCTCGAGGAACTGTCCAGCCGCGGGCTGATCACCACCAAGGTCGGCATCGGCTCTTTCGTCACCTTCGATGGCAAGCCCGTTGATGACTCAATCGGTTGGTCGCGGGCGCTGGCCAACGCCGGCGCCAATGCCGAGACGCGCACGCTGCGGCTCGAGGTGATCGAGGACCCCGATCTTGCCGCGCTGCTTGGTATAGAAAACCCCTTCTTCATCGCTGTCGATCGGGTGCGAACCAATGCCAGCGACGGCCACGCTATCTCAATCGAGCGCAGCCGACTGCCATTGTCGCCCGAACTGGAGGACGTGCCGTTGCGCGGCCTGCGCGAAGGCTCCCTGCACCAGACGCTTCGCGGCGCCGGCCTCATTCCCGACCATGGCGAGGAATGGGTCGGGATCGAAATGCTCAACCCTGAGGACGCTGCAATCCTCGGCTGCCCGCAAGGCACGCCATTCCTGCGCGGTCGTCGGCTAACCCGCGCCGCCGATGACCGGCCGATCGAATATGTGACCAGCCTGCTCAACCCGGCGCATTTTGCGCTGCACATGAGGTTCTGAGAGATGCCCGACGACACCCGGGACACGACCGATCGGGCTATGGGAGCGCTTGTCGGCGGGGCACTGGGAGATGCGCTGGGCATGCCGACGCAGCTTTTGTCGCCGGCGCGGATTGCCGAACTCTACGGCCATGTCGAAGGCTTCATTACTCCTTTCGCCGACCATCCGGTGTCGAAGGGGCTCCCGGCCGGAACGATCACCGACGACACCGAACAGGCGCTTCTGCTTGGCCGTATCTTGGTCGAATCCGGTAACCGGTTCGACCATGCGCGGTGGGTCAACGCGTTGCTCGACTGGGAGCTCCACGTCAAGGCGCGCGGCAGCTACGACCTGCTGGGACCATCGACCAAACGCGCCATCGACGCCATCAACAATGGTATGCCTGCCGAGGAAGCGGGGCGCAGCGGCGACACAAATGGTGCGGCGATGCGCATCGCACCAGTCGGCATCATGATGCCGCCGGAGCCGCTGGAAGCGCTGGTTGCCAAAGTGGCCGAAACCTGCATGGCGACGCACAACACGTCGATCGCAATCGCTTCGGCCGCAGCGGTCGCTGCCGCCATCAGCCGCGGCGTCGCTGGCGGTGACTGGCGTGCCGCTTCCGACAACGCCATCACGGCAGCGAGACGAGGGGCGACGCTCGGCCATTGGGCGACCGGCGGTGACATTGCTGCGCGCATTGCTTGGGCGCAGGAGCTTGTGCGCGGCAAGGCGACGAAGGACGCGATTCGGCTGATCATCGATCTGGTCGGCACCGGCGTCGCCAGCCAGGAGTCCGTTCCGGCCGCATTCGCAGTGCTGGAGGTCGCCGGTGGGGATCCCTGGCAAGCGGCAGTCATCAGTGCCAATCTCGGTGGCGACACCGACACGATCGGCGCCATCGCAGCCGCCATGGCCGGTGCCTGTACCGGCTTTTCCCGATTGCCTCAGAACCGCATTGCAAACCTCAAGGGCATCGACATGACGGGGGTTAGCGCGCTCGCCGCCGACCTTGTGAAGGCGCGGATATCAAAGGGCCTTGTGGACAAGACCAGTGGCGGCAAGGATGCGACGGCATGAGCGGGCGTCTCGTCCATGTCGGCAGCGCGGTGGTCGACTATGTCTACCGTGTCGATGCCTTACCGGCACCGGGCACAGAGAAGACCGCGTCGAGCTACGCGCGAGTCGCCGGCGGCGGCTTCAACATGATGGTCGCAGCCAGCCGCACCGGCATGGAGGTGCTGTTCGGCGGCCAGCTCGGCAGCGGACCCAATGGCGACTTCCTGCGCAACGCCTTCAACGCCGAGGGTATCGATACTGTAACCCCGCCCTCGCCCATGATGGACAGCGGCAATTGCGTAGTCATGATCTCGAGCGATGCCGAACGCACTTTCGTGTCTTGGCCGGGTGCTGAAAGCGTGCTCAGCGTCGACATGCTGGCGCCCGTGGTGGTCGCTGCAGACGACTGGGTGTTCACGTCAGGCTATACGCTGAGCTATCCCAAGAGCCGCGACGCGCTCACCGACTGGATCGAGGCGCTTCCGGCCGACACACCGCTTGTCCTCGACCCGACACCTGTCATCACCGACATTCCCCACCCTATCCTGTCGCGGATACTCGCCCGTACTACCTGGTTGAGCTGCAACACGACGGAAGCGGCCGCGATTGCCGGTCCGGGCGCCGTCGAGACACTCGCGTCACGGCTGCTAAGCGACCACTCCCCTAAGGCCGTTGGCGTCGTCATTCGTGCTGGCGCGAAAGGCTGCCATGTGCGGCTGGCCGACGGCTCGGCGCAAACGATTGCCGGCTTCGAGGTCGCCGCCCTCGACACCAATGGCGCCGGCGACACCCATATCGGCGCTTTCATCAGTGCGCTGGCGCGCGGCATGCCGCCTTTTGCGGCAGCGCACTACGCCAATGCGGCGGCGGCCATTTCCGTCACCCGCCACGGTGGTTCATCAGCGCCGACCGACTACGAGATCCAGACATTCCTAAGCCATGCCGGCGGTCCCCAGATGGGCCTCCATGGCCGGAAGCAAGAGGCCAAACGCCCGACAGCCTGACAAAGCCCGGGAAGCGGGCAAACACAGAGAGGAACGAACATGCGCATACCCGACTTTACCGCCCTAGTGACGGCGGCCGCCGTCTTCACCTCCGCACTCGCATTTGCCGCCAAGGCCGACGAGGTGCACGTACTCAACTGGAAGGGCTACGGCACCGACGAGCCGTGGGCCATCGAGGCCTTCGAGAAGGCGACCGGCAACAAGGTCGTCAACGACTTCTTCAATTCCGAACAGGAAATGCTGACCAAGCTCAGGACCAATCCCGGCCTCTACGACGTCGTTATGATCAACGCCGCCTTCAACGACCAGGCAATGGCGGAAAAGCTGATCCAGCCGATCGACACATCCAAGCTGCCGAACTATGCCGATATCAGCAAGGACAAGGCGAGTTCGCCGATGCTTGTCCATAACGGCAAGGTCTATGGGGTACCGTGGGTCTGGGGACTGACGGCGCTCGCCATCAACGACAAGTCCTTCGACAAGCCGCCAACGAGCATCGCCGAAATGTGGGATCCCGCCCACAAGGGCCGCGTCACCATCCGTGACGATGCCGTCGAGGCGGTGCAGTTCGGCGCCATTGCCACCGGCCAGAACATCAACGATGTCAAGGACATGGAGGCGGTCAAGGCGAAACTCACCTCGCTCATGCCGCAGATCAAGACGTTCTGGAGCTCGGAGAACGACTGGAACCAGATGGTTGCCTCTAACCAGATCGACATCGGCACCTATTGGAGCGGCTCGGCCGACCGCGCCAAGACCCATTTCAAGCTGCCAGTCTCGCTCGTGATCCCGCGGGAGGGCGCTGTCGCCTGGCTCGACGCCTTCTCCATTCCCGTCGGTTCCAAGAATGTCGCCGGCGCCGAGGCCTTCATCAACTACATGGTCGACCCGAAGTTCTATGTCGAATGGGTCACCAAGGTCGGAGCCCCGGTATCTGCCAATACCAAGGCCGTGGAAGCACTTCCCGAGGATGCGTTCAACCGCAAGGTGATGGGTGACCCGGCAGTTGCCAAGCGCATTCAGTTCCAGGCGCCGATCACAGACGCCCAGCGCGAAGCCTATCTGTCGCTCTGGCAGCAGCTCAAGGTCAACGTGAAGTAACAGCAGAAAGCGGGATCAGCCGATCATATATGTCGGCTGATCCTTCCCTGGGAGGATGTCATGGCAGCACAGGTTGCAGCCGCGTCGCGCAGCGGGCTGAGATCGGCCTTGCCGCTACTGGCGCCTGCCTATCTCTGGCTGACGGTTGCGATCTTCTTGCCGCTCTCAGCCATGGTCTTCTTCTCTCTCATGACCGAGCTGCCGTTGTCGGGCAAGCCGTGGGCGTTCACGCTCGAAAACTATACCGCCTTCTTCTCGCAAAGCCTCTATCTGACGCTTCTGCTCGCCTCGCTGCGCCTCGGCCTCGAAGTGACGCTGTGGTGCATCATCGTCGGTTATCCCGCCGCTTATGTGCTAGCCAAGGTGCTGAAAGGCCGTAGCCGCGAAGCGATTTTCCTGCTCGTCATCCTGCCGTTCTGGTCAAATGGGCTTGTGCGCATCTTCTCCTGGGCGATGGTGCTGCGCGAAGGGGGCATTCTCGATACCGCGCTCAACGCCGTGCTGCCGTTCAAGATCAATATCGACCTGATGTATTCCTATCCGGCTGTCATCATCGGGCTAGTGCACTCCTACGTTCCTTACATGGTGCTGACCTGCTACCTGACCCTACAGGCCATCGACGACTCGCTGATCGAGGCCGGGCGCTCGCTCGGCGCATCGCGGCTGCAGATGCTGAAGCGGGTCATCATTCCGCTGTCGATGCCGGGGCTGGTGGCTGGCGCGGCCCTCATCTTCGTCCCGGTCGTTGGCTCGTTCATGGAGCCGCGCATACTTGGCGGCCGTACCGGCACCTTTTACGGCACTGTCATCGAGGACCAGTTCGTCGCCGTGTTCAATTGGCCGCTGGGTGCTGCGCTCTCCTTTATCCTGCTGGCCGTCGTGCTGGTCATCCTGGCGGTTGCCTCGCCGGTGCTGAGGAGGGCTATGTGATGGCGACGACACGGGTCCTCGAATGGCTCGGCCGCCTCTACATCTGGCTATTGCTCGCCTTCCTCTATGTGCCCATCATCATCATGGCGCTGATGTCTTTCAACGTTTCGCCCTTCTATCAGCTGCCGTTCGAATGGACGACGGAATGGTATGCCTCGCTGTGGCAGAACGACCAGCTCATCTCAGCCACCTGGAACAGCCTCGAGATCGCGGTCATCACCACCATCATTTGCGTGGTGCTTGGCTCCGCGGCGTCACTGGCGCTCTACCGCTATGAGTTTCGCGGCAAAAAATTCCTGCAGGCGCTGCTGTTTCCGCCAATCGCCATTCCGTGGCTGATTACCGGCACGGCGATGCTGATCTTCTTCTTCGGCGTCGGCATCGGGCGCGGTCTGTTCGCCATCCTGCTCGGCCACGTCGCGCTTGCACTGCCCTATGTCATCGTCGTCGTATCGGCCCGGCTGCAGACCTTCGCGCCCGAGTTGGAAGAGGCGGCGCGCTCGCTCGGCGCCAATCAATGGCAGGTGACGAACCGCGTCACGCTGCCCTGGATCATGCCGGGTGTCATTGCCGGAGGGCTGTTCGCTTTCGCCGTGTCCTTCGACCAGTTCGTCGTATCCTACTTTCTGTCGACGCCCGGCCAAACGACGCTGCCGGTCGAAATCTACGCCGCGATCCGTAAGGGATTCACACCTGAGATCAATGCGGTCTCGACGATCATCATTGTCGTGTCGATGGCATTGATGCTGCTCACGGCGCGTTTCTTCAAATTCGGCGGAGAGAAATAATGGCGGGCGTGCAGGTATCGAATGTGTCGCGCAGTTTTGGCGCGCACAAGGCGCTGGACGATGTCTCCATCGATTTTGCCGACGGCGGCTTCTACGCCCTGCTCGGTCCCTCCGGCAGCGGCAAGACCACGCTGCTGCGCCAGATCGCCGGCTTCGACTTTCCCGACTCTGGCCGCATTGCGATCGGAGGCGAGAGCGTCGAGCGGGTGCCGGTCGAAAAACGGCGCATCGGCATGGTGTTCCAGAACTACGCGCTGTTTCCCAATATGAGCGTCGCCGACAATGTCGCCTTCGGCTTGTCCGTGCGCGGCGAGCCCAAGGCAGTGATTGCTGCCGAGGTGCAGGGGGCGCTCGACCTCGTGCAACTCGGCAAGCTCGGTGGTCGCCGGCCACACCAGCTCTCCGGCGGCCAGCGCCAACGGGTGGCGCTCGCTCGCGCCATCATCACCAAGCCGCGTGTACTTCTGCTCGACGAGCCGCTCGGCGCTCTCGACAAAGCGCTGCGCGTCGGAATGCAGCTCGAGCTCAAGCGCATCCAACGCGAGATCGGCATTACCACAATCTTCGTCACCCACGACCAGGAAGAAGCGCTGACGATGAGCGACCGCGTCGGCATTCTGCGAGACGGCAAGCTGGTGCAGGAAGGCCCGCCCGAGGAGATCTACAATCGGCCGAAGAGCGAGTTCGCCGCCACCTTCCTCGGCGATGCCAACATTTTTCGTGGCGAGAGCACAGGCAACGGCATCCGGCTGCCGGACGGCACAGCGATTTTCGCTGGATCTGGCGCCAACCTTGCCCCTGGCGCAAAGGCCAGTTGCGCCGTACGGCCCGAACGCATCCGCATCTTCACTGATGATGCCGAGGCTACGGATGCGGCCAATGCGAATGTGCTGCGAGGCCAGGTGTCGAAGCGCATCTTCGCCGGAAATAGCAGCACCTACTTTGTCGAGCGTGCTGGCCAGACGCTCAAGGTGATTGTGCTGAACACCGGTGCCGTCAGGCTGCCGGAAGGTCAGGATGTCGTGCTGCGTTGGTCGCCGGAAAGCACGGTCTCGATCGTGTCGGGGTAGTAGGCCAAAGATGCACCACTGACCGACTCAGATGGGGAGTGTGGATGGCATGGCGTTTGTGATGGCAAAAAGATTGCAGCATTCCTGGTTGAGGTCGGCGCCTCAATTTCCCTGAGCGACAGGATCGGTCGGTGTATTTGGATGGTGTCAATCCGGCGCCCTCTTCTCTCCCGGATCGTGCATGGTACCCCGAAAACCGTTCTGCATTGCTCCCAACGGCCTGACGATCCTGCGCAGCATTGGGCCAGACCGCTAGCGCCTCTGCGCTAGGTAATTTCCCGGAGGGACATAACCGAATTTCGCGGCCTGCGGAATCGCGCGATTGCCGTGTCACGGACCAACCGGGAAAACAGCCATGCACGCCCAATCCACCTCCAGAATTTCGCTGCCGTCACACTCTTTGCAGTCGAGCCTGCCTGCAGCATTCGATCCGACACCGCTACAGCCGGTCAGCTTCTTTCCCTCCGGTTCGGAAATCTATGCCCAAGGTGAAAAAGCCGGAGCCTTCTATCAGGTCGAGTTGGGCGGCGTCCGTATTTACCGCCTGCTTGCGGACGGCCGCAGGCAGATAAGCGCCTTCCATCTGGCTGGAGAGACATTCGGCTCGAAGCCGACACCACCCATCATTTCTTCGCCGAAGCCATCAATGCCACGGGTGTGCGCGTCTTTTGCTTTGCCACTGGTGCAAAATATCGGCCGGTGGCGGAATTGTTACTTTGTCGACTTCAGCAATGTGTTAGAATCGTTTTTCGGAAAAAGTGGCCTTGTGGCATCAATTTTCATGGAATAGGATCATTTTTCAGAGTTTTGCGGAACTGACCAAAATTCGATAGAAGGCTTCGCTTTTCATGCCTGCGGCGCAACAGCACCAATTTTCAGGTCCTGTTACTGTTTTTCAGGAAATCCGCCTTCCTGAAAGGGCCACCCCGGCCGGGTACAGCGCCCTGATAGGAGCCTACAGGCTCGCCGTGCCCTTGCCCCGCACGTTGTTCGCTACTGGCGAGCATCATCGCATTACCGAACGGGATGGCTGGCGGATCATGACTCCCCGCCATGCCCCAAATCCTACCCTCGAAGGTCACCTGACCTTCGCGCTCAAGTACGAGGGACTGGACCTTGCCGTCCTCAAGCGGCTGTTCCAAGTGACCGGTCCCGCGCCGATCGAGGCGCTGGTCCGTGAAAGTCGGACCGGCAGTTATGCCCGCCGCATCTGGTTTTTATATGAATGGCTGAGGGGCGCGCGCATCGATCTGCCGGACGCGGATGCCGGACGATACGTTCCGGTTGTCGATCCTGAGCTGCAGTGGCCCGGACGCGAGAAGACCGCTTCGCGCTACCGTGTAAGGGACAATCTCCCCGGCACGCGTGAGTTCTGCCCTCTGGTGTTCCGCACCAAGATTCTCGAAAAATTCATCGGCCTTGAACTATCGAGGCGCGCGGAGGCAATCGTAGCGGACGTGCCGCGCGACGTCCTTGCTCGGACCGCCGCCTTTCTTTTGCTCAAAGACTCGCGATCAAGTTACGCGATCGAGGGCGAGCGGCCGCCGCAAGATCGCATCCAACGCTGGGGCCGCGCGATCGGCGAAGCCGGCCGCCGGCCAATAGATCGCGATGAGCTGCTGCGTCTGCAAAGAATTGTACTCGGCGACGCCCGTTTCGTCAGACTGGGCTTCCAAAAAGAAGGAGGATTCGTCGGTGGGCATGACCGAGACAACCGCATGCCCCTGCCCGATCATATCAGCGCTCGGCCCGAGGACCTGCCGCAGCTAATTGATGGAATGGTGGCCTTCGATCAAGGCGCGGCGCAAAACCTTGATGCAGTTATAGCCGCCGCAATTCTCGCCTTCGGCTTTGTCTACATCCACCCGTTCGAGGACGGAAACGGCCGCATTCACCGCTACCTAATCCACCACGTTCTTGCCATGCACGGTTTCAATCCGCCGGGAGTGGTCTTTCCCGTCTCAGCGGCGATCCAGGACAAGATCAACGAGTACAGGGGCGTGCTCGAGAGCTATTCGCAACGCCTTCTGCCGTTGGTTGAATGGGAACCGACGCCCGAATTCAACGTCCGGGTTCTGAATGACACCGGTGATTTCTACCGTTTCTTCGATGCAACCCCACACGCCGAATTCCTCTATGCCTGCGTTCAGCGGACGATCGAACGGGACCTTCCGGAGGAAACCGCTTTTTTGCAGCGCTATGACCAATTTCGGCGGCAGGTGGACGCCTCTATCGACATGCCCGAGCGGCTGACGGACCTGCTCTTCCGTTTCCTTCACCAGAATGGTGGCCATCTGTCCAATCGCGCATGCGAAAAGGAATTCGCCGCGCTGACCAATGAGGAGGCAGGGAGAATCGAGGCCATCTACGCGCAAACCTTTGGTGGCAAGTGAAGGCGTAACCTTCACAAGGATCTTCAGGCCAACGGTTGCGATCCTTATCCCGGCCTTCGTCACCAACTCTTGGTTTGTCGAGTTTTTTCCGCACCGTCTGACCGACCGCCGATCACGGCCTCGGCCCAAATGCGCTTGACAAATCGACGCCGGCCCGTTCAACCTGAGGCATTCACCAGGGGGGTCCCGGCAAGGGGCTGAGATACTGCTGGCTTTCGCGGCGCAGTGACCCGTTGAACCTGATCCAGTTCATACTGGCGTAGGGACGGTGCAAGCGCTTTGCGGGAGTTTACGCCCCAGGTCCTGTTTCGGCAGGTCAACCAAAGCGTCTTTTCATCCTTCCGGCACAGAACTGGGTCTCCAATGCATGAGCAAAGGAGCCTCAAGATGAATGCCCTCACCCCAGCCGTCTCAACGGGACCGCTGCCTGCCTCACGGAAAATCCACAAGCGCGGCACCATCCACCCACAGATCAGGGTGCCGATGCGCGAAATCTCCGTCCATCCGACGGCCGGCGAGCCGCCCGTCACCGTCTACGATCCGTCCGGCCCTTATACCGACCCGGCTGTCGAAACCAGCATCGAAAAAGGCCTAGCCCGACTTCGCCACGAATGGATTTTGGCGCGCGGTGATGTCGAGGCCTGTGACGGGCGCCATGTCCGGCCGGAGGACAACGGGTTCGCTACGGGCGAACGCCTGACGCCAGAATTTCCCATTCGCAACCGGCCACTCAGGGCCAGGGTCGGCAAGGCGGTGACACAGCTTGCCTATGCGCGCGCCGGCATCATCACGCCCGAAATGGAGTTCGTCGCCATCCGCGAGAACCTTGGTCGAGAGATCCTGCATGGCAAGCTTGAGCGTGACGGCGAGGCTTTCGGCGCGACGCTGCCCGATTTCGTGACGCCGGAATTCGTCCGAGAGGAGGTGGCGCGCGGACGCGCAATCATTCCCGCCAACATCAACCATCCCGAGAGCGAACCGATGATCATCGGTCGCAATTTCCTGGTCAAGATCAACGCCAATATCGGTAACTCCGCCGTCACCTCGTCCATGGCCGAAGAGGTCGAAAAGATGGTGTGGGCGATCCGCTGGGGCGCCGATACGGTGATGGACCTGTCGACCGGCCGCAACATCCACAACATCCGCGACTGGATCGTGCGCAACTCGCCGGTGCCGATCGGCACGGTGCCGCTCTACCAGGCGCTCGAGAAGGTTGGCGGCATTGCCGAGGATCTGACCTGGGAGGTCTACCGCGACACGCTGATCGAGCAGGCCGAACAGGGCGTCGACTATTTCACCATCCATGCGGGCGTGCGGCTGCACTACATCCCGCTGACCGTTGACCGGGTCACGGGCATCGTCTCGCGCGGTGGCTCGATCATGGCCAGATGGTGCCTGCACCATCACCGGGAAAGCTTCCTCTACGAACATTTCGCCGAGATCTGCGACATTTGCCGCGGCTATGACGTGTCCTTTTCGCTGGGCGACGGCCTTCGTCCCGGCTCGATCGCCGACGCCAATGACGCAGCACAATTCGCCGAACTGGAAACGCTCGGCGAGTTGACAAAGATCGCCTGGGCCAAGGATTGCCAGGTCATGATCGAGGGGCCGGGCCATGTTCCCATGCACAAGATCAAGGAGAACATGGACAAGCAGCTCGAAGTCTGCGGCGAGGCGCCCTTCTATACGCTTGGGCCGCTGACGACCGACATCGCACCGGGCTACGACCACATCACCTCAGGCATCGGCGCGGCGATGATCGGTTGGTTCGGCACCGCCATGCTCTGCTACGTCACGCCCAAGGAGCATCTCGGCCTTCCCGATCGCAACGACGTCAAGATCGGCGTGATCACCTACAAGATAGCTGCCCATGCCGCCGACCTGGCAAAAGGTCATCCGGCGGCGAAAGTCAGGGATGATGCCCTTTCCCGCGCGCGCTTCGAATTCCGCTGGGAGGACCAGTTCAACCTGTCGCTCGATCCCGAAACCGCGCGGTCCTTCCACGATCAGACCTTGCCCAAGGAGGCGCACAAGCTGGCGCATTTCTGCTCGATGTGCGGGCCGAAATTCTGCTCGATGCGTATCTCCCACGACATCCGCGCCGAGGCGCAGAAGGAGGGCATGGCGGCGATGGCGGCGAAATACCGCGAGGGCGGCGATCTCTACATACCGGCTGACGAGACCCGCGCACCGGCCATGCCACAGGCGCGTGCGCCATCATGAGGGTGCTGGTCAAAGGGGCCGGCGTTGCCGGCCTCACCGCCGCCTTCGAGCTCGCCGCACGCGGCGCGGCGACCACCGTTGCCGAGACAAGGCCTGCCATCGAGGGCAATGCGTCGTGGTTCGCCGGTGGTATGCTCGCGCCATGGTGCGAGCGTGAAAGCGCCGAGCAGCCGGTGCTGGATCTCGGACGCGATGCTGCCGACTGGTGGGATGCGGTGCTACCGGGTCAGGTGATACGTGCCGGAACGTTGGTCGTGGCCGCGCTGCGTGATACTGGCGAGCTCGACCGGTTCGCCAGCCGCACGTCGGGATATCGGCGGGTCGCCGAAGACGAAATTTCACTCCTGGAACCCGACCTCGCCGGCCGCTTCTGGCGCGGATTGCTCTTCCCCGATGAGGCTCATCTCGACCCGCGCCAGGCGATGGTAGCACTTCACGACAAGCTCGCGGCCATGGGCGTCGAATTCCGCTTCGGCGCCGACGCCCAGCCTGTTTCCGGTTTCGATCGTCAGATCGACTGCACTGGAATCGCAGCAGCCGATGACAGGCTGCGCGGCGTTCGCGGCGAAATGCTGATCCTGCGCACGCCTGATCTCTCGCTGTCGCGCCCGGTCAGGCTGCTGCATCCGCGCTTTCCGCTTTATGCGGTGCCGCGTGCCGACACGCAGTTTATGATCGGCGCGACTATGGTTGAAAGCCAGTCCGCCGGACCGGTGACGGCGCGTTCGATGATGGAACTGCTCGGTGCCGCCTATGCCCTCCACCCGGCTTTTGGCGAGGCCGGGATCGTTGAAACAGGTGTCGGCATCCGTCCAGCCTTTCCCGACAATCTGCCGCGCGTGGAGGCACTTGGAACTTCCGTCGCGATCAATGGACTCTATCGCCATGGTTTTCTTCTCGCCCCTGCCATGGCGCGCCAGGCTGCCGACCTCGTTTTCAATCAAGACGCAACCAAGGAACTTGCTCATGAAACTGATGGTCAACGGCGAAGCGCATGAGGTTGCCGCCGCCACGCTGGCCGAACTGCTTGCCGCGCTCGACTATGAGGGCGATTGGCTGGCGACGGCGGTCAACAGCGACCTCGTGCACAAAGCCAAGCGGGCGGAATTCCAGTTGAGCGACGGCGACCGGATCGAAATCCTCTCGCCCATGCAAGGCGGTTAGACCATGTTAGAGCTTTATGGAACCGAGCTTCCGTCGCGCCTGCTTCTCGGTACCGCTCAATATCCTTCGCCGGCCATCCTTGCCGAGGCCGTCAAGGCGTCGGGAACCTCGGTGGTGACCGTCTCGCTGCGCCGCGAGATGGCAGGCGGCAGGGCTGGCGAAAAATTCTGGTCACTGATCCGCTCGCTCGGCGTCAGAATCCTGCCCAACACTGCTGGCTGTCACTCCGTCAAGGAAGCGGTCACGACCGCGAAAATGGCGCGCGAGGTCTTCGGCACCAGCTGGATCAAGCTCGAAGTGATCGGCAATCACGACACGCTGCAGCCGGACGTGTTCGGCCTGGTCAAAGCCGCGCGCATCCTGTGCGAGGACGGTTTTGATGTATTCCCTTATACCACCGATGACCTTGTCGTCGCCGAGCGGCTGCTGGAGGCGGGCTGCAAGGTCTTGATGCCATGGTGCGCGCCGATCGGTTCGGCGCTGGGGCCGGTCAACATCACAGCGCTGCGCTCGATGCGCGGACATTTCCCTGGCGTCCCGCTGATTGTGGATGCGGGGCTGGGACGACCTTCGCACGCGGCCACCGTCATGGAACTCGGCTTTGACGCCGTCCTCCTGAACACAGCGGTCGCCAGGGCGGCCAATCCGGTCGGCATGGCGCGTGCGTTCGGCAAGGCGGTCGACGCCGGCCGTGAGGCTTTCAGTTCGGGAATGCTTGAACCGCGCGACGTCGCCGTGCCATCGACACCGACGATCGGCAGAGCAGTTTTTTCATGAAGCTCGATCCCTTCTACCTGATCGTCGACAGCGCTGCCTGGATCGAACGGCTAGTGCCACTCGGCGTCAGGCTGGTGCAGCTGCGCATCAAGGATAGGGACGAGGTCACGCTGCGCTCGGAAATCCGCCGCGCGAACGACGTCTGCGCGGTCCATGGTTGCCAACTGATTGTCAACGACTATTGGCGACTCGCCATTGAGGAAGGCTGCGACTTCGTACATCTCGGCCAAGAGGATTTGGCTGCGGCTGACCTGCTGGCGATTAAGTACGCCGGATTGAAGCTCGGGCTTTCGACCCACGATCATACCGAACTGGAAACGGCGCTAGCGGCCGAGCCGGACTATGTGGCCCTGGGGCCTATTTATCCCACTAGCCTCAAGAAGATGAACTGGGCGCCGCAAGGGCTCGAGCGGATCAGCAAATGGAAGCATCGGGTAGCGCCGATCCCATTGGTCGCCATCGGCGGCCTCAACCCCGACCGGCTCGACAGTGTCTTTGAGGCTAGTGCGGACAGCGCGGCCGTGGTGACCGACATCACGCTCAACGCCGATCCCGAAACGCGCACGCGAGAATGGATCGAAAGGACAGAGAAATGGCGCTGAGGCGAGAACCGCATGTGCTCGTCGTTAGTGGTTCGGACTCCAGCGGGGGCGCCGGAATAGGACGCGATATCGAGACGATCTCCTCCCTTGGTGTGCGCACCTGCCTGGCTGTCACCGCGCTGACGGTGCAAACGCACGAAACCGTCATGGCAGTCCATCCTTCTCAGCCCGATCTCGTGGCCGATCAGATGCGCGCTGCGCTGCAGGCCAACAATGTGACGGCCATCAAGATCGGCATGCTCGCAACCGCTGAGATCGTGGCTGGCGTTGCCGCCGTGCTGCGCGAAAATCCGCAGGTGCCGGCAGTGCTCGACCCGGTTCTGGTCTCCACTTCAGGTCGAGCGCTACTCGAAACGGACGCCATCGCCGCCATGAAACGTGATCTGATGCCGTTTTGCCGTCTGGTCACACCCAATCTTTTCGAGCTGGCGCTCCTTGTTGGCGCTGAACCGGCGGCGAACGAGAGCGATGCGGTGAGACAGGGACGGAAATTGCTGGCCGCCGGCGCGCAGGCCCTGCTGATCAAGGGCGGCCACGCGGCGGGACTCCGATCGACCGATATTCTGTTGCACTTTGATCAAGAACCAATCCGCTTTGACACACCGCGACTTGCCGTATCGATGCGCGGGACGGGCTGCATGCTGGCCAGCGCGATTGCGGCGCATCTGGCGAACGCGAGCCCACTCGAAAACAGCGTGCGCAAAGGCAAGCTGTTTGTGTTCGAGCAGCTTCAGAAGAAGGCAGCCGAATGACCGCGGCATCTCCCGGCCCAGTCAAGCTTAAGTCCGCGTCGCTCGCCGCGAGATTCTCGACGATACGGCTCCCGCTCACATCTTCGATCATGCGCACGCGCGGTTCGCTGTCGAGAGTGACGCCAGACTCCTCCGGGGCGAGTAAGTTCGTTCACTGGCGCAGATCAGATCGTGCCAAGATAGAAAACAATCGTCGCACATGACGGTCGCACCTCGATACGGCTTGATCTGAGCGACGGTCGAGGGCGCTCAAAGCCCGAGGCCTCGTTTCCGGCCTAAACTCCAATCCACCGCGCCGCTCGCGCGTGCAACGTCCCCGATGTAAATACGGCTCGGTATTTTTCACGTCAATTTATAAATTTACGCATGCAATAATTTTTGTCCACGCGTTGATAATTTACAAAGCGTCGTGTAAAATTTCAACTTGCAGTCGCGCGCCGGCTCACCGTAGGGAATCATCGGGGACAACGCATGGACCAGGCCGAAATCCATGCCGCGAGGGTTTGAATGGCGATGACGCACAAGACGATGGAGGATTTCGCCCGTTCGTGCGGCGTGTCCCGGCCCACGCTCTCCAAGTATTTCGACGATCCGACCAGCGTCAAGCCGGCGACGCGCAAGCGCATCGAGGAAGCGCTGCGCTCGTCCGATTACCAGCCTAATCTGTTTGCGCGGAACCTCAACCGCAAGCGCACGCGCAGCATTGGCATTGTCGTGCCGACTGTGACCGATCCGTTCTATTCGGAGATGGTCAGCCGCATCGAGCTTCGGCTGCGCGACGAAGGCTACTGGCCGATCGTCATCTCCTCGCACGGCTCGACCGAACTCGAAGTCGAGGCGACGCGGACCATCCTGTCGCTCAAGGTCTCGGGCGCGCTCGTCGCGCCGCTCGGGCGGCGCTCCGACCATCGGACGCTCGAAAAGCTGACGCAGGCGATCCCGATCGTCTATTTCGACACTTACCTCGAGGGCAACACGCCCTTCGTCGGCAACAACAACACGCAGAGCGTCGCGACCATCGTCGACTATCTCTGCCGCTCGGGCGACGCGCCGGTTTATTTCGACATCCCGCACGTCAATCACAATTCGCCCGAACGGCTGAGCAGCTATGTCGCCTCGATGAAGCGGCTCGGGCATGAGCCCATCGTGATCGGCAACACCAAGGACTACACTTGGGATTTCGAGCGCATCGGCTACGAGCAGACGGAAAGAATGCTTAGCAATGGCGACCTGCCGGGCAAGACCATCCTGTGCAACAATGACCGTCTGGCCTTCGGCCTGATGGCGGCAGCCTTTGCCCGGGGACTCAAGGTCGGCCGCAAGCCCGACTGCGACCTGCGCGTCGCCGCGCATGACGACCATCCGCTTAGCCGCTACGCATGCCCCGGCCTCACCACCATGGCACAGGACTTCGCGTCGATGGCCGGCCGCAGCGTCGAGACGCTGCTTGCCCTGCTCAATGAAGCCGAGACGGCGGTCGCGCCCAAGGTCAAACTCGACGCGACGCTGGTGATGCGTCAGTCGGCTTGATCTTTCGCGAAAGCGCGATCGAAGCCTTGCCATGCCGCAACCGCCGCCTCGACCGCCTGCCGTGATGCCGGCCCGTGACGGCCCATCGAGACGAAGCCGTGGATCTGGCCCGGCCAGCGCCTGAGCACGACCGGCACACCGGCGCCCTGTAGGCGCCTGGCATAGGCTTCGCCCTCGTCGGCGAGGATGTCATGACCGGCGATAGCGATGAAGCCGGGCGCCACTCCAACAAGGCTTTCGGCTTTGAGCGGCGAGACGCGCCAATCGCCCACATCGGCGGCGTCGCGGACATAGTGGTCGCGGAACCAGGCCATGGTCGTGGCGGTCAGGCCAAAACCGTCGGCAAAGCGACGATAGCTGTCCGCCGTCTGCGCGGCATCGGTGTTGGGGTAGAGCAGCAGTTGCGCCGTCAGCGGATGTTTGTCCTCACGCGCAATGAGGCTGAGCACAGTGGCCAGATTGCCGCCGGCGCTGTCGCCTGCGACGGCGATGCGTTTCGGGTTGATGCCGAGATCGGCAGCATGATCCTGCATGAAGGACAGCACGGCGCGGCAGTCTTCCACCGCAGCCGGAAATTTGTGCTCCGGCGCCAGCCGGTAATCGGGCGACACGACGACGCAAGCCGCGATGCTGGCGAACCAGCGGCAGATCTCGTCGTGCGATTCGAGATTGCCGATTACCCAGCCGCCGCCATGCAGATAGAGCAGCGCCGGAGCATCCGCATCAGGCGCGCCCTGCCCGCGATAGATCCTCAGCGTCAGCGGCCCACCGGGTCCGGCGATTGTGCGCTCGGTGACTGAACCCACCGGCTCGCGGCCGCCTTGTAGATCGGGAAGACCGTCTACATAGGCACGGCGCGCCTGTTCCGGCGTGCCAGCCTCGAAGGGCGGCGTGTTAGCCCGGCGGCCGAGATCGAGAACATGTCGCGCCTGCCGGTCGAGCGCGGACGGGAACGGCGTTGCCATCAGTGGCGATGTCGTCATCGGCGGACCTCCCGTCAGGCCAGCAGGCTCGCCGCTTCGTCCTCGCCGAGTAGCGGCGGCTGGTCGACCGTGCCGTTGACGGCAACCGAGCCGCGGCTTTCGCCCGAGGCCAGGATGGCTTCCATGATCTCAAGTACATGCAGCGCCAATTCACCGGACGCGCGGGGCTTGCGTCCCTCGACCAACGCTCGCGCCAGATCGGCGACGCCGAGCATGCGGTAGTTGGCACGGTCGGGCGCCGCATAGGGCCAGTTGCGCGCGCCGTAGAGTTGGCTCTCACTCTCGTGATCTTTCCAGTCGGCGCCGCGCGCCGAGAGCGAAACGGTGCCGCCGAAGGTGTCGGGATCGGGCAGCCGCAGCGAGCCCTCGGTGCCGTGCAGTTCGATCGGATGGTTGGAGTGTTTGAAGACGTCCCAGGAGGCGCCGAAGGTGACCGTGGCGCCGGAGCGGAATTCGAGCAGCGACACGATGTTGGTCGGTGTGCCGACCTTGAAGGTGGTGTTCTTGTAAGGCCCGTCGGCGGTGATCAGACGCTCCTCCTGGCCGCGCGTCGCCATCGCCATGACGCGGGCGACCGGGCCCAGCAGGTTGACCAGCATGGTCAGATAGTAAGGACCCATGTCGAAGACCGGGCCACCGCCAGGCTGGTAGTAGAATTGCGGATTGGGATGCCAGTGCTCCATGCCGCGCCCCATCATGAAGGCGGTGCCGGTCACGGCGCGGCCGATCGCGCCCTCGTCTATCAGCCGGCGCGCCCGCCGTCCGGCAGCGCCGAGGAAGGTGTCGGGGGCCGAGCCGAGCAGCAGCCCACGCTTTGCCGCTTCGGTCACCAGCCGGCGGCCATCGGCGACGGACGTCGCCAGCGGCTTTTCGGTGAAGACGTGCTTGCCCGCTGAAAGCGCCGAAAACGAAATGTCCAAATGCGCTGCCGGTATCGTCAAATTGAGGACAAGGTCGATGTCCGGATCGGCCAGCAGCGCGTCGACGCCGAGCGCGCGGATGCCATATTCCTTGGCACGGAGCGCCGCCATGTCGGCTGAAATGTCGGCACAGGCGCGCAACTCGACCCCGCCGAACAGGCCCGCATTTCGCAGATAGGTCATCGAGATGTTGCCGCATCCGATGAGGCCGATGCCGAGCTTTGTCTTTGATGTCCCGTGCATTTCAGATCTACCTCCCCAAGCGGTCATGGCCTCGCTGCACCCTTGCGCCAGCAATGGATCACAGTCGAAAGCCGCTATACAACATTTTAATTATTGACGCGCGTAAAATTTTTATAGAGCATACGAAAACGCTGGCGCAGCAGGATTTTGAAAACAATCGATTGGGGAATTTTGAACTCATGAGCCTAGGAACCAAGGTGCGCCTTGCGCGCCTCTTCTCGCATCCATCGGGGAACCTTTTTGGCGGCGCGGTCGACCACTTCGTCGGCTACGGCGACGTGCGCAAAGGCGGCCTTGCCGACCTGCCGGGTGCGCTTGCCCGCGTCATGGCGGGCAAACCCGACTACGTCAGCATCCAGCCTGGTACCGCGCGCCATCTGTGGCCGCAATATGCGGGCAAGGCTTCCCTGGTGATTCAGGCAGGCTGCTTCACTCCGGACGATCGCATCAGCGAGTTGATAGCAACGCCCGAGGATGCGGTGCGCGCGGGGGCCGACGCGTTGGCCGTGGCCATTCCGGTGCGCGGCGCGACCGAGGGCAAATACATACGCTGGCTGACCGATTCGGTGAATGCAGCGGCCCGCTACGGCATGCCTGTGGTGGCGCATATCTACCCTCGCGATTTCACCGACGGGGCAACGATAGTCTTCACCCCCGACGAGATCGCCTACGCGGCGCGCATCGGCTACGAGTCCGGCGTCGACGTGATCAAGATCGGCTACACGGGCGATTTCGAGTCGTTCCGAGAGACCGTCCGGACCTGCCCGGTGCCGGTTGTGATCGCGGGTGGTCCGAAAACCGATACGCTGCTCGGCGCGCTTAAGCAGACGGCGGACGCCATCCGTGCCGGCGCACGCGGTGCCGTGGTAGGCCGCAATCTCTGGGGACATGGCGATCCGGAGAAGGCTGCGCTTGCCTTTCGGGGCGTCATCCATGACGGCCTTTCGGCGCAAGACGCCCTGGCGAAGGCGGGTGCCTGAACGATGCCCACCGTCCCTTCAATCCTCGGCTTCGGCGCTATTGCGATCGACGACATCGTCTATGTCGATCAGCCGTTGTCTGCGGGCAAGGGGAAGGTTCTGCATAGTGCCCGGTCTTTCGGGGGAAATGTCGCGACGGCGCTAGCCGCCGTTGCACGGCTCGGCGGAAGCGCCGGGTTCGTCGGATGGCTGGGCAGCGCCGCTGACGACGCCGTGCTGCGCGATCTCGTTGCGAGCGGTGTTGAAACCGAATTCGCGCCGCGCCACCCGGACGCGCGCCCGGTGCGCTCGCGCATTACCGTCGGCTCGGACGGGGAACGGTTCATCGCGTATGACGACGACGCGATGCTGGGCACCGCGTCGGACTTCCCGGACGAGGTCCTCAGCCGCGCGACTGTCCTGATCGTCGATAGCTACGCGACCCGGTCGCTGGATGTCGTGGCTCGGGCTCGCGATCTCGGCCTTGCGATCCTCGGCGATATCGAATGGAGCTGCGGCCCAGCCACGGAGCGGCTGATCGCGCTCTGCGACCATCTCATTCTTCCCCTCGGCTTTGGGCGGACTGCCACAGGGCGCCGATCGCCCGCCGAGATGCTCGATGCATTGTGGTCGCCGTCGCGGTCCGCCGTGGTTCTGACCGATGGCGGCAGGGGCGTGTACTATCGCGGGCGTGAAGAGACAGGTCTCTGGCATCTGCCTCCGCACCGGGTTGTGGTCGTCGACTCGACCGGCGCGGGTGACTGCTTTCATGGCGCCTACGCCCATGCGTTGATGCGCGGAGCCGACACCGCAGGCCGGGTGGCATTCGCGGCCGCGGCGGCGGCCCTCTCGATAGCGGGACGTGGCGGGCGCGAGGCGCTTCCGACCGACGACCAGGTCACGGAACTCCTGGCATCGACGAACGCGCCGTCAGCAGTCGAACTAAAAAATGCGTATGTCGATACTGGAACGTAGCCTGAAACTATCCGACGAAACATTTCGCCGGTGAACATAGAAGAAATTATAACAATCACTGGCTTATGCTTGTGGAGGAGGAAGATGGCAGAAGTCATTCTTGAGAATATCTGCAAAACCTACGGAAACAATTTTCGCGCAATCGACCAATTGAACCTATCGGTCGAGGACGGCGAGTTCTTGATTCTCGTCGGGCCGTCCGGCTGCGGCAAATCCACCGCGTTGCGAATGATCGCGGGATTGGAGGACATCACCAGCGGCAGCCTTCGGATCGGCGGAGTCGACGTCGTCGACATGCCGCCCAAGGACCGCGACATCGCGATGGTCTTCCAGAGCTACGCGCTCTACCCGCACATGACGGTGTTCGAAAACATCGCCTTTTCGATGCGGCTGGCAGGCAAGCCGAAGGCCGAGCGCAAGAAGCGCGTCGACGAGATCGCCAAAACCCTTCAGTTGACGTCTTTGCTGGACAGCAAACCCGCGAACCTGTCAGGCGGACAGCGTCAACGGGTTGCCATGGGCCGCGCCATGGTGCGCGAGCCGGCCGCCTTTCTCATGGACGAACCGCTTTCCAACCTGGATGCAAAACTGCGCGTGCAAATGCGTGCCGAAATCACCAGCCTGCAAAAGCAACTCGGCGTCACGACCATATACGTGACCCACGACCAAATCGAAGCGATGACGATGGGCGACAGGGTCGCGGTGTTGAAAGGTGGCGTGCTGCAGCAGGTCGACACACCCAAGAGACTCTATGAATCGCCGGTGAACGCCTTCGTTGCCGGCTTCATCGGCTCTCCTTCGATGAACCTTTTCGAAGCGACTCTGAAGGGCAGCGAGCTCGTTTTTCGCGACTTCGCCATCCGGCTGCAGGATGCAACCTTCGTACGCAGGCCGGGCTTGCGGTCCTATGCGGGGCGCAAGATCGTGTTCGGGATACGACCGGAGGATCTTTATGACAGCAGCCTCGAATCCGGCCGCAAGTATCAGACTATACCCGCAAAGGTGACTTCGATCGAAGAGCTCGGCTCTGAACATATCGTCCACCTGAACATCGACGCGGTCCGGGTGGACTCCGGCGATCCGGACGCGGTGGACGATTTTGGCCTGGCATCGAATGCGGTGGCGAGATTCGAGCCGGCCAGCGCCGTCCACTCCGGCTCGGAGATCCGGTTGGCCCTGGATGATTCCAAGTTCCATTTCTTCGATCCCGAGACGCATCTGGTGATCTGAAGATCTGCGGCAGACCGCAGGCGGGAGCGAGGCGCCTGCGAAAGATACTCGCAAGAAGGTTTCTGAATAAACCAGATGATCGTCCGCATTGTGCGGTCGATCTTGAAGAAGGAGGAGAAAATGATGTTTCGGATACAACCCGCGATGCTGAAGGTAGCCGCGGCCGCATGGTTGCTTGGCGCAACCAGCGCCATGGCGGACACGACGCTAGAATTCACCCAGTGGTGGGAGCCCGAATTGCCGGCCGGCTCGCTCAGGGCAATCATGAATGACTTCGAGGCTGCAAACCCCGGAATCAAGGTGACGCTGGTCAGCGGCCCCTATGCGACCACGCGAGACCAGATCTCGGTTGGTGCTGCAACTGGAACGCTTAGCGACGTCGTGGGTCTCGACGGCGCCTGGGTGAACAATCTGAACGCGCAGAATGCGCTGGCCGACATGAACCCGATGATGGATGCGAGCGGGTTCGACAAGACCCAGGTCGCGGATATCATCAAGGTGGACGGTAAGGCGGTGATGTTTCCCGTGGCTTCGTTCGTCTATCCGGTTTTCGTGAATTTGGACCTCGCCGCCCAGGCAGGCGTGACCAAGCTGCCGTCGACCCGCGCGGAGTTTCTCGAAGCCGCCAAGAAGATGACCCATGCCGACAATAACCAGTATGGCTGGGTGCTACCCCTGTCGCTGCAAACGCCGTCCGGTGTCCAGAACGACATGATGTCGTGGGTCTGGGCATCGGGTCAATCGATGATGGCGGACGGCAAGCCGGCTCTCGAGGGCAAGCCGGTGGTGGATATGCTCACCTTCGTCAAATCGCTGAACGACGCCGGCGTCATCTCGCCCGGCATCGCCACCAAGACCGAACAGGAAAAGGTCGAGGAATTCGTCAACGATCGGGTCGGGATGATGATCGACTCGCTTGCGCACGTGAACCTCATTCGCAAACGCAATCCCAAACTGAACTTCGATCTCATCCCGGTCCCGGTCGTGGAGAACTACAACGGCAAGCGCGGCCTTCCCTACGCCTCCTGGGGCATAGGCATCTCTGCCGCCTCGAAACATCAGGAGGAAGCCTGGAAGCTCGTCCAATATCTGATGGGTGAAAAGGTGAACGCCAAGCTCGTGTCGCTGGCAAACGCCTTCCCCGGCAACGTCAACGCCAAGCCCGATTTCGTGACCTCCGACAAGGCTTTCGGCAAGGCTTTCGAAATCTTCAAGACCGGTTATCTTGCCAATGAGTTCACAGGCCTGCCGGTGGCGGAAGACCTGATGACCCAGTTCGACGTGGAGGCCCAGAAGATGCTCACCGGCGAGCAGTCTCCGGAACAAGCCGCGGCCAACGCTCAAAAGGGCTGGATGGCGAAATTCTGATCGGCCTGTTTCCTCGTTTTCGATCCTCGACCGGGGGCCTGACTTCGGGCAGGCCTCCCGGCAACAACGGATCGGCAATGTGAGACGGACCTGTTTCCGAAGCCCCTTCTCTTGAAGGCGTATCCCAAGGTTGTCATATGACCCGGCAGAAGCGCTCTCGCCATAGACTGAAACGAGCGGTCGCACCCTATCTCTACCTGTCGCCCTCGCTCCTCATAATCGGCCTGCTGATGCTGCTGCCGATGGTGACGGTGATTGGCTATTCGTTCCAGAACAGCGCAGTGCTGCGTCGCGACCCGTCCTTTGCCGGACTGAAACACTACCAGGCGATCTTTAACGATCCCGTGTTCTGGGCTTCGCTGTGGCATACGCTCTACTTCACATGCATGAGTGTGGTTTTCCACATGACCATCGGCATGATCTTCGCGCTCATGCTGAACAGCGACCGCATCAATCCCACGCTGCGCAATATCCTGCGCGTGCTCTACATTCTGCCCTGGCTGTTCACCGCGGTGATTATCGCCGTGATCTGGCGCCTGCTGCTCGAGCCGAATGGTGTCGTTAACAGCGTTCTCATGCAGATGGGCATCATCGGTTCCAAAGTCGAGTGGTTTTCCTCGCCTGAGACCGCGCTGCACGCCGTCACCTTCGCCAATATCTGGGCGGGCTATCCGCTCTTCATGGTCAGCCTGCTCGCGGGTTTGCAGGGCATTCCCAAGGATTTCTACGAGGCCGCCGATATCGACGGGGCGAAGGCCTACCAGAAGCTGATCTTCATCACCATCCCGCAGCTGATGCCGATCATCATCAGCATCTCGCTGCTGGATTTCATCTGGACGATGCAGGTCTTTCCATTGATCTGGATAACGACGGGCGGCGGTCCGATCTACTCGACCGAGGTCCTCAGCACCTACACGTACAAGCTGGCGTTTTCGAGCTACAACCTGTCGCAGGCGTCTGCAAGCGCCGTGGTCATCCTGCTGATCTCTCTCGGCCTGACGCTGTTCTACATCCGCTATCAAAAGGCTCGGTAGTCACCATGAGGAAAAGGCACTCGCCGAAAGACAGGCTGATCACCGTCGCGCTCCATGTCGCGCTTGCCGCAGGGCTCTTTTTCGCGGCCTTCCCGATCTACTGGATGCTGAGCAGCTCGTTCAAGTCGAATACCGAAATCTTTGCCCTGCCACCAACCGTCTTGCCGAAGGCTTTCACGCTGGAAGCGTATGCGGCCATCCTTGGCGACCCGGTAAAGCTGCGCTTCTTCTTCAACAGCTACTTCGTGGCCGGAGCGGTGACAGTGTTGACGGTGCTGATCGCCTTGCTGGCGGCCTATGGGTTCAGCCGTTTCAATTTCCGCGGCAAGGGCAGCCTCAACACGCTCATCATCAGCACGCAGACGATCCCGCCGATCACGCTTTTGATCCCCTTCTTCGGGCTTGTCGTCTCGTATGGCATCTTCGACACCTACGTCGCACTGATCCTGACTTACCTGGTGTTTACGCTGCCCTACGCGATCCTGCTGATGACGGGATATCTGAACACCTTGCCCCGCGATCTCGATGAAGCGGTGGCTGTCGACGGCGGCAGCAGCTGGACGGCACTCTGGCGGGTGATCGTCCCGATTTCACTGCCTGGTATCGTGGCGACGTCGGTCTACACCTTCCTGTTGTGCTGGAACGAATTTCTGTTTGCGCTGACGCTGACGAAGTCAGCGTCCATGCGCACCGTCCCGATCGGCATCCAGCTGTTGATGGGGCAGCACGCCTTCGAATGGAACCAGATGATGGCGATGAGCGTGCTCGGCTCGCTACCGCTGTTGCTCATCTACCTCGTTGCCCAGAGATTCTTCCTCGCCGGCATGACCGCGGGCTCGGTCAAGTAGCATGTCCCTCCCACGGAGAACTGATGGAGTAGGCCGCGCATCGAAATCGATGCTGACCTCGGGCGTCGTCACAGCGCCGCTGATCGTGCCGATGCTGTTCTTACAGCGCCACATCATCGAAGGCCTACGCAGGTAGAATCAAGGAATGAAAGGATGAACGTGAAAGACCTCAAAGTCGGCTGCCAGACCTTCACCTGGGAAATGCTCGGAGACCGCTTTGCCGGCGGCCCCGACGACCTGCTCAAAGCGATCGCCGATGGCGGCTATGCCGGTATCGAGATCACCGACACGATGATCGGCCGCTATGCCGGCAAGCCGGCGGAGTTCGCTGCGGCGCTGAAGAGATCCGGCCTGACGCTGGTCTCCTTCGCCTTCGGTTCGGACAGCGGCTTCACACTCAAGGAGAAGATCGGCGCCGACCTCGAGACCGCCAAGCGCTGGATCGATTTCGCCGCCGCCTTTCCGGGCGCGATGGTGTCCATGGGCTCGGCCACCGTCGTGTCGGACGGTCCGCGCGACGACAAGTTCGCCATTGCGGCCGAGGTCTACAACAAGGCTGGTGAACTCGGCCGCGAGGCCGGCGTCCAGGTCGCGGTGCATCCGAGCTCGCACCACAACACGCTGCTCTACGATCGCGCCGATTACGACCGCATCTTCGGGCTGCTCGATGCCTCGCTGGTCGGCTGGGTGCCGGACACCGGCCACATCCTGCGCGGCCACAGGGACATGGCCGACACGCTCACCACCTATCGCAATCGCATCTGCTACGTGCACCTTAAGGATGTCGATGCGAGCGGCACCTGGGCGATGCTCGGCAAGGGCGTCTGCGACACGGCGAAGGTGATCGAGATCGCCAGTGCGGCACCCAACTTCAATGGCTGGCTGGTGCTGGAGGAAGAGTCCAAGACCGCCGCCGCCGATCCGGCCGGCGCGGTCAAGACCAACCGCCAGACCATGCGCGGCTACGGAGCCTGAGACGATGATCCGCAAGAAAGACCGTCGCCTTCGTGTCGGTGTGCTCGGCTGCGGGCCGATCGCGCAGTTCGCGCATCTGGCGTCCTGCGTGAAGGCGAGCAATGCCGATCTCTACGCGATCTGCGACGCAGCACCCGATCTGCTCGCGCGTATGGGCGCGACCTACGAGGCGCAGAAGATGTATGGCGACTATGACGCGATGCTCGCCGACCCTGCGCTGGAAGCGGTGATCGTCGCCACCTCCGACGCCTATCACGTGCCGATGTCGATCAAGGCTCTGGAAGCCGGCAAGCACGTGCTGTGTGAAAAGCCGATCGGCGTCTCGGTCGAGGAAGGTGAAAAGCTGGCCGATGCGGTCAGGCGTTCCGGCAAGGTGCTGCAGGTCGGGCATATGAAGCGCTTCGATCCGGCGCTCGAGGCAGCGCGCGATTTCGTACGCGACGAGATGGGCGAGATCCTCGCGCTGAAGGCCTGGTACTGTGACTCAACCCATCGCTATACCAACACCGACGCGGTGCAGCCGCTGCCCGTCACCAGCAAGCTGGCGCGCAAGCCGGCCGGCAACCCGAAGGCGGATCCCAGACAGTATTTCATGCTGGCGCATGGCTCGCACCTCGTCGATACGGCGCGCTTCCTTTGCGGCGAGATCACCGCCGTGCGCGCCCGCCTCAACGAGAAATTCGGCGCTTATTGCTGGTTCGTCGAAACGGAGTTCGCCAATGGCGCGCTCGGCCATCTCGACCTCACCGTCGCCGTGCGCATGGACTGGCACGAGGGTTTTCAGCTCTATGGCGAGAACGGCTCGGTGGTCGCGAAGACCTTCAATCCTTGGTACTTCCGGGCGAGTGAAGTCGACATTTTCCACGAGAAGGACGCCACCTCGCGAAAGCCGCTCGGCGCTGACGGCCATTTCTTTCGCCGCCAGCTCGAAGGCCTCGCTGAGACGGTGCTCGACGGCAAGCCGATGCGCGGCGCCAATGTCGACGACGGGCTCGCATCAATCCGCGCCATGGTGGCGATCGCGCGCTCGGTCGAAAGCGGCGAACGCGTCGAGGTCGCCAGCGTGACGGGAGCGGTTTGATGCAGATCGGGGTGTTCGCCAAGACCTTCCCGGGCAGCGAGCCTGCCGGCGTGCTGGCGTCTGTCCGCGACGCAGGTTTTGCGGTCACCCAATTCAATCTCGCCTGCGCCGGCCTGCCGTCGATGCCGGATGATGTTCCCGCAGCGGCGATCCGGGCAATCGATGCCGCAGTCGACAGCTCCGGGGTCGGTCTCGTGGCGCTGTCCGGCACCTACAACATGGCGCATCCGGACAAGCAGGTACGCGACGATGGCTTGCGCCGGCTGGCGGTGGTGATCGAAGCCGCCGCAAGGCTTTACACGCCACTCGTCACGCTCTGCACCGGAACGCGCAATCGTGACGACCAATGGGCGCACCATCCGGACAATGCCGATCCCTCGGCATGGACCGACATGGCGGTCGAGATGGAAAAGGCGCTCGAACTCGCCGAGCGTTACGGTGTCGATCTTGGCATCGAGCCTGAACAGGCCAACATCGTCACCTCCGCCCGTGACGCGATGCGGCTCATCGCCGAGATGGGTTCGAAGCGGCTGCGCATCGTGCTCGATCCGGCAAACCTGTTCGAACAGGCGGATGCCGCGCAGGCGCGCGCCATGGTTGCGGCTGCAGTCGAGCGCACGGCGAGCCATGTAGCCATGGCCCATGCCAAGGACCGTTTCGCCGACGGCCGCTTCGCCACCGCCGGGCAAGGCGTCGTCGACTTCGCCGACTTCATCGCCCGGCTGAAGGCAACAGGTTTCGACGGGCCGTTGGTGACGCATGGGCTTTCGGCCGGGGAAGCGCCCGGCGTCGCCCGTTTCCTCAAGGGGCTGCTGTGATGGCGCGCCCGACGATCCTGCTCCGCGATGGCGCCGCGCTTCGGGTTTCCGATACGGGCGACGGGCTGGCGGTCGTCTTCCAGCACGGGCTGGGTGGCGGCGAGGCGCAGGTTGCGCAGACCTTCCCCGCCGGCTTTCGTCGCATCACGCTGGAATGCCGCGGCCATGGCGGCTCCGGCATTGGCGAGCGACGGCCATTTTCGTTCGAGATGTTCGCCGACGATGTGCTCGCGGCCGCCGACCAGGCCGGCCTCGACCGCTTCGTTGCCGGCGGCGTCTCGATGGGTGCCGCGATCGCGCTCCGCCTCGCCTGCCGCCATCCCGACCGCGTCGCCGCGCTGGTGCTGGTGCGGCCGGCGTGGACGTTCACGGCAGCACCGGTGAACATGCAGCCTATAACC
Organism: Mesorhizobium sp. M0833; assembly: GCF_040319905.1. Lineage (NCBI taxonomy): Bacteria > Pseudomonadati > Pseudomonadota > Alphaproteobacteria > Hyphomicrobiales > Phyllobacteriaceae > Mesorhizobium > Mesorhizobium sp. M0833. Next base: position 2,992 of record NZ_JAMYOQ010000046.1, on the reverse strand, counting down.
GAGGTCGCCGAACTCATCCTCGACCGTGGCGCCGACAGGGCGCGGAGTATCTTCGCGCAATCCGAGACGGCGACGCGGCTTTACCGCGAGGCGCCCGACAACCTGTCCTCGCTGTTCGGCTATTTCGACCGATCGGACGCCCACACCTTTGCGCAGGTGCTCGCCAACATCGCCGCCGACGGGCCCGGGGTTTCCGAGCGCGACGCCGCCGCCCTGCGCATCCCGACGCTGGCCATTGGCAACGCCAGCGACGCGGTCCACCCGCTGTCGGCCGCCTATACGCTCGCCGCAGTCATCCCCAATGGGATCTTCGCCGAGATCACCCCCAAGGCGCTCGACAGCGCCAGGCATTTCACCGAGTTAGACGCCGAGATCTCGGCCTTCCTTCACGCCCACTCGAACGTCCGGAGCCTCATTCCGTCATGATCAGCAAATCTCTCTCAGGCCCCGCCGCGATAGCCGCTCTGCCGCGCAACCGGCTGCTCGGCGAATTCTCGCTGTGGTCGGCCGATCTCGCCAATATGGAGCGCGACCTGAAGCGCATCGAGGCCCATGCCGATCTACATCACATTGACGTCGCCGACGCCCGCTTCACCCCCGGCTTCCTGTTCTTCCCGGATCTGGTGGCGCGCATCGCCAAGCTGACGGCGAAGCCGATCCATGTGCATCTGATGGTCGAGGCCGAAATCGTCGAGGCGCAGACGCGGCAGTTCATCGAGGCCGGCGCCGACCTCATCACCATCCATGCCGAGAATGGCGAGGCGGGCTTGCGCGCCGTCAAGCTGGCGCATGAGCTCGGCGCCGAGGCCGGGGTCGTGCTCAGGCTGGAGACGCCGGTCGCGGCAATCGTGCCTTTCCTGCCCGAGGTCACCTTCGTCACGCTTCTCGGCACCTCGATCGGCGTCAAGGGCCAGAGCCTGTCCGAGCAGGCCTGCCCGCGTCTCATCGAGGCGCGCGCGCTGATCAGGAAAGCGGGCCGCGAGGCCGACATCGTGCTCGCCGCCGATGGCGGCATCCGCCATGAGACGGTGCCGCTGCTGCGCGCCGCCGGCGCCGACACCGTGGTGCTGGGCTCGCTCGCCTTCGGTGACCCTGACCTTGCGCAACGCATCGCCTGGCTGCACGGGCTGAAAGCAGCCGCCTGATGAGCACGCTTGCGCTTGCCTTCGATCTCGGCGGCACGGAGCTGCGCGGCGCGCTGGTCGAGCGCGGTGGCGACGTCGTCGCCCGCGTCTCGGCGCCGACGCTTGCCGGCGCAGGATCGAAGGCGGTGATCGGCCAAATCATCACGCTAGCGGACACGTTGCTCAAGGAGCACCCACAAGCGAAAGTCACCGGTATCGGCATGTGTGCGCCCGGTCCGCTCGACCCCAAGGCGGGCATCGTCATCGGGCCGCCGACACTGGCCGGCTGGCACAATGTGCCGCTGATCGACATCCTCAGCCGGCAGTTCGGCCTACCGGTGCGGCTGGAGAACGACGCCAATGCGGCGGCGCTTGGCGAATGGCGCTTCGGCGCCGGCCGCGGCACCGGATCGCTGGTATTCGTGACCGTGTCGACCGGCATTGGCGGCGGCGTCATCGCCGACGGCCACGTCTATCACGGCAGACGCGGGCTGGCGGCCGAGATCGGCCACATGACCATCACCGGCGAAGGCGACCGCTGCTTCTGCGGCGCCGTCGGCTGCTTCGAGGCGGTCGCCTCCGGTACGGCGCTCGGACGCCGGGCGACACGGCTGACCGTGCCGGGCGACGGCTCGCTGCTCCGGCGGCTTTCCAACAATGGCGACGTCTCGGCGCGACACGTCGTCGAGGCCGCGCGGGCGGGTGATGTGGCGGCTCGCGGACTGGTCAAGGCCGAGGCGCAGTGGCTGGGCATCGGCTTCACCAACCTCCTGCATCTCTACTCGCCCGACCTGATCGTCATGGGCGGCGGCCTTTCCAACGGCTTCGACCTCTTGGCACCGACCATCAGGGCGACCATCGAGCAGCGCGCCATGCAAGCCTATCGCGACGTGCCGATCGTTCCGGCCGAACTTGGCGACCGGGCAGGCCTGGTCGGCGCGGCGAGCCTGATCCTATGGGAGGGCGAGCCCGGCACGGCGCTGGCGATGGTGCAGAACGACGAGACGACGACCGGCGCCAGGGAGGCAAGCCAAGGCTGAGCTCAAGCTGCGCGGCGCGCGCAAATCCCCTTGACGAGAGCGGTCAATCCCGCGTCTCGGCCGCGGCGGCGCTATGCTGACGCTCCTTAGGCCGCCCCATTGAACCGGACTCGGGATCACGAACTGCCTCCGTTAATGAATGAACGCTGTCCGTCTTACGGACATTTCATCGTCACCCCGGTGTGCTCAAGCGATACAGGCCATCGCCTGTCATTCAAGGGATTGTCGGCTTCGAAAAACAGTGAAGCTTCATCTGACTTTGCATCCGCTTCGCTCAGGCTCAGCAGACGTCAACAGGTTCTTCACAATCTACGCTAAGAGCGAGGGCGTGTGGCTCAAGCCGGCTTGGCTCGAGGGCCGGAAGTGATCGCGGTGTTCGAGACCGAGCTGACGCGAAGCCCAACGTCGGCTATGTTGCCAATGACGCGGAGCTGGCGCTGGACGCCAGATCCCACGGCGACGGCGCTTATCGCGATGTTCTCTGCCTCATGCACCACTGAGCTGCGCTACCCGGCGTCCCTATCGACGCGACGGGCAGCAAAACATTATATGGAGCAGGCCCGCTGAGTAGCCGGGCACTTGATACTCCCCTGGATCGCCCTGTGCCCGCTCCCGGCGATCTCGTCGAGCTTGCCGGACGCGAGTGCTCGCAGGTCTTTACCGATCGTGCCGAAGAACTGTGTGTTTTTTGAGCGGCCCGAGACATAGGTGACGATTTGTACCGGACACATAGTGTAGTGCACCCCGATTCTGAGACACGAGAAGGGTAACAGTTCTCCATTAAGGAGAGCTGATGAGGAAAGAAGACCCGGGGCGGCGGTTCAGTCG
>NZ_JAMYOQ010000045.1:0-36149 GCF_040319905.1 Mesorhizobium sp. M0833 | reverse complement strand
TGGTTCGCCCTCAGCGAGGACCGGCCGCTGTTCTTCTTCGCGGGCCTGTGGACACGCTGGCAAGGGGTCCGCAAGGTCAAGGAAGGCCCCGGCGATCATGAGCTTTATGCCTTCATGACCACAAAGCCAAACGCGCTGATCGCCCCAATCCACGAGAAGGCGATGCCGGTGATCCTGACCACGCGAGAGGAAGCCGAGACCTGGCTGACCGCGCCATGGTCGGAAGCGAAATGGCTGCAGCGGTCGGCGCCTGACGACGCTCTCGTGATCGTGGAGAAGCCGGCTACACAGATCAAAGTTCCGCTGCCGGCACCTGCACAAGGGTCGCTGCTTTGAAAGCATCCCCATGAGCGACGAGCTGATCCGCCTTCCCGGTGCAATAGAGCCCGTCACACGTCCGGGCGTTCAGCATCATAGGTGCGAGCATCCCGATTGCGGCAAGGATGCCGGATGGGGATTCGCGAAGCCGAGGCAGCCATCGCATTGGTTCTGTTTTGAACACCGCGCCGACGGCGAAGCATATCTCTGAGGAGCAATTCGAAATGATCAGCCCGCCAAGACGAAATGGCGAGTACCCGACCGCGAGATCGATTGCCAGGAGGCTATGGAGCCGGGCTTTCAGGCGATCGTCGATTGCATGCTAGAGGCCGGCTGGACGCGCGGGGAGATCATGCGGTCGCTTCGGTGGCTGATCGCGGCCGACAACATGACGCAGAAGGAAAACGCCAAAGTCGAGGCGCAGCTCGCCATCGCGCGCGCGATGATGCGTGCTGGCCGGCCTTGACGATCGCCACCGCAGCGCCAGTATCCTGACGATGGACGAGAATTATATCTACGGCGAAAGAACCGGCCTGCAGCTCGTACGCATGGCTATCGAGATGACCTGCCCGGCTGGCGTGCTGCCGAGCGAGGAAGCCGTGAACTGCCTCTACGGCCCGTTGCCGGCGCACGAGGGCGAGGCGTTGGCAAAGGCGATTATCGAGACGGTCGAGCGACTGACCCGGTCTATTGACGCTTTGCCGTCGCCATCCGGGCCAGCGCTCCCAAGATCAGATTAGTCGTAGACCTTGATGATCTTGCGCGTGCTCGGATCCACCAGAACGGTCCGGTTGTCGACGACCACGTAACGGTATTTGACGTTCGGCACTTCATGAAGCTCGACGGTGTCTGGGAGGGGCGAGCCGATATTAAGCTCCACTCCAGGGATTTTCACCGATGCGAGCGGCTGCTTCTTCACGTATTCCTTGATGACGGTTTCCTGCTGCGGTTCGATGATCACGTCCTGAGCAGCAGCGGCACCAATGCCGGCCAGCAGCAATGGGTGGGAGATCATGCGCTCACTACGCCGGCTGATCGCGAAGCGCGTCAACACTCTCCGCCACGATTGCTGGCTGCCCGTCGTCACGGCGCATATACGACGTTCCGTTCGCCGCCGATCGCGTTCCTATCCACGACAATCGCGTGGTGATACATTCGCGCGATTTGGCGAATGTTTTTGTCGTCAAACTCACCGGGAAACCGGGGAGGTGGTCATGAGAATTATTACCACTCTAGCATGTGTCGCGTTGCTTGCAGGTTGCGCAACGGCGGGCCCCCCAGGGCCCCAAGGGCCTGCCGGTCCACCAGGTCTGCCCGGCAAGCAGGGTCCTAAAGGTGCAATGGGGGCTGAGGGTCCAGCGGGGAAGGACGGCGTCAGCGGTTGGGAAATCACCCACTATGCAAGTGCCAGTGATACAAGCCCAGACAAGTCCGCACAGGCTTGGTGTCCCAAGCCAAAAGTCGTAATAGGTGGCGGTGCTAGCGCGTCAAATTCAAATGCTCTAATTTCTAGGAGCTTGCCGGTTACTTCCCCAGCTCCGGGGTGGGTAGCACAAGCGCATGTAGCCACTACGTCCCCAACAGGTTGGACGCTGACAGCATATGCCATTTGCGCGCTTGTCAAATAGTCGGCGCTTGGCCGGGCCGGTGAACTTGCGTTGTCGCGCCTCTGAGACACAAACGGCGTTCTAGCTAGAGCTACGGTCGCAAAGCCGTTGGCGGCTGGCTTCTTGGGAACACGACGGCTTTTCCGCTCGTTGATCTTTATGCCCTCTACCTCGATTCGCAAAACGGAATACGATCCGGAGCGCAAGGTCCTTTCCGTGTGGTTCGTCGCCAGCGGCAAGCGGTACGAGTTTGAGGGAGTACCGCCGGAGACCTTTGCGGCATTCAAAGCCGCGTTCGCGAAGGGCCGCTACTTTAACGACCACATTCGCAATCATTTCCGCTACCGATTGATTGCGGATGGCAGCGAGCCAGGATGACGGGTCTGTCGGTGGCCGAATTTCGTTCGCCCATTGGAGACATCACCTTTTTTGGCAATCAGTTTTCGCTTCGCCGAGGTGCATTCGTGCTCTTTGGCGGATCTCCCTTGCCGTCGGATCGGCTCCGGCCGCCCGCCCGCCGGAGGGCCCTGGTGGCTTCCGCAACGCCCGCGCGGTCATTGTCGCTGGCCCGGATCAGTTCGGGGACCTGATCCACGGGGATGTCATTCTGCTGCGCGAAATGCTCCACGTCGTAGTCCTGGCTGGACCCCAGGCGGTCTCGGTCACGCGTGCTCTTGTCGTCGGCCATGTGAACCTCATGGTGGAGCTTCGGATCAATGGCAACGTGGGCAAACAGCTTTCGTTGCGGCATCAACGCGGAAATCGTTACGTTCACTCTGGCTAATATAAGCTTTGTACCTAGTATTGACTGGGTGCGTAAATTGTAAGTACCGGCGCCGGCCGCCTCGAGTTCATTCCGCCGATGCTGCCAACCCTGATGCCCAAGCCACCGTCAGGCGATGGGTGGATTCATGAGATCAAGCTTGATGGCTACCGCTGTCAGATCGTCATCAACGGGCCCGATGACATTCGCGTTTATACCAGCAATGAAGGAAGTTTTGGATATCAATGTGATGCGGCCAGACGGCCGGATGGAAAAGGTTACGATCACTCCATCATCAGGCCCACCTTGGTAGACATAGTAGCCTATCATCAACTCGCTTTTGAGAAGAGATGCGACGCGCCCGGTCGTCCACACATAGCCGTATGTGGAGGGCACTCCTTCCTTGTTCAGACGAACCGATATGCCGGCCATGCTCTGCCCTTCAGCAACAAACATATTGAAGATGCGCCTCACAAGCTCGATTTCGTTTGGCGGGCCGGGCACAAGGAGAACGCGGTCGCCAGCGAGCCCCTTCTGTTCTCCAGGGCCGAGAAGGCATCTGGGCTCGCCATCTTTATCCAGCAACAGTCGCCTGACGCCGTAGGGCACAGGTCCGCCCTGGCTGAATCCGAGACGAGCCTGCTGCAGGTGCGCTCTGGAGACCTTTGCGGATAGCTCGCGGCTGTATTCGCTTGCCATCACCCGTTTCATATTCTTGAGGATCGCAGACACCATGCTGCCGTCGTTCTCGAATTGTTCGCCGCAATATTCCACCGCGACGCCTGCATCACGACAGAGAAACTCGTAATGAGCGGATTGGTCCGTATCCGGAAAGCGGCCCCAGCGGCTGACGTCAAGGACGAGAATTGCCGAGAAAGTCTTTTGGCCAGTGACGACATCGGCTAGTAACTGCTTCAGTCCGTCGCGACCTCTTATGCTCAGGCCGCTTTTCCCCGCGTCTTCGTAGGTTTGGACGATAGTGTATCCGCGCCGCTCCGCGTACTCCGTAATGGCCATCGCCTGGTTCTCGAGCGAATAGCGTTGATGTTCAGTGGACATGCGAATGTAGGTGGTTACGCCTCCGCGCCGAGCGAAAAGCTCTCTTGTCGGCAACGGACCAGTTGAGCCGTTTACCAGATGACGTCCTTGGCGACATCGGCATCTCACGTGACGAAATCATGTGCGATTTGCGAAGCCGCGCCATCCGTCATGCGGAGGCAGGCGCGGCCGGCACGACGATCGAGCGCACCAGGATCGCTTCGGCCTCGATCCCGAAACGGTTGGTCGCCGGCAGTGGCTACGCCTCGGCCGAGATCCCCTTTGGCTGGTCCACGAGCGCGCGATCGAGCCTTACATCGCGGCTTCGACAAGCAGCGGCGCGCGGACGGGACCTTCGAACGGCACTACACCTGCGACCCCAAGGACTGAATGTTGACCGACGGGAGCTGGGGAGGATCTCAAAATGATCATGTCAGTTGTTAAGTCCCTCGCGCCTGTGACGCTCGGCACCGTGCTGATCGCAATCAGTCCGGCTTCATTGTCGGCTTCTGACGCTCAGGGCCTCGCGTTCGCTCACGCTGACATGCCAATCAAACAGCTGAAAGACGTCTATTTGGATTGCGGGGAGGCCGCCGGTGCGCGGGGGCGCTCCGCATCTGCTGGTTACTGACGATGAGCTGGTCTACCTTATAGTCGGTGCGGCCCCGGCCTTCGGACTGTCAGTCGCGTTCGACCACCACGAATAGCCTCGCTTGGGAGCGTGTTGGCGTTCATGTTAAACCCATCGCCACGGCTAAACCCACGACAAGCGAAATGGCCAGGGCGACAAATACTGGAAGATGATGCATAACGGCTTCGTACCGACCGCCAAGACAACGGTCGACGAACGTTTGGAAACAGTCCCATCACGGTCCCACACATGGCTAACAGAAGGTTAACCATCTCATCGCTAGCGGGCTAGTGGAGAGGAAACTCGCTAGCCGCCCTTAAGGCCCCTCACGTCTCGTCACTGGTTCAGCCCTCCGGCCCCCGTCAAAAACCGAGCGTCCCGGATCATCCGCAACGTCGACAACGCCAAGACAGCCGGCGAGGAGCTGGTGAAGTGGACGAAGCGTGGCCCTGGGTGGGACCTCGCGGTGCGCGTTTGCATGGCCGTATATTCGACGAGATGGAAGCTGAGGAGGCCCGCAAGGCATTCCTGGCTGCTGCAAAAGAGGAGGGGACGTTACTCCCCCAATGGCAACTAGACTAGCCAGGAAAGCGGTTGAAATTTGGGAGGGACGATGCGGTCGCGCTCTCCCACGGTGGGTACGTCCTCGGCTATGTAAGTGGTGACCTCGATGAGAGCGCAGCTTGCCTCGATCGCGCGCTCGCTCTCAACCCGAACTTGGCAGCTGCCTTGGGCCTCAACAGCTGGGTGAAGGTTTGCTTGGGCGAGCCAGACAGAGCCGTCGAACACGCCGCGCTTTCGATGCGGCTGAGCCCATTTGATCCGCGCCTGTTCGCTTGGCAGTTCAACACTGGGCTCGCTCATTTCTGTGCTGGCCGCTACGGCGATGCCGTCGCGTGGGCTGGAAGGTCGTTGCGGCACCAACCAAACTACGCGAGCGCGATGCGCGTAGTGGCGGCGGGCCATGCCTGGGCGGGGCGGCTCGCGGAAGCCAGGGAAATGATCGCCCGCTATGCGCGTTCGACCCGGCGCTGCGGCTTTCGAATCTTGCCGACGTATTGCCGCCGTTCCGGCGATTGGACGATCGGAATAGGTATACCGAGGGCCTTCGTAGGGCGGGACTTCCAGAGTAACACGTATCAGTTTAAAGGGCGCCGTTGCGTCCACATTGATCGGGGCGATTTAAGGTGCCCGCATACGTGTGGATCTTCGCAATGTGGCAGGCACCTCAGCCTTGTTTGGTCCGCGAACGATGACTGCCCAACCGGTTGAGCACGGCCGGGTCTCTAGTCTATCCCAAATGAACGAGACATGGTCCGATCTCCTGCGGTTTCGGTTGGCACGCCTTCTCAGCGCTTGCTGGTGATCGCAGCTTTGCGGGAAACAAGCGTTTGAAGGCCCGTCGTTTCGCTGGATCGCGGATCTGGCGCTGTTCACGACTGGCTGGTGCAAAAAACCTCTCGATTCCCACTGTCGTTCCAACTGCACATCAAACGCTGACGGCCGAGGTTTGGCCGTCCGGGGCTATCCCGGTCGCGCAAAATCCGAACTCAGGAGTGAATGACATGCAGGACGATACAATGGTCATGGAAAAGGCTTCCATAAAGAAGGCGCCGCGGGAGCCGAGGAACGGCGTTGATACGCCCACCCTTCTGGCCACCATCAACGCCGTCGCGGGCCAGCCGGAGCTTGCCAAGTTCCAGTTCCGTGCCAAAAGCCGGTGGATTGCAGGCACCCACAGCAGCAGCACGATGACCAACTTCTTCGGAGCCGGCGTCGAGCAGTCCCACGTGATGGCCTACCAGGCTGATAGCGACCATCCAGCGGTCCTGTGCGGCGCCGACAACGGCCCGACGCCGGTCGAATATCTTCTCCACGCGCTTGCTTCATGCCTTACAGCCGGTATCGCGAACATTGCGGCCGTGCGTGGGGTGACGCTTCATCAGGTGGAAGCGACAGTGGAAGGCGACATCGACCTTCGCGGCATCCTCGGCATCTCAAATGAAGTCCGCAACGGCTATCAAGGCATCCGTATCTCCTTCAAAATCAAGGGCGATGCTCCTGCCGAGAAGCTCGAGGAGATCGTGATGCAGTCGCGTGCCCGTTCCGCGGTGTTCGACGTACTGACCAACGGCGTGCCGATCTCGGTTGCCGTGAAAGGCTGATCTCTGATCGAAGCAACATCGCCGGCTTCGTCCAGGAAGGGATGGCGCCGGCGATCTGGTGTCCCCGCCATATAAGGTGCAGATTCCATGCAGCGCACAGATGTGGCCGTCATCGGCGCCGGACAGGCGGGTCTCGCCATGAGCCATTGTCTAAGCGAAAGCGGCATCGACCATGTCGTGCTGGAGCGCGGCCGGATCGCTGAGCGCTGGCGCAGTGAACGGTGGGATTCCCTTCGCCTGCTCACGCCCAACTGGATGACGCGCCTGCCCGGCGGCGGCTATCGCGGTGCCGACCCCGATGGCTTCATGACAACGGCCGAGACCGTCGCATTCCTGGAGAATTACGCGCGCTCGACAACTTCACCGATAGAGGACGGTGTGGAGGTGCTCTCGACCAAAAGGATCGACAGAGGCTTCCGGCTGCTGACCAATCGCGGCCAATGGAGCGTGCGTGCGATCGTGGTCGCGACCGGATACAGCGACAGGCCACGCATTCCGTCAATAGCGAGGCAGATCTCCCCCCGTATCAGGCAGATCGTGCCGCGGGGCTATCGCAATCCTCAGCAACTGCCTCAGGGTGGCGTTCTCGTGGCCGGGGCCTCGGCGACCGGCATACAACTTGCGGAAGAGATCAATCGCTCCGGGCGCCCGGTGACCCTGTCGGTCGGCAGTCATACACGCCTACCGAGGCTTTACCGCGGGCACGACATCATGTGGTGGCTCGACCGGCTGGGAATGCTTGCCAAGCCTGTCGCTGAAGTTCCGGATCTTGATGCAGCAAGACGGCAGCCCTCGCTACAGCTGATAGGCACACCCGAACGCAGGACGCTCGACCTTGCCGGTCTCGGGGGGCAAGGCGTTCGTCTTGTCGGTCGAGCGGCTGCCGCTGGCGATACACGCATTCGGTTCAACGGCGATCTCGCCGACACGACCACGGCGGCGCAACGCAGGCTGAGGCGGGTGCTGGCCAAGATCGACCGCGCGGCCGTCGGCGAGGGCCGCTGCCCAATCGATCCGCTTCCCATTCCGAACCTGATTCTGAACGCCGAGCCGACCGAAATCGATCTCATCGACCAGGGTATCGAGACCGTCGTATGGGCCACCGGCTATCGCCGGGAATACCCATGGCTGAAGCTGGATGTTTTCGACGCCCAGGGGGAAATTCTGAACGATGGCGGCGTCTGTCCGCACCCGGGACTTTACGTGCTCGGCCTCAATTTCATGCGTCATCGAAGCTCCAGCTTCCTTGACGGTGTTGGCCGCGATGCCGAGGCGCTGACGGCGCATCTGGCAATGTTTCTCGCCGCTCCGCACCGAGCCGCGGCCTGACCGCCCATACAACGCTGGCGCGGGCAAAATTCCACGCTGCCTTCAACGATGACGCACACGGCCGACCCCGACAAAGGTCCCCACTGGCGCCGCACTCAGCGGCCCGCAACCAATGGAGAAAACAATGAGTGCAATGGTAAATCCATCCGGGTCCCTCACCACAACGCGAGGTTTGCGCGGGGCTGGCGGGACAATGTTGGCCGCAGTCTGGCGTTTCATTCGCATCCACGGGGATCGTCGGCAGCTTTACGAGTTGCCAGACTACATCTTGCGCGACGTCGGCGTCACCCGCTTAGAGATCAACTCGATCACCTCGTTTGGCAGGCGTGATACCAGCCGTCGGATGCGTCCTTCGAAGGAGGAGGAGGGCGGGGCTCGGTGACCGCCGCATCGACGTTCAATGTCTCGCATGAGGCGTGCAACGCACCGCTTGTAATCGCCCTGCACTGTTCGGGCGGCAGCGGACGACAATGGGGCGCATTGTTGGAGCGGCTCGACGACACGTTCCGGTTCAGCGCACCCGATCTGATCGGCGCGCCGGGCGGCGGAACCTGGACTGGTTCCGCCGCTTTCCGTTTGGCTGACGAAGCCGCTGCCATCATAGAAATGATCGATCGCCATGAGGGACTTGTGCATCTTGTTGGCCATTCCTATGGCGGTGGATTGGCGCTGCATATAGCTGCGAAGCGTCCACATCGAATAGCCAGCCTCTCGCTTTATGAGCCCTCTGCCTTTCACCTGCTGCGCGAGCTGGAATCGGAGGGGCACGAGGCGTTGGGTGAGATCTTGGGGATCGCAGGCGCCGTTCAAGACGGCCTGATCAACGGCCGTTACCAGACCGCGACAGCTCGTTTTATCGACTACTGGGGTGGGGACGGCGCATTCGCTGCGATGAAGCCGGAACTGCAGGTGGCGCTTGTGCGGTTTCTGCCGAAGGCCAGCCTGGACTTCCAGGCATTGATCCATGAATCGACGCCAGCAAGCGAATATGCCCGGTTTGGCTTTCCGGTCCTGGTATTGCGTGGCGAATTTGCGCCAGTTCCAACGCAGCTCATCGCCCGGGAACTCGTTTCCCGTGTTCCGACTGCGATCGGGGCGATTGTTCCTGGCGCCGGACATATGGGGCCACTGACCCACGCAAATCTGGTGGCGGATCGTTTGATCCGTGGGATATTGTTGCACGACACCGCACGATCGCGAGCCGCGTGACCGCGACTTGCTTGCCCTAAGGGCAGCGCAAACCTTCGAAGCAGATCCTTGGGTGCGGGGGATCACACCGTAGCGGCTATGCGATCGCGCGCGATTTTTCCGGCCGGGACCTCTGTGTCGGAAAAATCCTCGCGCATCTGCATTTCTGAGTAGAGCCTGCCCGCTTCCGCGAGAGCGGCATCCGCGCTAGCGATTTTACCGCGACGCTTCGCGAGGCCCAGAGCCAACAAGGAGCGGGCAAGCTCCGGCCGCAATTCAACCCGCCTGGCAAGATTGCAGGCCTGTTCGAGCCAGCTAATGGCTGATCTGGGCGGTTTCAGCTCGGCAATACCGTGCAGTACGATGATCTCGCTCCACGGATCGCCACGTCCCCGTGCAAGCTCGAGCGCATGGCCCAGATTGGCCGCAGCTTCCGGCTCACACAGGCGCGCACGCACGCATGCGAGCACCGCGCGCGCGTGACATTCGAACTGGGCAAGATCGAGCCGCTCAGCCTCGGTCACCGCCATTTCCAAGGTGGCGCCCGCGTCGCAGTTGCGGCCGAGCAGGAATTCCGCGTGCCCAAGCATCGTCAACAGCCATGGCCGCAGAAGGATTGATGCGCTGGTCGCAGCTTCGGAGGACCACAACTGCAACGCCTCGACAAGCTCCGGCTCGGGCCCGCGCAGGACACCCACCACACCGGTGAAATAGGCGGCAGCGCAGCTGTCGATCGGGCGCGCCACTTCGGCGGCGACCTTCTGGAGTTCGGCAAGCGAACGCTCCGCATCGTCGAAACGGCCAAGGCGCGCTTCGGCCTGCGCGCGATGCCCCAGGTACCAAACCGCTCGCGCACCGAGCTGTCCGAAACGCTCCAGACGCCAAGCTTTGGTGAACCTCTCCTCATGCGGAACAAGCCGCTCGAGCACCTGCCGCGCCTCGCTGCGGATCAGAAGCGCCTGTGAGGCGGCCAGATCCGACTCGCTTATGCAGCGCTGCACGCCATTTGCCGTGGCGCCGCGCTTGAGTGTGTCGGCCGGTTCCAGCGCCTCCTCGTAGCGGCCATGGGAGCTGTTGAGATAGCTCAAATGGAGCAGCACCTCGGAGATGAGTTGCGGATCGCCCAGTTCCATGGCCAGTTCGCGCGCTTCCAACAGCTGCGGCAGCGCCTTCCGATAGGCACCCAGGGCGCCGTAGGCAGGCCGCATCCGCACCCGCAGGGCTATTGCTTGGGCGAGAGTTTTCGGATTTCGCGGCAACGCGGCGACTGCCTTGCGGGCGCGTTCTAGGAACTGGACGGCGGCGGAATAGGCCGAGCGTTCCTCAGCCCGACCCGCCGCTTGCAGCAGATAGTCCGCGGCAGGTTCCCACGCCTCGGCACGAAGCGCGTGCTCCGCCATTTCCTCGACGTGATGGTTCAGCGATCCGGCATAGAGCGTGTCCATCGCAAGCAGTGCACCCCGATGCAGCCTTTTTCGGTCCTCCGCCAGCAGGGATTCGTAGGCCACCTTGAGCGTCAAGGCGTGCTTGAACGTATATTCCACGTTAGGATAGCTCTGGACCTCGAACAGGAATTCCAGACTCTGCAGTTTGGCCAGGCATGATTCCAGTTCGGCATCCGGCAGCGGCGAGAGCGCGCTCAGCAGCGGATATGGAACATTCTTGCCGATAACCGAAGCGACTTGGAGTACCTGCCTTTCCGAGTCACCCAGCTGCTGGATACGTGCGGCGATGAGCGACTGAACCGTCGAGGGGATGGTGATGGAGTCCACCGGCGTCTTGAGCTCGTAGCGGCCCGAATGGCCGGCAAGTGCACCGTCCGCAACCAGTCCGCGCACCATTTCTTCCAGAAAGAGCGGTGTGCCCTCGGCCCGCTCGGCAAGTGTTTTCCGCAGTTCACCCAGGCTGGGATCGGATCCCAGTAATTCGGTGAGGAACTGGTCCATTTCGTCCCGCGCGAACCGCTCCAGCCTCATCTGCTGAAAATAGCCGCGGCGGTTCCATTCATGCCGGTACTGCGGCCTGTAGGTGGCGAGAAGCATGATGCGGTTGGCGCCCATCACTTCGACCAGCCTGTTGACCACGGCCTCGCTCTCAGCATCGATCCAGTGCAGATCCTCTATAAGCATGGCGACGGGCGAGGCTCGGCTCAAGGCAACCAGAAAAGCGCTCATCGCCTCGGATACCCGTGAGGTCCGCTCCCGCGCATCGAGATGCCGCCACGCAGAATCGTTGACCGGCAGGTCCGCGAGGAATGAAAGCGGTGCCGCATGACGTGGATCCAGGTCCAGTTCCGCCTGCTTAAGGGCAAACAGGCGCTGGGCGTCCGCCAAGCCGTCCTCGCCGCGAATGCCACAAGCCGAGAGTAACAGCTTCTTTACAGTGCCCAGAGCGACCGATGAATCAAACTCCAGACCGCCGCATTCAAGGACAGTAAAACCAGCAACCTCGTCGAGGGAGAGAAATTCGTGGGCAAGTCTCGACTTGCCCATGCCGGGATCGGCGACGATGCCAATGATCTGGCCGTGGCCCTCCCTGACCCGGCGCCAAGTTGCAAGAAGCATTTTGAGCTCAAGCTCGCGCGCCACCAATCCGGTAAGGCCGCGGTTGGCCCTCAGGTGCCAGCGCGACAGAGCGTGGTTCTCGCCCAACAATTCGTAAAGACGTTCGTCACGGCCAAGTTGCGGATGCTCCGAATGCGCTAAGCGGTGCATCTGCACATAGCCTCCGGCGGCTGCGCGCGCCCGGGCCGTCGCGGCGATCGTCGCACGGTGCAAGGCACGCATCAGCCGGTTGGCTGCACGCGGCGCGGCGCCGGCCAGTTCAACCTTGCTGCCTTCGCTCGTCCATTGTTGCCGCACGATGACCTCGCCGGTGTCTATTCCGGCCCTCAACCGGGTGCCGCCGTGGGAGAGCTCCTCCACGGCTAGCTTAGCCGCGAGCGCGGCGCGGCACGCAAGATACGCGTGATCCTCTGTGGCGCGAGCAAGGCCGAATGCTGCCGTGATTGTCCCGTCAGCAGACGATGTGATGGTACCGCCATGGCTCTCCACGACCTGTATCAAGCGATCCTCGAGGGGCTGGAATTCGCGGATCGCCACCTCCGGATCTTCTGTTTCGAGGAGATGCATGGGACTGACCACTTCCGCGGCAAGCACGGTTATGTACTGCCGAGAGCGGTTGATTCCCAAGGACGCCGGAGGACCCGCGAGTTGCTGCGTCTGTTCGGGGTCCGCAAGAAAACGACGCGTTTCATCCACAAAGGTTGCGAACGCCGGTTCGTGACCAAGCAGCACGTGATTAGCGCTATCGAGCGCAACGAAACGCGCGCCGGGGATTTTCCCAGCCATTGTCTGACCATGATCGAACGGAATGACGGCATCCCCAATGGCATGCATCACCAGGGTCGGAACGCGAACTCGGGGCAACAGGTCGTCCACATCGATGACGGCGCCTTCCTCGAAGATTCGATGGGCAATCTCCGGCGAGACGGTATTGCGTTGCAGCTCATTGTACCAATTCTTCTGTTCCGGCGTTGCTTCCGGAATGAAGAGGGAGGTGAACATCTGGCGGAATACCGGGTCGTCTTGGCCCCAGCCCTCCTGTATCAGCGCTCCCATGGCTTCGCGACGCGCTATTTCGCGCTGATTGCCTCGTTTGCGCCAGCCCTTGGTAAATCCGCCATACAGCACCATTCCCGCCACGCGCTCGGGATGCCTTACGGCATAGGCGATCGAGACGGCACACCCTTGGGAAATGCCAAGCAGGGATACGCGGCGCAGACCAGCGGCATCGATGATGCTCTCCAAGTCGGCGACCATGGCATCAAAGGAAAGGTCGGCGGGATACCGGTCTGATAGGCCGTTGCCGCGCTGGTCGTAGCGTACCAGCTGGTAGTGCGCGGAGAGGCCCTCGATCCAATGCTTCCACACCGGACTGTCCCATTCGAGCTCGAGATGGGACATCCAGTGGGCGGCCCTCACCAAAGGGGGACCTTGACCACTCAATGCGTAGGCCAGGCGCGCGCCGTCGGGTGTCGTGCACCGGCGGATCTCCTGCGCAAGCACCACTTCCGGCGGAGAAGCAAGCTGCATCTCCGGCGTAGGCAGAACCTGCGTCGAAGTGACGGTCTCACCCGCGGGAGCGATCTGAGTGTCCGTTCTCGTGGCGCTGCTTTGGACCATGGCGGACTGCCGTGCAGCCTCGCTTAGACGGCGGATGTCGGCTCGAAGTGCGCCGTCCTCGGGCTCCAGCGCCTGCAGGTCATGCGCGTACGGAAGCGCCCGAGCAGGGTCATCATCCGCCAGCCGGTCGACGAGCACGCGAAGGATGCGCAGACGCGTCACGTGTAGTTCGTCGGCAGTCGCAATGCGCCAGGCCTCGAATTCCGGACAGCGCGGCAATGAAAGGTCATCCAGGAAACGTCCGCGAAACGCTCGGGCGAGGGCCTCCAGTTGCTCCCGTTCAAGGGCCTCTATGTCGCGAGCGCCGAGGCCCCGGAGAGGCGCGATGTCCAGCGTCATTTGGCTGGTGTTCAGGCGAACAGCGTTGCGGTCGGCTTGCAGGATCTCGCCCTGCCCGAGGTCGACGACCTGCCGTATCTTGGAGAGACTCCAGCGAAGAGCGCCGCGAGGATCGTCCGGTACCTCCCAGAACATTTCGCAAAGGCGCTCGCGCCGCTGCGGGCGCTCGACAAGCGCAAGATAGGCCAGCAGCGCCCGCGTCTTTTTCGAACGCGGCAAGGAAAGGACCTCGCCTTGGCGAAGGACGGTCAGATCTCCGAGGAGGCGAATTTCGAGCGACACTTTGCCGATCCCAGTGCGCCTGCTAAATTAGCGGTAGATTGTATCAAGTTCGTGCCGCTGCCGAAACCGTTCGTTTCAGAAACGCGAGCGATCTGACTTGCTCCTCGCTTCGGGGAGGTCGGCACGGAAAAGTCTACATGAAGCCGAGCCGGAAGCGGATGGCGTCCGTGTTGGCTCGTTCTGGGTTGGTAGCGACGATGCGTCTCACGCCGCCGCCCGCATCCATCGGGGCAGCAGGCTGTCGGGATTTGCACATGCGCCGGGTGTGTAGTTTGCGCCAATAGACTCCAGCCGGGCGCCGAGCGTGCCGTCTCGCCATGCTGCAAGTGTATCCAGGCAGCCACCGAGATGCTCGCCGCCGACAAAGACCTGCGGAATTGTAGGCGAGCCAATCCGGGCTCTCAGGGCCTTTCGGATTTCTCCGTCCAGGCCGATCTTCTGGAATTCCGGGGTATCGATGTCGATGGACTTGTAGGCGATCCCGGCACGATCGAAGAGCTTTCTTACCGTCCAGCAGAATTCGCACCATGTCAGAGCGAACATGACTACCGGGTGCTCCAAATCATTGATCGCCTCCTCAATAAACTCATGCGCCGACGGATCGATTTGGATGTCGTTCGCGGGCGCCGATGACAGCGCGAAGGATGGCGGCCGGTCGAAGCGGTAGCCGGGTGTAGAGTGAGAGATCGCCTCCTCGGCCTCCGACATTTCGTCGCTGATATGATCGAACAGGATCGTGCTGAGATACCGCTCGCCTGTGTCAGGCAACATGCAGAGCACGCTCTGGTCCGGGCCGGCGCGCCGAGCGATTTCCAGTGCCCCGCTCAAGGTTGCTCCGCCGGAGATGCCCGCCAATATTCCTTCTTCCTTCGCAAGCCGGCGTGCGACTTCTAGGGCGCTGGCACCTGAAACGGGCAGGATCTCGTCCACAAGGTTGTCGGCCATGGCATTGCCTACAATTTGCGGAATGAAATCTGGGCTCCACCCCTGCATCGGGTGTGGCCGGAAGCGGGTGTGCGCTCGTGTCGGCAGTCCGTGGTCGTCAAAGCTTTGGGGAATGCCGCTCGACAGCAGTGCCGAATTATCGGGCTCGCACACGATGATTCGCGTTTGCGGCCGCTCGCGCTTGAGCACTCGCGCCACACCGGCAAGAGTTCCGCCGGTCCCTGTGCCGGTGACCCAGTAATCGAGTGGACGGTCCTGAAAAGCCGCGAGAATTTCGAGCGCTGTCGTGCGGGCATGAATATCGGCGTTGACGGGCGTCTCGAATTGCCGGCAGAGGAACCAGCCGTGCGTTTCGGCCAGCTCGATCGCCTTGGCCAGCATGCCGCTGCCACGCTCGACGGCAGGTGTCAACACGACCTTGGCACCGAAGAAACGCATGAGCTTGCGTCGTTCGAGGCTGGCGTTTTCCGGCATGACGATAACAAGAGGATAGCGTTTCGTGGCGCAAACCATGGCGAGCCCAATGCCTGTGTTGCCACTCGTCGCTTCGATCACGGTCTGGCCAGGTCGAAGTAATCCAGAACGCTCCGCTTGTTGGATGACGGCGGCGGCAAAACGGTCCTTGACCGATCCGCCAGGATTGAACGCTTCGATCTTGGCATAGAGCGAGGCGGCGCCGTTGTTTATGCGCGAAAGGCGCACGACCGGCGTGTCACCGATCGTGTCGAGAATGCTGTCGTGGATTGGGCTCATCTCAGTTGGTCCTTGTTTAGCGACGGCGGCATTCCGTCCCTTTGATCTCTGAAATTGGCAGGAAAGCCGAGGTTTGCAGCGTTTGACCCAACGTGGAATTCAGCGATTCCAACGCTTGAATCAGTGGCCCACTGCAGGATCTGGAAGTCCGCCGCCGCATGCGGCCAGCGCTCTCGCACCGAACGACGCCAATACAGCCAGCACGGCCAGATTGGCTGCGCCCGCGGCAGATGCAATTAGGAAAGCGGGCCTATAGCTGCCGAAGTGGTCATAGACGAAGCCGCCGAAATAGCCGGCCATGCCCATGCCTACCCAGGCGATCAGCATGACAGTGCCGAGTGACTGGCCAAAGCGTTCGGCTGGCACAAACTGGCGTACGCAGAGGATCAGGCAGGTCATGTTTCCAGCAAAACCAAAACCGAAGACTGCCGACAGCACCAAGAGGCTCAGCTGCTGGTCTAGCGCGGGAAAAATCGCAACGCATGCCGTCTGAATGAAAGATGCCAGTGCATAGGCAGCAAGGTTGCCTGCCCGGTCGGCGAGGAGCCCGAATGCGATCCGCCCGGCGGCGCCGAACAGCATCGCGATCAACAGGCTGAGCGATCCGACATCCGAAGATCCGCACACGGCCGTCACGAAGCTCGTGAGGTGCATCAGCGGGACCCCCATGCAGGCGCAGCAGAGAAAGGCTGCCGCAGACAGGAGCGCCACGGGAGAAATCCGGCCACCTTGGAAAGCTGGCTCTGTTGAAAAACGCACGGGGACGGGAAGAACGTCGCCGAGGGGCGGCCTTTGAACCGCAGGCAGAAGGATCGCCAGCGCAGCCATTGTCGCCGCCGCCATCACCGCATATGCGAAGCGCCAGCCGACGCCATCAATCAAGGCATTCGCGGCGTACGGCAGTATGCCTTGACCTAGGGCTCCTCCTGCTGTGACGGTCCCCACGGCGAGGCCCCGGCGGCGGTCGAACCAGAGCCCGGTTACCGCAAGTACCGGCGCATAAAGACAGGCAAAGCCGAGCCCGCCCAGCGCGAAATTGGCGGCATAGATCTGCCAGAGCGAAGTTGCGAAGGACATCGCGGCAAGCGCTATCACCATACCTGCCGAGCCGATGAACAGCAGGTTTCTGGTATTCAGGCGATCGGACAACCGGCCCCAGAACAGCCCGCCCAAAGGCCATGCCGACGCTTGACAGCGTGTAGGCAAGGCTAATATCGGCTCGCGACCAGCCAAACTCCGCCTCAAGCGGCCTGATAAAAACGGATGTCAGCGCGAGGCTACCAAATCCGAACGCCATGGCAGTCGTAGCACCGGCCGCAGCCAACAGGCCGCGCAGCCGCATTGTGTTACCCCGAACCTCGCTGTTTCCAGCCGCTGGTGATTGACGATTCGACATGTTTCTGCCCTCAGAACATCTTCGAAGCTGTCATCGCCCAGCGGTATGGAAGCAGGCGTGTGCATCAGCGTAGAAACTCCGGACCCGGCCGTGGAAACGGCCCACTTTGGACCTGCAATCTACCCGACAGGAGGGGCTGATACCGAGATCAGGCCTAATCGAGAATGGTAAATCCCCAGAACCAGACGAGGCGGACCAGTGATCGGATAGCCGGCGCCGTCTGACAGACGTTGCAGATATGCGGGCTCTGATGTAATTTAGCACTTGATCAAGTGAGAAATATGCCCGCTGCCGCGACGGCTTTTCTCCCTTTTTTGTCCCGGCAGATTGCATGCTCTCTAACGGACCTGGCTACCCCATGCGGTGTTCTTGTGGTCGCGAGGTAACAGCGTTTATGGGGTTGCCATGCTCCGACTTTGCGCAATCGTCGCAGCCTTCCTCCTTGCGAGCTTCACGACTTTTCCCGCTTGCGCCGACCGAAGGGTCGCTTTTGTCATCGGCAATTCGGACTACCGACAATTCCCCGCGCTCAAGAACCCGGTCAAGGATGCCGAGGACGTGTCGAAAACATTTCGACTGGCAGGATTCGAGGTCTTCGTCGCAAGCGATCTGACGAAGCTGCAATTCGAAGAACAGTTCCGCAATTATCTTGCCGCCGTTGACGGCGCCGACCTTGCGGTCGTCTACTATTCCGGTCACGGTTTTCAGATCGGCGGCGAAAATTTCCTGATCCCGGTCGATGCCTCCTTGAAGGAGGCGGCGGACATCGAGGTCCAGGCCATCAAGCTCAACGATGTGCTGGGACAATTGCGTTCGAAATCGAAGATCCAGGTGATCATCCTCGATGCCTGCCGCAACAATCCGTTTCCGCGCAAGAACTACTGGCTGAGAGACCAGCTCATTGCCACCGGTAACGCCGGGCTCGCCCAGGTCAAAAGCTCGCTGAACACGCTGATTGCATTTGCCACCGAACCCGGGGCGGCGGCGTATGACGGGGCCGGCGAACTCAGCCCGTTTTCGGCGGCGTTTTCCCGTCGCGCGCTAGCGCCTAACCAGGAAATCCGCACCGTAATGGCGGCGGTACGCCGCGATGTGGTGGAAGCTACAAACGGCCTCCAAGTTCCCTGGGAGAACTCATCACTGATTGACGAAGTCGTGCTGATGCGCCGCAGCAGTCGCCCCGCACTGCCGCCGGTGCTGGAGAAGGTCGTGCTGTCGGGTGTTGGACCCGTCGGCTTGGGTCTGCCCGAACCGGTAGACATCGACGGCGGCACGATCACCCTGAGCATTGAAAGACCGCCTGCCCTGGGGCGCCTGATGCTGGACGGCAACCCCGTCAGGGTGGGCGTGCCGATTCAGGGCAAGGACCTCCCGCGCTTGCAGATGGACGTTCCCAAGGGTGTCGCTGCGCAGGAAGAGGTGGATATGCTGGCCTATGCCACGCATGACAATTGGGGCGGTCAAACCCAGGGCATTCTGGTGTTTCGGGTCAAGAGCGGCAAAGGCCCACAGGGTAAACAGATCATGGCCTCGCTCGAGGCCGAGCAGAAGCAGAAGGTATTGCAGCGTGGCATTCATATCACCGGTGCGGCAGAAGCGATCGAAAACCGCGACATCGATGTTCCCATGGGCGTCGGTCCGGTCTTCCTGAAGCTTGACTTCCCGACCGAAGATCCCGCTGTCACGCTGAAAGTTTCGAAATATCCGACAACGGGAACGCTCTCGCTGCCCGATCGAACCCTGTCGCCCCAGTCGAGCCTGATGGCCGCAGAGGTCGATCGACTGCGCTACGAGCCACAGATCGGCGCCGAAGCCACGGTCGAGGTCGGCTTCGAGATTCGGGCGGACAGCAGCTCATCAAAGCCAGCCACGATGAAACTCTCGCCAATAGTCGATCCTTGCGATACGGCTGCCGGCGAACCTCTGGACCTGCAAGGCGTCGTCCCCGGCCTGCTCCCGAACGAAATTGGCGCCAGCGCGGTAGAGCTTTGCGAGACCGCCGTGAAGGCTTATCCCGACGTTGCGCGCTTCCGCTATGAACTTGGGCGCGCGCTCCTTGCGGCAGGCAAGGTCGATGAGGGCAGGACAGCCATCGAGCAAGCCGCCAAGAAGGGACACGTACGTGCCGTGTTCGAGCTAGGCTACATGTATGCGACCGGAACCGGAATGGCCGTCGACCGCGCACAGGCCAACGCGCTTTACGCCGCTGCGTCCGACAAGGGGGATCCCTACGGCATGACGTCGTGGGGTCGCGCCTTGTTCAATGGGTATGGCGTCAAGCCCGACACGGCCAAGGGCTTGGACCTGCTGCTCAAGGCAGCGGCGATGGGCCATACCTATGCAATGAACGATCTGGCCGCGATCTTCACCGAGGGCCGCAACGGCGTGACCGCTGACCAAGCCCGCGCCGTTGCGTTCCTGCAGGCCGGCGTCCAGCGGCAGGATATGTATTCTATGAACCTGCTCGGCCGCAATTACTTGTCTGGGCAGGGCGTTGAGAAGGATCCGAAGACGGCGCTGGCGCTGTTTCAGCAGGCAATCGATCTCGGCCAGCCCTATGCGCCCGGCAGCCTCGCACGCATGTATCGCGACGGTGTCGGTGTGGAACGGAGCCTCGCGGAAGCGCAGCGATTGTTCGAAATCGGGATCGCACGGGGTGACCCGTTCGCAGCTTACGATCGCGCGGCTCTCGAAATGCAAAAAGGCGACAAGGCCGATCAGGGTCATGTCGTGCGTTTCCTTGCGTTTGCGGCTGCGCTCGATGTGCGCAAGGAACTGCCGGACGCCCAAAGAGCGCTGGCAAAGTTCGGTCCGAAGCCAAAAACAGCGGCCTTGAAGCAGCTGCGCCAGGAACTGAAATCGAATTTTCCCCGGTCGGGTTCACTGGACACGCAACTGGTTAACGCGGCCAGACGGGCTTGGGAAGAAGCCAATCCGCGTCGGGACTTGTTTTGACTGAGGAGGAGGCAATGGCAGGCAGAGTATTGAAACAGGCAATACTTGGAACAGCGTTATCCGGCATCATGGTGGGCCTCATGGGTTGCACCTCCCTGGTCCCTAGGGTTGAACCGACGCCGCTGGTCGCCACGCCCGCGCCAAAGGTTCTTCGCAGAGTTCCCCCGCCAAAGGTCGTCCGCAGGGTTGCTCCGTCAAAGGTCGTCAAGCCTGCTCCCAGGAGGGCCGCCAAGAAAGTGATCATACCGGTTGAGGAGGAGCCTGTTCCTGCGCCTGTGTTCATTCCTCCTTCGGGCGGGAGCGGCGGGAGCGGTGGGAGCGGCGGGAGCGGTGGGAGCGGCGGGAGCGGCGGCGGGGGAGGCGGCTGGGGAGGATGATCAGCTCAAGTTGTGAAGGGCCAAGAAGGATCGCAGAGCCCAGAAGACAAGCTGCCTTGTGTTTGGAAAATCTGCGACGGGTTGTTTCTCCCGTTCATCCAGGACGAAAGAAACGCGAAGGCTGGCATCTGATTGAGGGTCGGAAAAGCGCGGCGCGCCAGTTGTCGCACATCACTAGGCGGTCTCGAGCCGGCTGAACCGAACCGGAATGAGTTTCCGGGTCTCGAGCTGCCCTGCCGCATCCTTGTCGATGACAGTCAGAAACTGTGCTTCTTTAGATCCCAAAGGCAGTACCAGCCGTCCCCCCGGCTTGAGTTGCGTCAGAAAAGCCGGCGGTGTCTGCTCAGCCGCCGCCGTGACCAGGATTTTGTCGAATGGGGCGTGCTCGGGCCAGCCGCGAGACCCGTCTCCGACACGAATGCCGACATTGGATAAGCCGAGGTCATGCAGGAGAGCCTCCGCACGGCTTGCGAATTCCTCGATGATTTCTACGCTCCAAACTTGCCCGGCGAGTCCCGCGAGGATTGCGGTTTG
Source organism: Mesorhizobium sp. M0833 (assembly GCF_040319905.1). Lineage (NCBI taxonomy): Bacteria > Pseudomonadati > Pseudomonadota > Alphaproteobacteria > Hyphomicrobiales > Phyllobacteriaceae > Mesorhizobium > Mesorhizobium sp. M0833. The sequence continues at coordinate 15,345 of NZ_JAMYOQ010000045.1, read as the reverse complement.
GTAGCCCAGGCCGGTGCCGATCTCGAGCACCGCCTCGTGCGGTTGGGGAGCAAGAAGATCGATCATGAGGGCGACGATGAACGGCTGCGAGACGGTTTTATCGAAGCCGATCGGCAGCGGCATGTCCTGGTAGGCGTAAGGTGCAACCGAAGCTGGCACGAAGAGATGCCGCGGCAATCGCCGCATCGCTGCCATCACCCGTTCATCGAGCGCCGCCTTGCCGAGTTCTTCGCTTGCAAGGTCGGTATGGATTGCAATCATCTCGACCATGTGCCTGCGTAGGATGGCCAGGTGCTCTTCGTTCATAGGCTTCATGACGGTGGGACTTTCCTCAACCAGCTTGCTGCCAGAGAGCCTTATATCCTGTTCGTCACAGTAGCGCCCGCTATCGTTTCCAACACGGGTGTCCAGGGCAGGGGTGGGTGACCGTCTTGGCAGTCAAGGGCGCTGTGTAGTTCACGTCCCTGTCCGGGTTATCCTCGGAGAGAATGGCCGGGCGACTTGTGCTGAAAATTCATGGCGAGTGTCAGAAAAGGTTCGTCTTGCCGTGGGTCAACCGTAGTGAAGTTTCGGTTTGGGCTCGGTGCCGGTGAATTTGACGCCGATGCGGTCGTTGCGACGCCAACGAACTTCCGATCTATAGGCAACTCCATCGACCGACACGTAGAGCAAGAAGCGATCGGGAACCCGAGCTTCGGGCGCGACCTTCAGCTCGGCGCCCCCCTCATGCTGATTGCGCAAGGTGCAGCTGATCTCGGAATTCTGGATCCCGGTGATGATCGTCCCGCCCTTTAGCACACGTGGGCGGCGCTCGCGCCGATGCTCGTCGGAACTCTGATCAAGTGGATTGGCGGTGTTTGCCATCGATAAAATGGCCAGATCTGCCGAAATTCACCCTTAAGTATAAAACACCGAACACAGACGCACAGCAATGGGCGATCATGTTGCTCAGGTATGTGGCATTCTAGGACATGCTCAGGTAATATCTAGCAAAGGTTCCGCGTTGCCGACGTGTCGATCAGCACGGTTTCCAAGCTTCTGGTCGACGCCGGCCCCGTAGCCGTCGAACTCCACCTCCTGAATCCAAGCATCGCCGTGGGGCGGCTTCTCGATCAGGGTCGGCATCAAGGCTCAATGAACTCTAGCCGGCCGGTGCTGGCGTGCGGTGCCAGACGCATCGACCATTCCGGGGCGCCTTACAGCTTCTACACAGCGGAATTGCCGCCACGTACTTCATTCGCATGTATCATTACATTAGATCTAGCTCATATACTCACAGTCAAGCGAGCACTCCCAAAGGCTCGCTGGTCAGGCCCAGCGGTCTACCCTCACCGCAAGCCGCTGGGCCGCTAGAACGAGCGCAACGGATGGCGCCGACTTCATGACGAGGATTAAAATCGGGGTCAATTGAATGTGTACGTTTGCTGCAAATGTTCCGGGCCGGAGCCCTTGCTCGTTCGAGGGTTCGAATGCTGGAGATGCAGGCGTGGCCAAGAAGCCGTCTATTGCCGGTTTAGCCAAAGACTTGTCTAATGTTGCGCTCACATTCAATTGTCCGAATTGCTCGCATCCGGCGGTAAGGAAAGGCTCTGCACTAAGAACGATTGCGCACTTCAGATGCCACGGGTGCAACGCCAAGGTGCGGATCACTTATCAGCAGAAGCTAGCAATCTTCGAAAAGCACAGGCTATCGGCCGCCCGAGGCGCGCTGCGACAACTCAACTCTGCTTTGCGGTAAGCCTAGCGGCTTCGCCCAACGTCATGTGCGGCACGGCGCTGTCACCCCAATCTGATCCCAAAAGTCCAGCCGCGAGGCGTTGCGTAGACCCTCGTCGCCGCGCAGTGCTTACGCGGCCAATCAGTCCCGGCTTGATCCATTGAGTGGCTGGGCGCTTCGTGCACTTTGGCGACGGCCCGGCATGCTCATGCACCCGTTTCCATAGCTCGCGGATCATTCGGGGTCGAATTAAGAGGCGAATGCGGGGCTTGCCAAGCTCGCGCTCAATGCCGAGCAGTTGGCCGAGCGCGGCCGCCGGACTTGTGCCCGTCGGGGCCAAAGAGCGCGCATATCAAATGGAGTGAAATCCTAAAGCGAGGGCCTTCATACGGGGAGCATCAGGCGGAGCTGCGTTGGAGTTCGCGCTGATCGCCCCTGTTCTGATAATGGTCTTGATCGGCGTCTTCGCATTCGGCTGGGCCTTGAATGCCATGTCCAGTGTTCGGTATACGCTGGAAACGTCCGCGCGTGCGCTGCAGATGAAGAACTCGCTGACGCAGGCCGAGATAGAAGCCATAGCCACGGCAAAATTGCTGACTTTGGGATTGAAAGACGTAGACGTAACAATAGCAATCGACGCCCCCAGCGGCAGCTTTCGAATGGCACATCTCACGGCCAGGTATGCTTTCGTCATCGAGTTCCCATATTTCGACCGGTATCCGATGAATTACGCTACGACAGTCACAGTTCCCTTGGTTGGAACTTAAGGCCCATTCTGGTCGCACGCCGCCGGTAGTTCTCAATAAAAAAACCTGCAGCGAAGCTCTTCCGTCGCGCGCTTTTCCTGGGCCGCCTAAGCAGGGCCGTTGCTCCCCCTGTTATCGACGCGATGTAGTGGTGGATCATGATAACCCAGGGGCGCAAGGAGCAACGCCTCATGCTGGTGGGAGGATAAAAATGCGCCGCTTGTCATCGACGCGAAGCCTCAACCCATTTCAATTGATCCCGCTAGCGCTGCAGTTCTCGTCGTAGACGCAGCCGGCGCTTGCCGCTCTCTTTCGGCCCTGCGCACAAGGCTAGACTTGTTGTCAGGTGCATGACGCGGAGCGTGAAATACAGCTTTGGCGCGATGGCAGGCGCGCCGCATTGTTGATATCATCCGCACAGAACAGGCGCGCAAAATGACATCGGATGCAGAGAAGGCCGAAGCGGTCGAGCAGCTGCTTGATACACCTGACCTTGCAACCGCACTGGAAAGTGAACAGTTCAAGAAATTCCTCGACCAGGTGCCGATCGCCATAGCCGTTTCGGACCTTACCGGTGAAGAGCGCGTGGTCTACGCCAATCCGGAATTCGAGAAACTGTCAGGCCTGACGGCCGCCAGGCTTACCAGAGAAAACTGGGCGGCCCTTTTAGGCACAGGCCTCAATCAGCAAAAGGACAGGCCGCTTGCCGAGGCTGTGGTCGAGGGAACCGATCTGGTCGGCACCTTCAGGCTGGAGCGCAGCGAGGATAAGCCGGCGATCGTCGACGTTTATTCCAACGAGATAGAGGACGACAACGGCAAGGTCTGTTTCCGACTGGTGGCACTGGTCGACGTATCGGCTCACGGCGAGGCGGGAGATCAGCGCTCGGCCGAGGAGCGTGTCAGCGAGAAAGACACACTGCTTCGCGAACTGCAGCACAGGGTGAAGAACAACCTGCAGATGATCACCGCACTGATCCGGCTGGAAAGCCGCAACGCGACCGAGGCCGACCGGAGACGGTTTGAGCGGCTCGCCGGTCGCGTCGACGCATTGGCGATCCTCTACCAGACGTTAACGGCCGACGAGCCGAAGGAGGAGGTCGACCTTGGTGTGTATCTCAGCCAGATCGCGTCCGCGGTCATGAGCTCGCATGCGGTCGAGGGGATCCGGCTGGATATGAAGGTGGATACATATCCGGTGTCAATAAACGTCGCCATGCCGGCGGGACTGGTCGTAAACGAATTGCTGACCAATTCGCTTAAGCATGCGTTCCGGGGCCGCGACGGCGGCACGATAACGCTGCACAGCATCGTCGATGGCGACGGCTGCAGGGTTATTGTGGCGGACGACGGAATCGGCCTGCCGGAAGGCGAGATGTGGCCCAAGCCAGGCAAGCTCGGAGCGCTGATCGCGCGATCGCTGGCCGAGAACGCCAAGGCGCAGTTAGCTGTCGAGTCCAGCGCCAACAAAGGGACGAAGGTGACCATCGTTTTCAAGCGGTCGGCGGCAGCAAGCTGAACGATTGCCGTCCAACATAGCAGGCTGGAGGCTGGCTCACGTCGCGGCTTTGAGCAGGTGGCTGCAAACACGCCCCAGACGCCCTGGGGGGGCGAGAAGGAGTATTGCGGCGCAACTCACCCAAACGTCGATCCGCCCGAACCCGCGACGATCGGGTGCCGGCCTTTCTCCGCTTGTTCGACTTGTGTTCGGGCGACTATCGATGGTTCTATGCATCGGTTCAAAGGCTCGGCGCGTTAGATAAGGCTCACCGCGCCGAAGCGCTTGCGCGGCCAGATGCATGTCATGGAGCCATTCAAAGCTGACGGCCGAATCGGTGATTATTTGGGCGTGAACCGACTGAGAGCTTTCGGGCGGATGCGCAGCTATCGTGGACACCAAGTCGCGAGGGCAGTGTTCTCTTCACCCGGCCCCGTCGCTCGGCGGGAGTGGCGAATTATTCTCCAGCAAGATCGAATATGCAGTGGAAGCCACTATCCGCTGCCAGGGAGACGTTCATCCTGCGGCCAATCGGTTAGGCCTTCCAGGCTTGTTGTTCTGCGCCATCGGTATCATATGCCTGGAGACCACCAGGCAGGGAAACTTCTATTTCGCGTAGCTCGGCAGCGTTTAGAAATGCCTGGCGCGCTACCGCGATCTGTTTTCTCGCCCTGCAGGGTATCCATGAAAGCGCCGGAGTTCTGGGCTTCTTCGTGATGTTTCCCGCTATTTTCCTGGCGTCGGTACTGTTTGATCGAGGTTCAGGGCTTACTCCGCCGTGCTGGGCACGGTTCTGCTATATTTTGAGGTGAAACCAGCTGGTACCTTTCTACTGCCCGCGGGATTGGTGCTGCCAATGGTTATCTTCGTCGTGGTGGCATTGGGGCTGGCCGTCATTAGCGAAGGGCTACGTACGGCCTATCAGAGAGCGGCGGAAGCGGAACGCGCGAAGGATCTGCTCCTGCAAGAATTGTCGCATCGCACTAAGAACAACCTCGCGATGGTCAGCTCTCTGCTGTCGCTGCAAGCTCGGATGAAATCGAGTCCAGAGGCCCGCGAGGCACTGGGACTGTCAGGAATTCTGTGCGCGAGGCCATGATAATGGAAAGGAGAGAATCATCACATGGCTATTGAGAAGGAACTTCTGGACCAACTGCTTGCGGGTCGCGATCCGAATGAGGTTTTCGCCAGAGACGGGCTGCTCGACGAGCTGAAGAAGGCGCTTTCGGAGCGGATTCTGAACGCCGAACTGGACGAGCACCTCGATGAGGAGCAGGCCGACGGCAACGCCAATCGCCGCAATGGCCATTCGCGGAAATCGGTGCTGACGGGCACATCGAAGATGACGCTGACTATCCCGCGCACCGTGCCGGAACCTTCGATCCGAAGCTGATCGCCAAATATCAGCGCCGCTTTCCAGACTTCGCGATGGACGCGTTCGAAACTGCGGCCAAGCATCTCGACAATGGCTATGACCGGCCGGCATTTGCTGCGGCGGCAGAGTAGCAGATGTCAGGCGTTCAAGATTTTCGCTTCCTGGGCGGCGGTCAGAAATGCCGCGCGGGCTACCTCCGGGGCGCTTCCACCGCCGAGCACCTTCATGCAGGCCATTCGTGCCTGGATGCGGCGCCCCGTCTCTCCAATGGGCCAATCATACAGCAGCATTTCGGCGGCCTCGCGGGTGCTCGAAACACTGACTTTGCCCGAGGACAGCAACAGGGTCACGGGCTTTTCGAACGTGCCGACGTCTCGTTCGCTGGTCATGTTCTGGTTTCCTTTCGCGGTGTCCCTACGACCCTACGGGCGAACACCACATTTCGTTGCGTCACGATTGACCCGGTGCGCGAACATTCGGTGAGAAGCTCCTTGCGACTGCATGCCCTTGGGGCATTCCTGCCGGCATTGCCGAGGGGTGAGAATGTTAATCCTCGGCCTCGACATCGCATGCGCTTGGTATGAGCCCGGCTCATCGCTCTCGATCAAGACTGGCCTGATCAAAGCCATCGGCGAGAACGCCGAGGAGCAGGGGATCGCTCGGTTGCCAGCTTCGCGCCATGATCAAGGGCAACAGGCCCGACTTTGTGTCGATCGAGCAGCCGATGGCCAACGTGGTCTCATTCAAAACGTGGTCTCATTCAGGAAGACCGCCAGACGCTTACGCCCCCAGCGACGAGCAAACTGCTAACCCGATCGCCTTGCAGCGCGAGGGGCTGGCCTGCGCCGCTGCGGCCATCATCAGCGACGGCTACGGTATCCACTGGGAAACAATCCCTTTGTCGACGCAGCGGAAGCATTTCCTTGGCATGGGCTGCTCGCCGGGCTTTGACCACGCCATGTGGAAGCGCACTGCGGTCGAGCGCTGCCGGCTGCTCAAGACGAAGAATGCGGACGCCGCATAACGACGGCCAGCGAAGCGTGTCAGGGGTTCAAATTGCGAGAGCGCGTCACCTACATCGACTCGCCGCCGCCGAGGGGAGGGCTGCTCATAAAGGCCGGTTGCGAATGCGCCATGTGCTGATTCCGGTAATGGAATGCGGCCTTGTCCGGATCCTAGACACGCTGCTCAATGTCGGCGCAAACAAAGGATTGGGCTGCATTTGCCGGCGTGTCATTGCCGACCTTGCCGTAGCTTCCAAGGACAGTCTTGACGAGCGCTTCTCGGTCGAGGACGTGTTCAGCGCCACGCGCAGATCGTTGTTGTTGTCAAAGGGCTGTCGCAGCGGGCTACCATATAGTAGTGCGCGCACCTGTGACTTGAAGGTAAGCTGCTGCGATAAGAGACATGGCTTGAGGCGGGCGTACGGGCACGGCCTGGCGCTTCCTCAAGGATTGAGATGATCGTTCATTTAGTAGACGGCACATACGAGTTGTTTCGCCACTTCTATGGCCAACGCCGGTTCAACAACGGCCAAGACAGGCCGTTTGGCGCCGTCGTTGGCGTGCTGAACACACTGCTGGAGATGATCGAGAATGGCGCCACACACATTGGGGTAGCGACAGATCATGTAATCGAGTCGTTCAGAAATCAGCTCTGGCCCGGCTACAAGACCGGGGATGGCATCGAGCCGGCATTGCTCGCGCAGTTCCATCCTCTTGAGAAAGCCCTGGCGGCCATGGGAGTGGCGGTCTGGCCGATGATCGACCTAGAAGCCGACGACGCGCTGGCATCCGCGGCACGGAGCGCGGCTGCCGATGAGCGCGTGCAGAAGGTATGCATCTGGACGCCGGACAAGGATCTCGCGCAGTGCGTGCGAGGTGACCATGTGGTCCAGGTAGACCGAAGGACCCAGAAAATTCGCGATGCCACCGGCGTACGCGAGAAGTTCGGAGTTGAGCCGGCCCTGATTCCAGATTTCCTAGCGCTCGTCGGTGATGCCGTGGATGGCTACCCGGGTCTCGAGGGCATCGGCCTGGTGTCGGCCGCCCGGCTGCTTGGCCGCTATGGCCCTCTTGAAAGCTTTCCGCCTGAAGCCCTCGGCCGGCGTAGAGAGCTCGCACTTTTGTTCAAGAATCTCGCCACGCTGCGTACGGACGCTCGGCTTTTTGAGAATGTCGAAGAGCTGCGCTGGCGCGGCCCGACCAATGCGTTCGAGACGTGCGTAATCCAGCTAAATGATGCCCGGCTCCTCGCACGTGCGCTTAAAGCTCCCCGTAACTGACTTCGGACGCGAGGTCTGGAAGCGGCCTTTGGAAGGCCAGCGCCGATTCCCCAATCGCACAGGGGCACGGTAGGCGCGGCAACAGTCTTGAAGAACTCAGCCCAACGTTCCGGCGGGTGACAGGCGCTCACGTAGCATCTGAGTTGTCGATTCACGTTCAATGGCAAAGCGTGTCACACCTACGCACCTACGACCTAGATACAAGGCGGTCGCGTCCGGGTCGTGCCCCGCTGAGTGGTATAGCTCGGCGGTGACGAAGCCGCTCGGTCGGTCCGTGGGCGCGCCCTCAGTAGGAGGGAGCAGCATCTGAACCCTGCTTTGCCTTTCCCGTGATGGGAAGATACAAGACAACCTCATATATGCTCGATAGGCCTGTAAGGTGACGGCCATCTAAGACCGTCATTGGCGCCAAGCGAAGTTGCAGCAGATGCACAGTTAGGCGCTAGGTTTTGCGCTCGTCCAAACGTGACTGCTTGTTGGCGGCATCGGCCGATCCGCCCAGCGTGTCCGCGACCGTGGCACCTCGCGCCCCCATCGGTTGCTGCGCACCTGTGGTGGTGTCCTTGACTGTCTGATGCTCCATCTCAGCATTCAGCTCCGCACCTACAATCAGGATGATCACGGAAATCCAGGTCCACATCATCAAGCCGATGACCGCCCCCAGGGCTCCGTAGGTCGCGTTGTAGTTAGCGAAGTTCTCAAGATAAAAAGAGAAACCCACCGAGACTGCGATCCAAACCACAGCCGAGAGGAATGCCCCCCATGTGGCCCATCGCCACTTTGCCTTTTCGCGGCTAGGGCCGTAGCGGTAGATCAGCGTAATTCCGATTCCGACCATGATCAGCAAAACCGGCCACCGCAAGATCCGCACAAGGGTTTCCGTCCAGCCGCCGAGGTTCACCAGCGCAAGCATTGCGGGTACGATCCCGACCGAGATGATAAGGCCGATGCCAATGAGGATGGCGCCAAGGGTGAATCCCAAGGCCAGGAGATTCAGATGGATAAAGCCGCGCTTTTCAGTCTCCTCGTAAGCGATGTTCATTGCTTCAAACAGCGTCTTGATGCCGCTGTTGGCGCTCCACAGTGCGACCGCGAGACCGAAGATAAACCCAAAGCTGAGCGTGCTAGTGTTCTGAGCGGCCAATGAGTTAAGTTGCGATCTGATAAGATCCAAACCGCCCGAAGGCAGTATGCCGCCAAGGAATGAAATGTGCTCGGCGACCGTCTGAGGATCGGCGACGAAGCCGTAAATGGACACGAAGGCGGCAAGCGCTGGAAACAGAGCAAGAAGCAGGTAGAACGTGGCTCCGGCCGCGATCAACATGACGCGGTCCTCCATTACCTCAGCGAACACCCGCCACAGTACATCCCTCCAGCCGCGGCCGGAAATTTGCGATGGCCGTTCGGCATTGCGTCCGCGGCCCTCTTTGTCTGCTTGTCCAGCCCGTCGCTCCAGTTGTATTTGGTTTTCGTTGGAATCTTCGGCTTTGTTGTTCGACATCACTGCAGTCCGTCGCATCTTCCTCGACGGCAACGTTTAGGCGCGCCAATAGATGCAGGTGCAGACCTGCGCTCGCAAATAATCATCCGCCAGCTGCAGAAATACCGGCCATCTAACAACGACACTGCCCCGACTCTGACTCACGACCGCTTCCGAGGGCCGGAGTAGGGCTGTCCGGTCTCGCCTCGAGGGGCTATCTGACCACATCGTTCCGGCCGGTATCAGCACCGGCTGGCGCCATGTCCGGCGGCCTGTTCCACAGCAGCGACTTTGAAATCGTGGTCGCGTTTCCAGAACGTCATGACGCATGACGCACGAAGTCACGATCGCCATGCTGCAGGACCCTCGTTCGGCTGGCAAAGCAGACGAAAGTGAAACACGCGCCGGCCATGACGTGAAGGTCCTTCCGGTCTCAGGCGACAAGGACACGGGCAAACCTGACCCGCCCAGGTGAAGCTCTTGCGCGGCCGCTGGAACGAAACATCCCTCGATGAGGTCTGTTCGTTTCCGAATGGAAAATTTGACGATCAGGTCGATGCTTTCGCCGACGCTGCAAGCGAGCTCGCACTCGGATCGACCTTCACCCATGACAATATCTGACGGTCGAGATCACCGAAGCTGACTTTAATCAAAATGCTCTGGCAGGGCCTTCAACTGCTCGGTCGTCATTTGTGTGATAGCATGCACGGTGCCGTCTTCGTCCCGCATAAAATCGAGCTGAGTTGCATATAAGGCCACGCGCTTTGAGCCTATGCCGAGGAACCCACCAACATCGAAGACGACCTGCGCATGCTCGCCCGTTCCATGGATGTGGTCGACTGAACTGATTTCCTCATCGTCGCGACCGTAGATGGTGGCTCCCTCAACAACGTCTGCGCGCAGTTCAGAACTCGAAAGCCGTACGTGATTGGTGTGGTCCATTTTTGGAGGCTCCTCTCCGGTTGGACTGAGGTAACCCCCGACAGGGCCAACCGTTCCGAACCGTCGTTCACGAGTGTCGTTCGCGGATGGGCACCGAGCGGGGATATGGCAGGCGCCTTGGCTGTCGCCGATCCCCTAAACGAGCTGGCGTTGAGTTCGAGCATCCGGTTTGGGGTCGTCTGTCGTGGCGGTTCGACTTGCAAACACCGAAGTAGGTCGGCCTGCCTGCTTAACCGCCTGAAAAACGCGCCCGAGCCGCGGCGGCAACTGTGCGCTATTTTGACATTTCGACCTTGCGGTGTCGGATTATTTGCATGCGAACGAGTTTTGCGACACTATCCTCCCCCTTCTCCAACGTACCATTCTGGGAGGAATGCATGGCTCCCCATGAGCAACATGCCGTTGAAATCGTGAGGACGAAAGAGTGGTCGGTTCGCGTGACGGTCAACGGCGCTACGATCACGGTCCCTTTCACAGCTGAGAGCTACGCGCGCTCGTTTGCAGATGGTCAGGCGTTCCGCCTGGGCGTTCAGGTGGAGCTCAGGAAGCCGGCGTAGTCGCGCCGTTTTGTCGGTAACGTGTGGCTCCGACCAGCCCACTACATCCTACCGCGCGAGGTCAGATGAAAGACCCAGGCGGCGGCGGCCTGGCGGCCGCAATGGGGACCCCCAACTCGCAACCTGCATCGTGGCCCCGAACCGCTGAAGAAAGTCGCGGAGCCGGCCTTTTGATTACAGTGGCTTCGACTGCGGCCACAGCTGCGTGCTGTTTCGTCGCGTTCGTCAGGTACTCAGGAGTACGCTGGGACGAGCCTCGTTTCGCGTAATGGCAACGCCATAGTGAAACGCAGGCCGCCGGGATTGTAATGCATTTCGATTTTCGCATTGCATTGCACCGTAACGACCCTTTCCAGCAATGTCGTTCCAAAGCCTCGTCGACTCGGCGGCTGCACTATGGGACCATTCCGCTCCTGCCAATGGAGATGCAGGATCTGCTCACCTGCGGAATCCGCTATCCACCATTGCACATCAAGGCGGCCTTCCGGGCGCGACAAGGCGCCGAATTTTGCTGAGTTGGAGGCAAGTTCATGAAACGCCATGCCCACAGGTATCGCAAGGTCGGCGACGAGGGCCACATTGGGACCACGTAGTGATATTCGCGGCTCGCCATAGATCTCGTAGTGGCTCAGTTCCGTCTCAAGCAATCTCTGTAATGAGGCCGTCTGCCAATAGTCGTCTGTAAGCATTGAATGCGTGTTGGCAAGGGACACGATTCTTGCGGAGAAATCACGCACGAAGCTGTCGACGCTATCGCTGGACCGGGCCGTCGCTCCCATCATCGCTCGCACATTGGCCAGGGTGTTTTTGACCCGGTGATGAAGCTCGAGGATCAACAGCTTTTGACGGTCAGCGACCTCCTGTTTTTGTTCGAGGTGGGACTTGACCTCGAGCTGGCGTGCACGCGCACGCAACGCCGACCTCACCGAATTGGCCAGACTTGAGGCCAGGAAAGGCCTTTCGAGAACGATGAGATACCGATCTAGAAACGCAAGACGCTTGTCGAATTCTGTTCCCCGCATGACCAGAAGAACCACTGGAAAATCGGACCACGCAGGTTGGTTGCGCAGCCAGGCGGCGAACTGGCTCCGGTCGGAATTGATGAGCGCCTCTTCGGCGACGACAAGGCAGTGTGCGCTGTCGAGAAACCCCAAAACCTCTTCCAGATTGGCACAGAGGCGTGTGCCGATCCCGTGTTTTGCTAAGATCGAGGCCGCTAGCTGAGCGTCTCGACCAACCGGGGCGAGCACGAGTACGACGGGTTCTTTCGGCGTCATGGCTTCTTGTCAGCGAGCAGGTCGCTTTGTTTGCCCTCAAAAAAGGGCACGCCTGTAAGTATTCCCCTGAATTGGTCGAGCGGCTCGCCGACAGCTATGCCCTGGCTGCTGACCATGAATTCACGGATCGTGTCCTCGTGAGGACCAACCCGCCTCTTCACCACCGAAATCGCTCGCCGGATGCGACCGCCACTTTCGAAAAACCTCAGCAACATCACTGCATCAGACAGATAGGTCATGTCGATTGGGGCCGCCGTCTGGCCGATCAGCCCGTGATTGGCGAGCAGCAGGATCGTGACGATGCCCTTCTGGTTGAGGTAGGTGAGAATTTCATGCATCTGCAGCACAAGATGCTGCTCTTGGGACATCGAATTCAGATATCCCGTGAGGCTGTCGATCACTACGATCCGGGCATCAAACCGCTCGACTGCGAACTGAATCTTTGATTACAATTCGCCGGGTGAAAGGTCCGCCGGGTCGATCTGTTCGAGCAGGAGCATTCCGTCTTGCAGGAAGGGCTTGAGATCCATACCGAGACCAGCTGCACGTCCCAGGAAAATGCGGTCAGTCTCATCGAACAGCAGAACCAGGGCGCGCTCACCGCGCCCGAGCGCTGCATGACAGTAGGAGCAGGCTATGGTCGACTTCCCCACACCCGAAGGGCCGATCAAGAGCGTGCTTGTGCCCCGATCGAGGCCGCCGCCGAGCAGAGCGTCCACGCCATGTCCGCTTAAGGCCGGCGATCCGTGCTCGGCTTCAGGGTGCTCGGCGGCGACCAGTCGCGGAAAGACCGTGATCCCGCCCGGTCGGATAACGAAGTCGTGGTAACCGCCACGTATTTGCACCCCACGCATCTTGATCACCCGTAAGCGCCGCCGCTCGCCACCGTATATCGGAGTCAATTGCTCCATGCGGATCACGCCATGGCTGATCGAATGCAGGTTGAGGTCATCCTGCTCGGCCGTGAGGTCGTCGAGTAACAAGACCGTCGCGTGGTTGAGCAGAAAGAAGCTTTTCAGCGCCAGGACCTGCCGACGGTAGCGTAGTGAGCCCTGCGAGAGCAGCCGGATTTCTGAAAGCGAATCGAATACGACGCGCTGTGGCTTAATACGGTCGATCTCAGCCAAGGCCGCCTGCACGGTCTCTCCGAGTTCCAGGTCAGAAGAATGCACGAGTGTCTGCAGCTGGGAAGGATCAAGGCTGAGTTCTGGAGGAACGAGTTCCAGAATTTCTATCCCGCCCAGAGTCCAGCCGTGCCTGCTTGCCACGGATATGAGTTCGCGCTTGCTTTCGGATAGCGTAATATAGAGGCAGTTTTCGCCTTGCGAGGCCCCCTTGATAAGGAACTGAAGCCCGAGCGTGGTCTTGCCCGAACCAGGCCTTCCCTCAACGAGGTGTGACCGAAATTTGGCATAACCCCCGCGCAAAACATAGTCGAGGCCTTCTACCCCGGTCGCTAATGGTGAGGCGTCATCTTCGTTCACGTTGACGTTGCCCCTCATGTACGTTGCTGAACAGCGTAACGATTGTCAGTTTTGATGGTTCCAGAGGGCCGCACTACGCTGGATAAGGACAAGAGCCTCCCCTACAAACTGCTCACGACGCCGTTCGTGTCGGTGAGAACAATTCTGCCGGAGCGCGCAAGGCGGCGCAGGCGCTGCCAGCGATTGCTGGCGAGCGCGGGCTCCATATTCTGGCGGCGATCAATCTCGATGCGATCGCCGACGACGGTGACGGCAACAAGGGTTGCGTCATCGCGCTTGGAACGCTCGGCAAGCTGCTTCCGACGGCCCACGTCGGCGTTCCCGCGCATAGCGGTTTCTCCTGAATGGGCTGAACGCCGCGACTGTTGCCGCTGCCATAGCGGCCCGTGTGGAATGGGTCTCTGAGCTTACCGATAATGCCCAATTCCTTCTGGGCACACCGCCGAGCTTGCTCAATATGCGCGACGGCAAGTCCCGCTATGACGTAACGACGCCGGCTACGGCGTTCGCCGGCTTTAACGTTCTGAGCTATCGACGGAGCCCGGACGAGGTGCTTGATTGCATTGACCGGCTTTGCGCCGATGCTGCTTTTGCCTGCCTGGCGGAACTGAAGCAGCGCCGGCATTGCCAGCACGGCAGCGCAGCGATCGATCTCGTCGAAACAATTCCGCTGCATCGTTACAAGGCACTGCTGGACCGTCTCGATGCGGTAACAACATCAAGGCTTGGCACCGTCGGCGCGTCTCTTGGCGCGGGCGATCTCCCGCTGCCCCGAGCAATGCCTGCTGGTTACCGAAGAGGCATGGCGATTGAGCCGCTTGCCGGGACCGGCAATCGTCACCCGCTTCGGCTCGACACCCTATCTGCCAACGAACCTTTCCGACAGGCCGGCAGCGGCGAGGTTGCGCGAGATTGCCTTGCACATCGCAGCCGGCGCAACCGCACGCTATGATCTCGGCGATCGGCTGTGCGGATTGTTTCGCCGGCATCTCGAGATGAGCTTCTTTGGCGAGGCCACCGCATCCAGTCTCGACGTCGTCGCCCGCAACATGCCGATGTGGCGCGACGGCATTCGCTGGCCGAAATAAGGCGGGCTGGCCAACATTCTTACCATCAATATCGGCCCGTGGGGACGAGACTACCACACCCCGCTCGAGCGGCTTCACATCGGCTATGCTTTCGATGTCTTGCAGCAAGTCGTGAGTGATGTTTGTGCGGCGCTTCTTGCAAGGCAGGCGTAGCGCGCGGAAGCAGCAACTCGATACCTCGCCAGGAGCAAATCTGGAAGCCGAGGTTGCATGCCAGATCAGTCCTGAGGCATGCCGTCGCCGTGAAGAGAGTCTCAAGAACAGCTTCGCCAGCGCACCTCGAAAACCGGCTACCGCTATGACGAAGTGTTGGGAGGCTCGTCCGACTCCGCCAAACGATCGCGAATGGCTTGCTCCGTTTTGCTTGCCGTCTTTTTCACGACTTTTTCGACGCGGTCGACCAACGTCTCGGCGTCGCCGCTGGAACCCTGTCGGTCAGCCTCTTCCTTTACAGTCTCATATGCCTCGGCGGCGACCTGCTTGGCTTGCTCCACGCCTTCTTCAAAGACTTCCTCGGCACTGTCACGAAGCTTGTCGCGGTATGGGCCGAGTTGCGCGTCTTCCGCGGCTGTGTGAGGCAGCATCACGCCGATGGCGGTGCCCACGGCAAGGCCCACCGCGGCCATTGCCAGAGGTTCGCGCTGGAACAGGTCCTGCGCCGACTGCCGTACCCGCCCCGATATATCGGTGGCCGCCGAGCCGAACTGCCCGACCGTGCTTCCTAACCTTTCTTTGGCGCCGCTCGCAACGTCTGCCACAGCCTCAGTCGCACCGCCTGCCACGGACGCAACCGAACGGGCGGCATCGGAGAGCATGGAGCCGGCGGAACCTTCGCCCTCGGCACCGTACTCATCGCCGCGTGAGTCCTGCCAGGCCCCGCCCAAGCCCCTCTGGTCAG
>NZ_JAMYOQ010000044.1:0-37077 GCF_040319905.1 Mesorhizobium sp. M0833 | reverse complement strand
TGTGGGGGGTCACAGACTGAGCGGCTCCCCCCGTGGCTCGGGTCGCGCCCCCCACCTTGTGGGGGGCGGGCGTACCCCCCCCCCCCACCGCTGGTGGATCACTCGAAGTCCTTGACGTTCTGCAGCGTCACCAGTCCGGCGCCGGTATCCACATTGGCCTCGACGGATTCGCCACGTATGGCCTTGACGACAGTGTCGATGCCAAGCTCACCCATTTTCGCGGGAAATTGAGCTACGCTGGCGTCCTCTGCTCCCGACTTGATCGCTTCGATCTCACCGCAGCACGCGTCGAAGCCGACCACTATGAGGTTGTCGTTGGCAATGCCGGCATTGCTGATCGACTTGACGGCGCCAGGGATCGGCGGGCCGCAGGCCGAGTAGATTGCCTTGAGATCCGGATTGGCGGTCAGGATGTCTTCGGTCACTGACGTACCAAGCTCCAGCGTGCAGTTGGTTGCACCTTTGCCGACGACATCGACCTTGACGTCGCCCAGTCCCTCCATCATGCCCGTGACCCGGTCATCCAGAGCCGGCACGCCGGGAACGCCTTGCAAGATGCCGATCTTGTCACCGCTCTTGAGCACCGTCTTGAGATACTCTCCGGCGATCTTGCCGCCGTTGAGGTTGTTGGTCGAGACTAATGCCGTCTGGCCTTTCCAGTTAGGGATGCTGTTGTCGACGAGAACCACCTTGATGCCGGCGGCCACCGCCTTGTCGAGCGCCGGCGCCACCGTCGGGTCGACTGGAGTGATTGCCAGCCCCTTGACGCCTTGCGTGATCATGGATTCGATCAGAGCGATCTGGCCTTCAATGTCGGTAGCCGCCTGGCCCTGGCCGGTGACCAGTTCGATCTCCGGATGAGCGGCCGCGTATTTCTTGGCGGCGTCCTCCATGGTCGAGTAGAACGGCACCGGGAATTTCGTAATCAGGCCGACCTTGATCTTGTCTGCGGCCGAAGCCGGCACGGAAAGCGCAATCGCGATCGCCAGCCCTGCGAACAGTTTTCGGTTCATTGGCATTTGTATTCCTCCCTTGGATTGAGACGCCTCCCGGCGGGAGACGCTTCAGGCATTTGCGGACCTGAAAGGTCCCCAAATTTCGAACGGGTCAGGCTCCAACGATCATGGAAACCAGTTCCTGTTTGTTGCCCTTGGTCGGCACCAGTTCGCCGACTTTGCGGCCCTGGCGAAGCACCACCGCGCGATCGGCGAGCTCGACGACGTGTTCCATGTTGTGAGTGATCAGGATGACGGCATTGCCTTGGTCGCGGAGCGCAGCGACCAAATTGAGCACCTGGCGTGATTCACGCAGGCCGAGTGCGGCGGTCGGCTCATCCAGAATGACAACCTTGCGGGCGAACACGGTCGAGCGGGCCACGGCGATCGCTTGCGTTTGACCGCCAGACATCATGGCGACGACGGCATCCAGCCGCGGCAAGGTAACCTTCAGATTTGCCAGCAGAGCGCGGGTCTCGGCGTCCATCCGGCGCTGCTGCAGAAACCGCAGGCCGCGCGGAAGCCATTGCGGGCCAGCCAGCTCGCGGCCGGCGAAGAAGTTCTGCCCCGGTGTCAGATTGTCGAACAGCGCCAGATCCTGGTAGACGGTCTCGATGCCGGCGAAGCGCGCATCCGCAGGGGAGCGTATCTGCGTTGGCGCGCCGTCCAACAGGATCGCGCCGGCATCGAGTTGGTGCACCCCGCTGATGCATTTGGTCAGCGTCGACTTACCCGCGCCATTGTCGCCGAGCAGGCCAACGATCTCGCCGCGCCGCACCTCGATGCTGACGTCGTCCAGGGCCAGCACCGAACCGAAACGCTTGGTAGCACCGCGTACCGCCAAAACGGGATGGTCGGAGGCGGCGTGATCGACTTTGGCCGCAACGGCGCTCATGACTGCCTCCCGGCTTGCAGGACACGCACACGCCCTTCGAGGTAATTGCGCAGCACGTCGGACTCGACCGCGATCACGATGACCACGCCGATGACGATGAGCTGGAAAAAGACGTTGACGTTGAGCAGGTTGAGCGCGTTGCGAATGACGCCGATCATGATGGCGCCGATCAGGGCATGGCCGAGGTGGCCGCGACCGCCAAGAAAGCTGGCGCCGCCAATGATCACGGCCGCAATCGTGTCCAGTTCGAGCAGATTGCCGAACAGCGGCGAACCGGCGTCGGTACGGCCGGCAAGTATGACGGAACCGATGCCGGCGCACAGTCCTGAGATCACATAGACCGAAACCAGCACCCAGGACACGGGAATACCCATGCGCAGCGCGGCGTCGGGCCGGCCGCCGACGGCATAAATCCAGCGCCCCCAGACCATGGTTTTGGCCATGATGAAAAGGACCGCGGCAACGCCTGCAACCACGAAAACCGATCCAGGCAGGCCCCAAACCGCCTCGCGGCCAAGCGCATCGATCGAATCCGGCATGCCAGGGATGGCGCGGCCATCGGCCAGTTGCAGGGCCAGCCCCTTGGCGATGCTCAATGTTGCCAGCGTGATGATGAAGGGATGCGGCAGTCGGCCGAAGACGTAGAACAGCCCGTTGACGGCGCCGACCGCGCCACCGCAGCCAACCATCACCGCGATCACAACGAAGGCAGGGGCGCCGGCATGAAAGCTCAGCGCGCCGACGACGGAAGCCAGTGCAAGGTTCGAACCGACGGAGAGATCGATGCCGCGTGTCAGGATGACCAGATGCTGACCCATCGCGACAACCGAGATGACGGCGGTCTGGGCCAGGATGTTGCCGAGATTGCGACCTGTCAGGAAATAGGGCGACAGAAAGCTGAGGACGGCGATCAGCAGCACGAGGATGACCACCGGACCAGCGCTCAGCAGCATCAGGCCGAGCGCAAGGCCGGGAACGGCTTCTGACTTCCTGGATGCTGGCAACGCGGCCTCGCCGACAGTCGTGCCGGTGTTTCCCGTTTCAGGCAAATTTCCCCTCCCCGCCGCGGCCCGTACGAGCCGCGTCGTCAAAAACTCAATTTGTGTTCAGGTCCTCTTCTTATCGATAAAAAACAACCGGCCCGGCCGGGTCAAGTTGTTTTTTATGGATAAAGTTCATGCTAAAAAGGACAAGGTATTGTTCCCAAGGAAAATCCGATGAGAACCGACACCGTCTACAAGAAGGCCTTCAATCGAGCTGCGAATATGTTGCGCGACGGGCAACTGGCCGGTGAACTTCCTTCCGAAAATGAGCTTAGACGGCGAATGTGCGTCAGCCGCACAACCGTCAGAAAGGTTTTGCGGGAACTGGTTCACCGCGAACTTATCACCGAACGCCACGGCCTCAGGTCGACGGGCCGCCCGGTCAGCGACAACGACTACTATCCGGACGCCGAAACCACGCCTCGCGCCAAGCATGTCGAACAGCAATTCATGGAGTGGATGCTGCGGGGTGACACCAGGCCCGGCACCAGCATCAATGAGCTCGAGCTTGCGCGCCAATTCGGCGTCGCGACCAACGGAATTCGCGAATTCCTGATCCGCTTCAGCCGGTTTGGGCTGATCGAGAAAAGGCCGAATACAGGCTGGCTTTTCAAGGGTTTCACCGAAGACTTTGCACTTGAGCTCTTCGAGATCCGGGTGATGTTCGAACTGCGTTCGGCACACCTGTTTTCACTGCAGCCGGACCGTTCCCCGCTATGGTCGAAACTCGCCGCGCTCAAGATGGCGCATGCCGACCTGCTGGAGCGAATTGAAAGCCGTTTTCACGACTTCTCCGGCCTGGACAACCGGTTTCACCGGCTCATAAACGAGGCATCTCCGAACCGCTTCATCGACGATTTCTACGACATCATCACGTTCATTTTTCACTACCACTATCAATGGAACAAGCAGGACGAAAAGCAGCGCAACCTTGCCGCGATCCACGAACACATCGCCTATATCGATGCGCTTGAGAGCCGCAACTCCACTCGGATTGAAGTGGCCTGCCGAGCGCATCTGGCTTCAGCAAGGAAAACACTGATGCGTTCGCTTACCCGATTTGATGAAACGAGCATCAATGCATAGCGAAAGACTTTCGCAACCGACGCACCCCCGTTTGAGATGCGTCGGAGCAAAGGTCTACGCGTGGCGGATTTCGGTTCCCAGCACCTTCAGGCATTCGCGGATGAACGCAGCAAGCGCCGTCCAACCTTTTGCCGAAACCATCGTCCCGTCCACATATGCCTCCGTCGGAGACAGGTCGATATAGGTGCCGCCCGCAAGCGTCACCTCCGGCTCGCATGCCGCCAGTGCGCCGACCTTCTTGCCACGCACGACGCCATCTACCGCGATCAGGATCTGCACGCCGTGGCAAATCGTGAAAATCGGCTTCCTGCTTTCGTGGAAGTGGCGCACCATCGTCTGGACGCGCTTGTCCGTGCGAATGTATTCGGGCCCACGACCGCCAGCGCAGTAAACAGCGTGGTATTGCTCCAGCTGCTTCTCGGCGTCGGAGAAGGTCTTGTTGATCAGTGCATAGTGGCCGAGCTTTTCGGTGTAGGTCTGATCGCCCTCGAAATCGTGCAGCGATGTTTTGATCAGGTCTCCGGCGCTTTTGTCTGGGCACACGACGTGAACGGTGTGGCCCACCGCTTCCATAGCCTGCTGGTAGACGAAGATTTCGTATTCCTCGGTGAATTCACCGGTCAGCATCAGGATCTTTTTGCCTGGCATGGTACTTCCTTTCCTGTGAGAACGGGGCCGGGCGAGACCTGTACTCGCCCGGTAAGCTTGAGTTTCTAGAAGGCTGAATCGGGGAAGTAGTCTTCGTTGGCACTGGGCTGCGTGATGATCGTCGATGGCGGGTACGGGGACATCGGGACAGTCTCAGTCGAACGCCAACAACAAGCGGTCGCGGGAATGCTCGATATGGCGACGCATCGCCTGCTCGGCAGCAGCAGGATCGGCCGCAGCGAAAGCGGCCAGAATGGCCTCATGCTCGTCAAGCGCCTCCTCGGTGACGCGCGAATGGAACATCAGGCGAAATATGTGGAAGTGGGTATGCTGGTGAGCCAGTGTCTCGCGCACGAGTTCGTTGTTGGCGAATTCCATGACCTTGTCATGGAAAATGGCATCCTGGCGGGCGAAGTTGGAATACCGCAGGCGCTCGTCCTTGCCCTCATGGCGCGCCATGACGCCGGCGGATTTCTGAAGTTGTGCGAGCTTTACCTCATCCATGAGCACCGCTGCCTTTGCTGCACCATGAGGCTCTAGCAGCAGGCGAAGCTCGTAGAGTTCGTCGAACCGCCGTTTCGTGATCTGCGGCGCAGCGCGGTAACCGATCAGATGCGTCTTCAGCACCAGGCCTTCGCCCTCGAGCCGGCCGAGCGCCTCGCGGATCGGCGTGTGGGAGACGTTGAATTCCTTGACCAGGCTGTCGACCGTGATGCGCGAGCCCGGCGCAATCTTCAGCGACATGAGTTGCGCAAAAATCGCTTCGTAGACGTCCTCAACCAGGCTGCTGGAGCGCTGGATACGCCCGCCGCCGAGGTTCGTATCGTCTGCATTGAGTAAGTTAATGGCCTGCATGTTTTGCCTCTTGACACATTGAGTTGCTAACACGATGCTCGGGCCAATGCAATCCTATATCCTATACGATTTTATAGAGGATATCATTTGGCGCCGTTACGAGACGAAACAATGGCGTTAGCGGTGGCCCTGCGGGAGCAGCGTGCCGCGCCCGCAGCCTTTCCAGACATCATCACAGGATGCAGGTCATGAGCCTTTTCGCTGCCATAAGGCTGCCGCGCGAAATCCTCTTCGGGAAGGGCCAACGCCACGTCATTCCGGTTGTCGCGGCCAGGCTCGGGCGTCGCGCGCTCGTCTGCACCGATGAACGTTTTGCCGCAACGGGCTCGTTCGCAGAGATTGTCGCGGCGCTGCGAGCCGCCGCGATAGATGTGCTGGTGCATGACCGAGTACTACCCGACGTTCCCCGAGACACCGTTGCCGTCTGCGTCGAGGAGGCGCGGAAGTTCGCTCCCGACATGGTGATCGGCATTGGCGGCGGCAGTTGTCTCGACATGGCCAAATGCGCCGCGTTGCTCATCAGCCACGGCGGTCAGCTCCAGGATTACTACGGCGAGTTCAAGGTGCCCGGTCCAACGCTGCCGTTGATCGCGGTGCCGACGACAGCCGGAACCGGCTCTGAAGTGACCCCGGTTGCCGTGATCTCGGATCCGGATCGCACACTGAAGGTCGGCATCTCCAGCCCTTATCTGATCGCGGCCGCAGCCATATGCGACCCTGAACTGACGATGACATGCCCGCCGGGATTGACGGCGATCGCAGGCGCCGATGCGCTGACGCATGCAATCGAGGCCTTCACCGCCGCCAGGCGCGGAACCGATCCCGGCCTTCCGCAGAAACATGTCTTTATCGGCAAAACCGCCTTGACCGACCATTTCGCCCTGCTGGCGATCAAGCTGCTTGGCCGAAGCCTTGAAACGGCATACCGCCGGCCCTCTGACGAGGACGCCCGGGCCGACGTGATGATGGGCGCACTTGCAGCCGGCTGCGCGTTCGGAACGGCCGGCACGGCGGCAGCGCACGCCGTACAATATCCGGTCGGCGCGATAACCCACACCGCTCACGGATTGGGTGTCGCCACCATGTTGCCGTATGTCATGAAGTACAACAGAACAGCCGCAGCGACCGAGATGGCCGAGATCGCCAGCGCGCTCTGCCTCGATGGAAAGGGCCGGACGCCGGACGAGTTGGCCGACGCGACCATTGGCGAGGTCAGTCGCCTGTTTGGGGCAATCGGGATCACCCCCTCGTTGGCCGAGCTAGGGCTGCCCGCCGACAAGCTCGATTGGACGGCGGAACAAGCGATCGGTATCGAGCGCCTCATCAAGAACAATCCGCGGCCATTAGATTTGAGGTCCATGCGACGCCTGGTCCAGGCCGCCTTTGATGGCGACCTCGCCAGCTGCGCGGTGTAAACAATCGGGAATATCGAGATGAACACGTTTTCACAGGTTCTGTCGGATGATCAGGGCGTCAGCGACTTCCACACAATTTCGCACGGGCTCTATATTGACGGCCAATGGCGGCAGTCCGCGGATGGCAAGGTAATTCCGGTTATCGATCCCTCGACGGAAGCCATCATCGCTGCCGTACCCGATGCGACCTTGGAGGACGCGGCCGCCGCCGTTGCCGCCGCTGCCAAGGCAGCCCATGGCTGGCGGACAACGTCGCCGCGAAAGCGCTCCGAGATCCTCCGACGCTGCTTTGAACTGATGACGGAACGATCGGAAGCGCTGGCTACTCTCATCGCATTGGAAAATGGCAAGGCCCTGCGGGATGCCCGAGGCGAGATCGCTTACGCCGCGGAGTTTTTCCGTTGGAATGCCGAGGAGGCGGTTCGCATTACCGGTGAATTCGGTACTGCGCCTTCCGGCACCAACCGCATCGTGGTCGACTACGAACCGATCGGCATCTGCGTCCTGATCACGCCCTGGAATTTTCCTGCCGCAATGGCGACGCGCAAGATCGCGCCGGCACTTGCCGCTGGATGTACGGTGATCCTGAAGCCGGCCAGTGAGACCCCGCTTACCGCCTACGCGCTGGCCGCGCTCTACCAGGACGCAGGCGTTCCACCGGGGGTGGTCAACGTCCTGACAACCTCCAGTCCCGGGTCTTTGACAGCCGCCATGCTGGCCGATCCGCGGGTGCGCAAACTCTCCTTCACCGGTTCGACGGGTGTGGGTCGCGCTCTGCTGGCAGAAGCTGCCAGGCATGTGGTTTCGTGTTCCATGGAGCTCGGAGGCAATGCCCCTTTTGTCGTGTTCGACGACGCCGATCTCGAAGCGGCGCTCGATGGCGCAATGGTGGCCAAGATGCGCAACGCCGGCGAGGCCTGCACCGCCGCGAACCGCCTCTACGTGCAATCCGGCATCTACGAAGCCTTCTCGGATGGCCTCGAAAAGCGGATGTCGTCGCTCAAGGTCGGCCCCGGCACTGATCCGGACACGGAATGCGGGCCAATGATCACGAAACAGGCGGTCGAGAAGATAGACCGCCTTGTCACCGACGCGGTCGCACGCGGCGCGCGGGTCATGTGCGGCGGCTCAGTCCTGGCCGGACGTGGCTTCTTCTATCCTCCTACAGTGCTTCGCGACGTACCAGGCGAGGCAAAGATGGCGCATGAGGAAATATTCGGGCCGGTGGCGCCAATCTCCAGCTTCGAAACCGAGGCCGAGGTCATCGCGCGCGCCAATGACACTGAATATGGGCTTGCTGCCTACATCTACACGCGCGATCTGGCGCGCGGGATGCGGGTGGCCTCCCGGATCGAGGCCGGGATGATTGCTCTCAACCGCGGGCTGATGTCCGATCCGGCAGCCCCCTTCGGCGGCGTCAAGCAGAGCGGGCTCGGCCGCGAGGGAGGGCAGCATCACGGCATTGCGGAATTCATGGAGGCGAAATACCTCGCCATCAGCATGTGAGCAGAAGAATGCAAGGCGACCCCTTTCGCATCCGCGACCACGTCGCGGAATTTGACGAAATCGTGCAGGACTTCATTGATCGCAGCGAGGCCGCCCGCGCCACTATTGCGATGACCGCTGACGTGGCCTACGGACCGGATCCGACCGAAACCATGGACCTGTTCTTTCCCGCGTGCAAAAGAACGGCCCTGCCAGTGCACATCTTTGTCCACGGCGGCTACTGGAGAATGTTCTCCAAGCGCGATTATTCATACATGGCGACGACGATCACCCAGGCTGGGGCTATTGCCGTCATCCTTGATTACGCTCTGATGCCCAAGGTCAGAATGGCGACGATCGTCGACCAGGTGCGCCGCGCCAAGCAGTGGGTCCTGGCCAACATCGCCGATCATGGTGGAAACCCGATGGCCCTGACTGTCAGTGGTCATTCGGCAGGAGCACATCTTGCAACGTTTCTGTTCGAGGGGGAGCATACCCCCTCGAATGTGAGGGCAGCCCTTCTGTTGAGCGGGCTCTACGATTTGAAGCCGCTCCAGGATTCCTTTCTCGCCAACGAGATTGGAATAACCGACGAGGAGGTCGCCATGTTCACACCTCTCGCTTGTCGGCATGATCCTCGAACCAAGACGGCGGTTCTGGTCGGAGCCAACGAGACGCCACCCTTCCATCAGCAAGCCGATCGATTCAAAGCAAGCTTGCTGCGGCAGGGATCGTTGGTAACGTCGCATGTGCTCTCGAACCGCAACCACATGGACAGTGTCAGAGATCTTGGCGTGCCGGGGACTGAGGCTGCCGATTGCCTGGCAAAACTGATCGCCACGGCCTGCTGACTACCCTGCCGAGATGCCGGTCAGCGCAGGTTGACGGCAAGCGGTCCGCACTCGCTCCAGATGAGTTTCGGGGCGAGATCGCGGAACCCTGCGCCACTGCGTCCAGCCGCCTGATATCCACGCCCTAAATGTCGATGCGCTGTCCGCTATCC
Source organism: Mesorhizobium sp. M0833 (assembly GCF_040319905.1). Classification (NCBI taxonomy): domain Bacteria; kingdom Pseudomonadati; phylum Pseudomonadota; class Alphaproteobacteria; order Hyphomicrobiales; family Phyllobacteriaceae; genus Mesorhizobium; species Mesorhizobium sp. M0833. The sequence goes on along the minus strand of NZ_JAMYOQ010000044.1, from coordinate 27,652 downwards.
GGATCGAACAGGTTGACGCTCGCTGGATCCATGGCAAGACATATTGGCTCTTTGCGCCGGCCGGCAAATCTCGGCGGCAGGCGCGCGATGATCGCGTGCTCGCCGACCTGCACCGTCACCATGGTTTCAGGCCCGGTGGGCTCTACCACATCGATCTCCCCCATGATCGAAGCTCGATTGTGCGGAACAGTCCTCAGCTCTTCAGGCCGTATGCCCAGCACCACTGGTCGCTCCGAGTCCACCTGCCGGTTCCGCGTCGGCAACACGATCGATACTCCGCTCGCTTGAAACCGGACACCCTCCGAATCCGGGACCAGTCGTCCGGCAAGGAAGTTCATTGCCGGAGATCCGATGAAACTTGCCACGAACATATTGGCGGGCCGTTCATAGATGGTGCGCGGGTCGTCCAATTGCTGGATGCAGCCGCCTTTCATGACGGCCACCTTGGTGCCCAGCGTCATCGCCTCGATCTGATCATGCGTGACATAGACGATGCTCGTGCCGAGACGCTCGTGCAGGCGCCTGATCTCCGTGCGCATTTCCACGCGAAGCTTGGCATCGAGATTGGACAACGGCTCGTCGAAAAGGAACAGCTCCGGGTCACGCACGATCGCGCGGCCCATCGCAACGCGTTGTCGCTGTCCGCCCGAAAGGTTGGCGGGGCGTCGGTCGAGCAGATGCGAGATTTGCAACATTCGCGCGGCATCTTCCACGGCGCGCTTGCGCTGGTCGGCACCCACGCCACGCATTTCCAATCCGAAGCCGATATTCCTCGCGACCGACATGGTGGGATAAAGCGCGTAGGATTGGAACACCATCGCGATATTGCGGTCCTTGGGTGCAAGGTCGAGGACCGAGCGTCCCCCGATCAGGATGTCACCGCCGGAGGTGTCGTCGAGGCCGGCAATGATGTTGAGCAAGGTCGACTTGCCGCATCCGGACGGCCCGAGCAGAACCAGAAAGCCTCCGTCCTCGAGCTCGATGTCGACTCCGTGGAGAACCTGTACGGAGCCATAAGACTTGCGCACGTCCCTGATGGAAAGTGTCGCCATGCGACTACTCCTAACCTTTGATGGCGCCTGCGGTCAGCCCCTGGACCATGGTTCGCTGGACGATCGCGAAGAGCACGATGACCGGGATGATGCTGAGAATGCCGCCTGCCGCCAGAACGCCCCAGGGAAGCTGGAACTCTCCGACCATTAGTTGCAAGCCCACGGGCCAGGTGCGGGACCCCTGCCCGGTCGTGAGCATCAGGGCGAACAGGAACTCGTTCCAGGCCGCGATGGCAATGAACACCGAACTTGCGAGCAGGCCATTCCGCGCAAGGGGCATGACGATACGGACCATGGCGCCAAGCCTTGTCGAGCCGTCGATGCGTGCTGCGCTCTCGAGTTCCTTAGGTGCGGAATCGAAGAACCCCTTGAGCATCCATACGAACAGCGGCAGCAGGAAGCTCGTATAGGCAAGCGCCAGGCCGAAACGGCTGTCCACGAGCCCCACACCGCGCATAACGACGTAAAGGGGAATGATCATCATGACTGCCGGGAACATGCGAACGACAAGATAGCCGAGCATGAGCTGATCCCGGCCTCGAAACGCGAAGCGAGAGAATGCATAGGCGGCAAGCGTGCCCGTGACGACGCAGACCGTCACCGTCAGGAAGGTAACGACGAGGCTGTTGCCTATAAGCCGCGGGAAACCTGACTGCGTCCAGATGGCGACATAATTGTCGAAGGTAACGCGGCTCGGAGGTACTGCATCGTCTGGGTGACAATGTCGGCCTCATATTTGAGGGATGTCAGGAACATCCAGATCATCGGACCGATGCAGAACACCGTCAGGCTTGCGAGCACGATGTAGGTGGCGATGTTCGCGATCATCCGCCGCTGACGCTTACTTTCAATCATCGCCCTGTCCTTTGGTAATCCTGGAGATGCGGATGTACCCGGCCGCGAAGATCATCAGGGTCACGAACATCACCACCGACAGGGCGGATGCGTAGCCGAAATTGAATTCCTTGTAGGCGGTCTGAAAGGCATATAATGACAGCACCTGCGTGGCATCTCCCGGTCCGCCGCCAGTGAGAATGAGGAGCAGATCGGGCGAATTGACCAGACCGATGACACGCAGGATCACTGCCGCCGCGATGACAGTCTTGAGCATGGGCAAAGTGATCAACCTGAGCTGCGCCGCCAGGCCCGCGCCGTCGACCGCCGCTGCCTTATAGAGATCCTCGGGAATACCCTTCAGGCCCGCGAGCAGCAGCAGCGCGAAGAATGGAAACCCATGCCAGGCCTCGACGAGAATGGTCGCCGCAAGGGCAGTGTTGGGATCAGCAAACCATGCCTTGTAGGACTGCAGGACGCCTATCCGAACAAGAAGATCGTTGATCACTCCGAGCCGCGGATCGAGCAGCAAGGCCCACATATGGCCCGCCACGACGTTGGGCAGGAAATAGGGAAGCAGGATGAGCACGGCGAAGATTTTCGTGCCTGGCAAATCCCTATTGAGAGCTGTCGCGGCGAGAAGACCAAGCGACAGTTCCAGCGCGACCGCGGCAGCAACCCACACGACTGTGTTCTTCAATGCGATCCAGAAGACCGGGTCTGACCACATCGCCACATAATGTTTGAAGCCCACCCAGCCATCCAACCCGGGACGCGTCAGACGCATCTCGCGAAAGCTGATGGCCATGCCGTAAAGCGTTGGATAGGCGATCACGAGAAGGATAAGGGCGAGGCTGGGAAGGAGCAGCAGATACATCCAGTATCGGGTCTCGGACAGTTCGCCGAGAGCCCGCAAAGGCAGATATCTGCTCGAGGCTGTTGTCATGAATCTGCGATGCGAAAGCACCGTCCCGTTGCGTTCTGAGCACGGCTGCAGGTGCGGGGATCAGCGCAGCGCCGCCTCCAGGCCCTGAATCATGCGGTCCACCGCCTGTTCCGGCGTCGACTGACCCGTCAGCACCGACTGGAAAGCGGGATTGACGACATTTTCGGACCAGCCCGCGGCGCCGACGAAATTGTTCGGCAGGCGTCCGAACTTGAGTGTTTCCGTCGCCGCACTATAGATCGGATTGCCGGTGATCCGCTGATCCTGCAGCGCAGCGGCGGAAGCCGGAAAATAGCCGGTCCCCTCGAGCAGGGCCAAGGCAGCGTCTGTTTGGCCCCAGAAACTCACCCATCGCCAGGCAGCCTCGATATTGTCTTCCTTCATGACGCCGTTGCCGGCGTACGCGACGCGAGCGACATGCGCCTTCGGACCGGCCGGCATAGGCGCGGTCGAGAATTGTTCGCCCTGCTTCATCGCACTCGAGATTTCGTTTAGCGAACCGGTATGATGCCACACCATCGCAGTCTGCCCGGTGCGGAAGGCCTCCATGATCTGACGATAGCTGTCGTGGGGCGCGCTCGGCGGCACGACCTTTTCCTTCAGGAAGAGATCGGAATAGAACGTTATCGCCTCGATCGCGGCGGCCCTGTCGATGGCCGGCTGCCCGTCCTTGACGATCGGCGAGCCGAACGCCTCCATGACATCGATGACATATTTGAACCCGCCGGCGCCGGCGCGCATGCCAAACGCATACCTGCCCTTCGAAGGATTGGTCAGTTTGCGGGACGCCTGGAGGAATTCGTCGAAATTTCGCGGTGGCCCCGCCAGCCCAGCTTCCTCGAAATAGTCTGCGCGGTAGTACATCCAGTCAACGAAGGCGAAGGCGGGAACCGCATAGATGGCGCCATTGCTGGAAAGCCCGGTCCAGCGGTTGTCGGGAAAGTTCGCCTTACCCGCCCACCCATTCACGCGCTCGGTAAGATCGATCAATCCCTCCATCGCGGTAAGATCGGCGAAACGCTCGGCGATCACCATGGCGGTATCGGGGCGCCCGCCGGCCAGCACGGCCGATGAAACCTTGGCCATATATTCCGAGTTCGGGATGTTCTCCTGGGTTACCGCCACATCTGCATTCGCCGCCTGAAACAACCCGATGATCTTGAGCAAGCTGGCCATTTCCGACTGACTGGTGAAGTGGTGCCAGTAACTGATGGCACTCGCGGCACGGGCACCACCAATGCGCCCTGCCATCGCGAGAGCCGCCGAACCCACGAGAAACTGCCTCTTGTTCAACTGCATGCGACCTCCTCCAAGATATCAGATCAGCAGACTGATCGATCAGTTGGAGTGTTGGGTAATATCATTTCCCAAGCCGTGCAACCGCGCGGGAGAGGCAAATGGTAACGACGACGCGTCAGACCAGACCAAGGTTTCGCTGCATGGCCGCCTGGAAATGGGACTGCAGCTTTGCTTCTGCAGCGTCGGCATTCCTGGTGCTGCAAGCCTCAAGGATGTCGAGGTGCTCCTTGAGCGTCCGGATCATGATCGGCGAGGTGAGTTTGCTGTCCAGCCGCAACAGGCGCAGATAATTGTGCATGCGCCGATAGGTGCTGTCGATCAAGGGATTGCGCAGCGCGCCGATGATTGCGCCATGCAGCTCTCCCTCAAGCGCATCCATCTCCTCCAGTTGCTCCTTTCCCACACCCTCCCGTTCGACGCGCCGGACCAGCCGGGAGTGCCGCATTTCCAAGGCATTCATGATGGCTTCATCGCCCTGCTCGGCAAAGACGCGAATTGCCGAGCGCTCGATGATGGCGCGGAATTGGTAGGTGGCGCGCGTGAGCTCCATGCCAGGTTTTATGAACTGGATTCCGGAGCGTGGATGGATGGTGAGAATTCCTTCCGCCTCGAGCTTGCGCAGAGCGTCACGAAGCGGAGCGACGGGCACGTCAACGATCGCGGACAGTTCGCTCTGCGAAACGAATGCCCCGACCGGAACGCGCCTGTCGAACAAGCGCTCCAGAATTCGTTCGTAGGCAACATCGCTCATACGGGTGGCCGCCCCCGGGGTATGAGAGATGGCTTTTGCTTTGCCCGCCACTTGCGGCTCCTCCGTTGATTCGGTACTGAGACATCTTAGCTGATAGATCAGCAACTTATACTAAGCGATCAGAAAGCCAATGTGATGAGCCTTTCGCATTTTCGTATAACCCGATTTCAGTTCGCCCGCGACCGGGTAATCGGTGACAGTCAGGTTCGAGCCGACGATGTAAACGTCGCCGCGCTGGAACTCGTTTCGAAAAGTGGCGAGGTGGGATTGGGCTTCATCCAGACGCTCTTCAATCCCTTGCCCGACCAGATCGAGATTGAGACCGTTTTCGAAAACGAGGTTTGGCCGGCCCTGAAAGGACACAAGGCGATCGCCCTGGTTCATCGGGTGAACCGCCCGCGCGGCGGCAATCAGCGGCCGTACTCCCTGCCTTTTCATGAAGCGGTTCAGGTGGCGCTTTGGGACCTTGCGGCAAAGGAAGCTGGCCTGCCCCTTCACGTGCTGCTCGGCAGTCGTCGCAACCGTGTGAAAGCCTACGCCAGTGGCCTTGATTTTCACCTCGACGACGATGCTTTCGTTTCCTTGTTTTCCCACGCGGCGTCGCTTGGCTATTCCGCTTTCAAGATCAAGGTCGGCCACCCGGATTTCGGTCGCGATCTGCGGCGCCTGGAGCTGTTGAAATCCTGTGTGCCGGCAGGCTCGGAAATCATGATCGACCCTAACGAGGCATGGTCTTCGAAGGAAGCGCTAATGAAATTGGTGGCGATCCGCGATGCCGGTCACGATCTTCTCTGGGTCGAGGATCCAATCCTGCGTCACGACCACGAAGGATTGAGAATGCTCAGGCAGGCAATAACATGGACTCAGATCAACAGCGGCGAGTATCTGGATCTTCAAGGCAAACGGCTTCTTCTGGCAGCCCACGCAGCCGACATCCTGAATGTCCACGGTCACGTCACCGATGTTATGCGCATCGGTTGGCTGGCCGCCGAGCTCGGCATCCCGGTCAGCATCGGCAACACCTTTCTGGAGATCGGCGTGCACATGGCGGTCGCGCTTCCGGAAGTCGAATGGCTGGAATATTCGTTTCAGAACTTCGATCATCTGGTGGAGCAGCCCATCGAAATCCGGGACGGCTACGCCTATGCGCCCGATCGACCTGGCCATGGATTGGTCCTGTCCGAAAAAGCGCGTAGCGAATGGATGAGACCAAGGCGCCTGATACGCTCGGAGTTGGGTACCGCGCCAGAAAATGCACGCTTCCTTGGCAAGTGAGTGACCGGGCCAGCTTGGGAGTTGGCGATGCATGGCGCAATTCACGGCCTGCACTGTTTTTTTGGGAAGGCGTCTTCCAAGCGGCACTTCGCCGCCCACGTACCTCCTCTGCGGGAGCACCGTGGCGAAGCCGCCATAAGCTCTGCCGCTCGCCACGAGGTAGTCGATGCGCTAACTCGGGTTCTCGGGGCGGTTTGCTTTGCGCCACTCCTCGTACTCCCCGCGGGCATCGTCATGCAGCGGATAGTAGCGTTGCAACGGGCCGCCCTCCATGAGCTTCGCTCGCGAAAACTCCTCCCAATCGTGATGCTTCTGTGATTCTTCGATCACCTTCGGGGCCATCACGACGGGAAGCACCACCACGCCGTCGTCGTCGGCGACGATGATGTCGCCGGGGATCACCGTGACACCGCCGCAGGCAATCGGGACGTTGACGGCATTGGGATAGATGCTGGTCTGCACATGATAGTTTGGCGTCCAGCCGCGCAGCCATAGGGGCAAATCGAGCTTTTCGACATTGGGCCGGTCGCGCATGCACCCGTCGATGACGATACCCGCCCCGCCCCTGCCCTTGAAATACGTCGACATCATATCGCCGAAGACGCCCGAGCTCATGTCGCCGCGCGCGTCGACCACGACGACATCGCCCTCCTGCGCGTGATAGAGCACGTGCCGGTGCAGTTGCGTCTCCGGATCGGCATATTCTCCCTCGGTGAAGAGGTCCGGTCGCTGCGGCAGAAACTGCAGCGTCAGCGCCGGCCCGACGATCGATTTCCCGTGGTTTTGCGCCACCGGACCGACCATGTGCGGATTGCGGAAGCCCATGTGGCCAAGCGTGCCGGCCACCGTCGCGGCGCCGATCTCCCTGAGTGCGTCGATCAGGTCTTTAGGCGGCCGCATGATGTCGGAAGTATGCGTCATTGTGGACTCCGATTGAATGGAACTACCAGTTCGTAACAGAACCGTCGCGGCGCCTAAGGTGAGGCGCTTCCCAGAAACGCAGACTTTGCGCCTGGACCGCAACTTCGTTGACCTCGACGCCGAGCCCCGGCAGATCGCCGACCGGGTAATCGGTCCCGTCGAGCCGTGGTTGCACGGGGAAGAAGTCGGAATTGTCGAAGCCCAGCTTTGTTTCGGGCGCCCTGGTCTCGAGCCACGCGAAGTTGGGTACCGCTGCAGCGAGATGCACGGTCGCGGCGGTGCACACTGGACCAAGCGGATTGTGCGGCATCAGGTCCACATAATGCGCCTCGCTCCAACCAGCGATTTTCATCGCCTCGGTGAGCCCGCCGACATTGCAGACATCGATCCGGTTGAACTGATGGATGCCGCGCTCGATGTAGGGCAGGAACTGCCACTTGCTGGCAAATTCCTCGCCGATGGCAAAGGGGATGTCGGTCATTGTCCGCAGTGATTCATAGGCCTCCGGCGTTTCGGCCCGTATCGGCTCCTCGAGGAAATCAAGCACGCCGCGGCCGAGCTTGTTGCAGAAGCTCGCCGCCTCTGCCACCGACAGCCGATGATGATAGTCGAGGCCGAGGACCACGTCGTCGCCCAGCGCCTCGCGCGCCTTGTTCAGCATACTCGCGGTAGCGCCGATGGACTCGCGCGGCTCGAAGATGTCCTTGCTGTTTTGCCCGAAAGGGAAGAAGCGGATCGCCTGCCATCCCTGTGCGCGAAGCTCGCGCGCCCGTTCGATGGCAACATCGCCTTCGGCCTCGTCGCCGGTCGAGGCGAAGGTGGGGATGCGGTCGCGCTGCTTGCCGCCCAGCAGCTCATAGACCGGCACGCCCAGCGCCTTGCCCTTGATGTCGTGAAGGGCGATGTCGATGGCGGAAATCGCCGCCTGAAGGACTCGCCCACCTTCGAAGTACTGGCTGCGGTAAACCTCCTGCCAGATCCGTCCGATCTGCATCGGGTCGCGGCCGATGAGAAACTCGCGATAGTGCTCGACCGCGCCGGCCACGGCCCTCTCGCGACCGCTCAAGCCGCTCTCGCCCCAGCCGAAGATGCCTTGGTCGGTCTCGATCTTGACGAGCATCTGATTGCGGGTCCCCACCCACACCGGATAGGGCTTGATCGCGGTGATCTTAAGCTTCTCAGTCATCCACGCCCACGTTTCACGCGCATTCGCGCTATCTCAGTTGGCCTTGAGAGCCATTTCAGTTTCGCCGTCGAACAGATGCATCCGCTCCTGGTCGAACTCGAGCCAGATCTGCTCGTCGGGCGCGACGGCAATGTTCGGCGGCACGCTGACGTTGACGATGGCGCCGGACAGGAACGCCTGCACGAAGGTGACGTCGCCGGTCGGCTCCACCGTGTAGGCCTTGGCAGGGACGCTGCCTGGTACCGCACTCTTGTGGAGCTTGATCGTCGAGTGACGTGCGCCGAGCACGACTTTCCTGGTCGTCGCTTTCGCCACCTTCTGGGCATTGCGCGCTGAGAGCTCAAGGCGCCAGCCCTCGGCACCGGTCAACACCGTGTTGCCGTTTGCCATCGAGGCCTCTAGCGGAATAAGGCTCATTGCCGGGCTGCCGATGAAGCTGGCCACGAACATGTTCACCGGATGGGCAAAGACCTGCGCCGGTGAATCGTATTGCTGCAGGTAGCCGCCATTCATCACTGCCATCTTGTCAGCCATGGTCACCGCTTCGAGCTGGTCGTGCGTCACATAGATGATCGTCGCCTTGAGGTCCTGGTGGAAACGCTTGATCTCAGACCGCATCTGCACGCGCAGTTTGGCATCGAGGTTAGACAGTGGCTCGTCCATGAGGAACACGGCGGGGTCGCGAACGAGGGCACGGCCAAGGGCCACACGCTGCTGCTGTCCGCCTGAAAGTTCGCGCGGCTTGCGCTCGAGCAGATGCGTCATGTCGAGCACTCGCGCCGCTTCCTTGACCTTCTTGTCGATCTCGTCCCTGGGGAGTTTGCGCATCTGAAGCGGGAACGCCAGGTTCTTGTAGACCGATTTCTGCGGGTAGAGCGCGTAGTTCTGGAACACCATTGCGATGTCCCGGTCCTTGGGGTCGAGGTCGTTGACCACCCGCTCGCCGATGATGATGTCGCCCGATGTGATCGGCGTCAGGCCGGCGACGAGATTGAGCGTGGTTGTCTTGCCGCAGCCTGAAGGGCCGACGAGCGCAACGAACTCGCCGTCATTGACCGTCAGTGAGACGTGATTGACAGCTTTGAAGCTGCCATAGCTCTTGACGAGATCTTGGAGGACCACGTGGGCCATCGGCAACTCCCTAGTGCTTGACCGCGCCTTCTGTAAGGGCGCGTACAAAGTATCGTTGCAGGACCAGGAACAGCACCACGACGGGCACGCTCATCATGAAGCTCGCCGCCATCAGGCCCGGAAAGTCCGTCGTATTTTCCGAGAAGAAGCGTTGGATGCCGACCGGCAGCGTCAACTGCTCGTTCTTGGAGAGGAAGGTGTAGGCGTAGATGTACTCGTTCCACGCGCCGATGAAGGAATAGATTGCGGTGGCGATAATCCCCGGCGTGGAGAGCGGCATCACGATCATGATGAAGGCCTGGAACCGTGTGGCGCCATCAATGCGCGCCGCCTGCTCAAGCTGCACCGGGATGTTGTCGTAAAAGCCCTTGAGCAGCCAGATCGCCAGGGGCAGGCCGAAGGTGAGATAGGTGAGGATCAGCGAGCCGTGCGTGTTTATCAGACCGATGGCGCGCATCAGGATGAAGAGTGGCACGAGAAAGATCACCGCCGGGAACATATTGCGCAGCAGCACGGCAAAGAACAGGAAATTCCGGCCCGGGAAACTGAAGCGCGAAAACGCGTAGGCCGCTGGGACAGCCACGATCACCGAAAGGATTGTCGTGACGGTCGACACGAAAAGGCTGTTCCAGAAGAAGCGGAGGAAGTCCTGGCCGACGCTATTCTGCGGATCGAGCAGTTTCTGGTAGCTGGCGAGGGTAGGTTCGTCCGGCCACCATTGCGGCGGGAATTGTGTCGCCGCGAATCCGGACTTGATCGAGGTGATCAGCATCCAGATCATCGGCAACGCGGTATAAAGCAGCATGAACACGAGGAATATGCGCCCGGCCCACCGCCATCCGTCGACGCGCATGCGGCGACGGGCCCGGGCTCGAGGGGCTGTCTCGGCAATCGTGCTCATGCGCTCCCCTCTTTCCGCTCGTTGCCGCTTAATGCACGGACGTAGAAGTAGCCCAGCGTCATCAGTGTGAGGAACAGGAGCACCGAATAGGCCGATGCCACGCCCCAGCGCTGCCGTCCGAAGGCGAGCTCATAAATATGGGTTATCCAGATATGCGATGCATTCGACGGCCCGCCGCCAGTCATGATCCAGGGGATGATGAAGGAATTGAAGTTGGCCACCGCGAGCAGCAGCATCGTCACCACCGAGACGTTGCGCAAGTGCGGGAAGGTGACGTGCCAAAAGCGCTGCCATGCATTGGCGCCGTCGACTTTTGCAGCACGCAGCAACTGGTCGGGGACTGTCTGCAGGCCGGCCATCATCATGATCATGGCAAACGGAAACTCGCGCCAGATATTGACGACGATCAGGGAGGGCAGCACCGTGCTGACATTGTCGATGAAGTTCGGCGGCTGGTCGGCCAATCCGAGGCCAACCAGCACCGCGCCGATAATCCCGAAGTCCGAATGGTAGATCCACTTCCAGATGTAGGAGGCGGCGACGGCGCTGATGACCCAAGGGATGATCAGGACAGCGCGCAAGACACCACGGCCGATGAAGTCGCGGTGGAGCGCCAGCGCTGTGGCAAACCCCAGGACAAAAGAGATGAAAGTTGACCCCAGAGTCCAGATCAAAGTGTTCCAGGTGACTTTCCAGAACACCTGACTGGTGAGGATGGTTGTGTAGTTGTCGAGGCCGATGAAGGTCTTGTCGCGGAGCTGCAGGCCAGGCGGTGTCTTAAAGAACGACAGCTCGACCGTGTAGTAGATCGGATAGGCGATCACGATGAGCATCACGGCGATCGCTGGGAGCACGTACGCGTAATCCGCGCGATGCTGCCAGATCTTGCGCAGCGCGCCGGACCTGCCGGGTTGCACTCTTCGGCGAGCCTCGGCCTTGCCGGTTACGATCGTCACTGTGGGGTGCCCCTATTCTTCGGAACGAACCGGCTGGACCATCGGCCCAGCCGGTCAGGCTTGGGCTAGAGTCCGCCCATCAGCTCTCTCACCCTCTTAGCTGCGTCGTCCGCTGCCTGGTCGACGGTCATCGCTCCGGTCAGGGCATTCTGCAGCATGTCCGGGATGATGATGTTCATGATCTCGGGGGCCTGCGGCAGTGCTGGGAACGGGATGCCGTATGGCAGCATCGAGGTCGTGACATCGAGGAACTTGATGTTGTCCAGACGTTCCTTCATCCACTTGGTCTTGAAGCCGTTGAGGTTGCCCGGATTCGAGCCGGCGTAGGCCATCTTCAGCGACCATTCAGGGCTCGTCCACATGCAGATGATGGCCTTTGCAGCCGGCTCGTCCACCTTGCCGCCCTCGACATATTCGGGCTTCAGGATGTGAATGTTCGAGCCGCCGAACACGACGGCGCGCTTGCCGTCGGGACCAGTCGGGATCAGGCCATAGCGCATGTTGTCGATGACGGTCTGCGCCTTGTCCTTGTCGGTGCCCGTCGCCTTTTTCTGCAGGTCGAGCATCACGTTGTAATCGGACGGGTGCGAGATCATCATGCCGAGTTGGCCGGCGACGAACAGGGGTTGATTATCGGCCTGCTGGTTGGTGAGTGCCGAAACCGGAACCGACTTGTCGCGAACATACATGTCGTAGGAGGCTTGCAGCGCTGCCTTGCTCTGCGGGCTATCGAGCTGGACCTGCTCATAGGTTGGATTCGGCGTCGCTTCGTCGAAGACGCCGCCGCCATAGGCCCATAGCTGTGGCATGAAGCGGTACGGCGTATTGCCGGCATTCTTGCGAGCCACCAGGCCATATCCGGCAATGCCGAGCTTGTCGTGGATCTGCTTGGAATATTTGACGACGTCGTCCCAGGTTGCCGGAGGCTTGTCCGGATCGAGGCCCGCACGCTTGAAGATGTCGGCGTTCCAGATGAACGCCATCGTCTCGTTGTTGGTCGGAATGCCGTAGGTCACGCCCTCCCAGGTCACGGCCTTCATGGCGCCGGGCCAGAAATCCTCGGTCGAATACCCCACGTCCTCTGGCTTGAGCGGCTGCAGATACCCCTTTGAGGCGAACTCGGTGCCACCCAGGATTTGCAGGCGGACCGCCATCGGCGCGGCATTGCCCAGGAGCGCGGTCCGGAACTTGTCGAGAAGATCGTTATAGGTGAGAGCTTGTTCCTCGAGCTGGATGTTCGGATAGGTTTTGCGGAAGGTCTCGAAGAAATCCTTGTAGTACTGGCGCAGGAGGTCGGGGTCGCCCTCGAACACGCCCTGATACCAGAAAGTCAGTCGCCCCTTGTAATCGAGCGGGGTGACCTTGGCGCAATCGGCCGCCGTGTCAAAATCCTGTGTGCCCGCAATGGAGCGCACATATTCCGGCGACCATTTGCTCAGGTCGACCGGCGGTGCACCCAGCGCCGATGTAGACGTCAGGGATGCGATCAAAGCAGTGGCGACAGTGCCGCGCAGGACGGCACTGCCGAGGGCAATTCTCGTCATAGGTATCCTCCCTGGTTCTCCCATGCCGCCCTAAAGCGGTCCTTGCTCGTTTCGATCGCGAGGATGCTTCTTTCAGATCAGTGTATCCGCTCGATCGCTTGGTACGTTTTCAGATCATGGATTGCCTGTCAACGCGCAGAATCGTACATTGTTTGCGAAAGCCGTGTGTGATATCGGGCAAGGTATGTATTAAAACGGGGAGCCGGCCTTGGCCGAAACAAGCGATTTCAAAGCGATGCCACCGGTGGGGACCGATCCCATCGGAGCCTCGAGCGAGGGCGCCTCGCTTTATGAATTGATCCGGGAAGACATCATCGAGGGACGGCTCGCCCCCAACGAACGGCTTGTCGTCACCGATCTCGCCCGGCGTCACGGCACTTCGACCAATCCTGTGCGCGAAGCCCTGCAACTGTTGCGCGGGGAAGGGTTTGTCACCTTTGTCGCCAACCGCGGGGCGCGCGTCCGACCCATAGATCAGGATTTTGTCCGGGATATCTACGAGATCGGTGTTCTGATCGAGCCAGCCCTGACACGATGGTTTGTGAACATGGCTACCAGCGAGGACATCGCCGAACTCGAACGTCTCCAGGGCCTGATCGAAGAGAACAACTTCGCCGACACATTCAGGCATAGTGAGCTGGATACCGCTTTCCACACCGTGATGTACCAACGGCACTATAACCGCCACGCCGCCGAGCTTTGGTGGAAGCATCGCGAAGTGCTGCGGGCCGTGAGCCGTCGTTTCAATTTCACGCTGGCGCGACGTGCCGCGATCATGCGCGAGCACCGCGAACTCATCGCGCTTGTCAAGGCGGGAGAGGCCGACAAGGCGGCCGAACTCGTTTCCCGCCATGTCGAGGGTTCGGGCAGGCATATTCTGGAACAGATGCGAGCGCGCAACGCCGCTCGGGCCGGATAGAATGTCCAGTCCAGAACATCGTTAGCTTACTATTTTCAGGCAAAGGTAGTTGAGATGAAAATCACGAGCATTCGGCCGTGGCTGATCAAGTCCGATGCTTCCTACTGGGGAGAGTTCCTGTTCGTCGAAGTGACGACCGACGAGGGAGTGAGTGGCTGGGGAGAGATCACCACCACGACAAGGCTCGCCAACCGCGCTCTCTGCACGATCCTGCGGCAGATCGGCGTCGCCGTGACAGGCGAGGATCCGGCGCGCATCGAGCATCTCTGGCACAAGATCTTCCGCAGCTTCACCTATATGGGCAGCCGCGGCGCCGCCGTCGAATGCGTGAGCGCCATCGACATAGCCCTCTGGGACATCAGGGGCAAAGTCCTCGGCAAGCCGATTTACGAGCTGCTGGGCGGGCCGGTACGCGATGAAATCGCGCTCTACACCCATCCCAACCAGGCCAAATTCACCAGCAAGGAGGCTGTAGTCCGCGAAATTCTAGACATTGTCGAGTCCGGACACACTGCGCTCAAGTTCGATCCCTACCCCCACCAGGGCCGCAGCGCCGATGGCCTGCCCCGCGAACAGCGGGACGGCTACCTCGACGGCAGCATGACCCGCAAGGACGAGCGCGAAGCCGCCGAACTCACGGCTCTGATCCGCGAAACGGCAGGACCCGATGTCGACATTCTCATCGATGCGCATGGCCGCTTCGACGTCCCCACCGCCATTCGCCTCTGTCGGAGCCTCGAGGAGGCCGGCCAGATCGACTGGTTTGAGGAGCCCTGCCCGCCCGAGAGCCTTAACGCGCTCAAACAGGTGCGTGAGAAGGTCAATACCGCTATCTCATGGGGCGAGCGCGGCCACACGAAATGGGATTTCGTGCCGGTGCTTGAGAACAGGCTCGCCGACTACATCATGCCCGACGTTACCTGGACCGGCGGCATTACCGAACTCAAGAAAATTTCTGCGCTGTGCGAAGCCTACTACGTGCCGATCTCGCCACATGACGCCGCGGGACCAATCAACGTGGTTGCGGGAGCGCAGGTGATGATGACTGTTCCCAACTTCTACAAACTCGAAACATCGGAGTGGAACCTGGGCAAATACGATCACCTGATCGACAGACCACTCGACATTTCGAACGGCAGCCTCAAGCTGACGTCGAAGCCTGGTCTCGGCATTGAGATGGACCGCGACTACCTGCAGGCCCACGAGATCGAGCTGGGCTAGCAACACTCTGTGCCGGCGCACGGTGCGGGGCGACAAGCCGAAACGAGGATAAGTCATGGCAAAGACAGGTGGCGCCGACGAAGCGCTCAATCGGGTAAACGCGAACTCCAAGCCATCCCAGCTTCGCATCACCGATATGCGGATAGCCGAAATTGTCGGCGCGCCGTTCACCTCGACCCTGCTCAAGATCTACACCAACCAGGGCATCGTCGGGCTTGGCGAGGTGCGCGACGGCGCCAGTGCCACCTACGCGCTGATGCTGAAGAGCCGGCTGCTTGGCGAGAACCCTTGCGACATCGACCGCCTGTTTCGCCGGATCAAGCAGTTTGGTGGGCACGGCCGGCAAGGCGGCGGCGTCTCGGCGGTCGAAATTGCGTTGTGGGATCTCGCCGGCAAGGCCTACGGCGTGCCCGTCTACCAGATGCTCGGTGGCCGGTTTCGGGAGAAGGTGCGCGTCTATTGCGACACCGACGCTACCGTGCCGAGCGGCACCGAGACCGGCAAGCGTCTCAAGCAGCGCATGGCGCTCGGCTTCACGTTTCTTAAGATGGATCTGGGGCTGATGCAGATCGCGGACGTACCCGGTGCGGTCGTGTCTCCTGCCGGCTCACTTGAAGGGTACCGCGTCCATCCCGGCCGCGGCCCGATCAAAACCCTTGAAGAGCGACGCGCCCGCAATGCCGCCTACGATTTGCACAACGTCCCCCATCCGTTTACCGGCCTCCACTTTTCCGACAAGGGCCTCGACCTGCTTGAGCAGTACATTGCCGAGGTTCGCGATGTTATCGGCATGGATATTCCGCTCGCCATTGACCATGTCGGCCACATCTCGCTGCAGAACGGAATTCGGCTCGCCAGGCGGATTGAAAAATACGTGCCGGCCTGGCTCGAGGATGTGATCCCATGGCAGTACACCGAGCAGTACCGGCAACTGCAGGCCGCCACCACGGTGCCGATCTGCACCGGCGAGGACATCTACCTTAAGGAGGGTTTCGAGCCCCTGCTCAAGAGCGGCGGCCTCTCCATTGTCCACCCGGACCTGCTCACCAGCGGGGGCATCCTCGAGACCAAGAAGATCGGCGACGTGGCGCAGGACCACGGCGTCGCAATGGCCATCCATATGGCCGAAAGTCCAATCGCCGCAATGGCCGCGGCACATGTCGCGACCGCGACCGAAAACTTCATGGCGCTCGAATACCACTCTGCCGATGTCGACTGGTGGGACGATATCGTCACCGGCGTTCCCAAGCCGCTCGTGAAGGACGGCTTTATCACTGTTCCGGACAAACCGGGCCTGGGGATTGACGACGTCGTCGACGAGGTGATCTCGCAGCATCTGCAGCCGGGTGTCACCGGCATCTGGCAGCCCACGGATCATTGGGACAACGAGTATTCCTGGGACCGCACCTGGAGCTGAGGCGAAAAGAACCGAAGATGAAGATCACCGACCTCCGCTGCGCCGTCATCGGCAAGCATCCCATCGTCCGCATCGTTACCGACGAGGGCCTCTATGGCCTTGGCGAAGTCGAATTCACCAAGACCTACCTCAAACCCTGGGTGCTGCATTTCCGCGAGGCGCTGATCGGCGAGGACCCGACCGACGTCGAGCGGGTGATGTTGAAGATCCGCCAACGCGGCTCTTTCAAGCCCTATGGCGCGGCGGTAAGCGCTATCGAGCATGCGCTGTGGGACATAGCCGGCAAGGCCGCAGGCGTGCCGGCCTACAAACTGCTCGGCGGCAAGGTGCGCGACAAGGTGCGCGTCTACAACGGCTCGATCCGCCAGAAGCGAACGGGGGACCGGCCGGAGGATTACGCCGCTGACGTGAAATGGATGATGGAGCAGCCGCAGAACTTCTTCATGATCAAGCAAGGGATCTCGTTCCACTCCAACATGAAGGACACCGTCGAGGGCTTCCATTACGGAGTGACGCAGAAGAAGGCTGACTATCACGGTGCCATGGATCAGGGCGTGATCAGCGAGCGCGGTTTCAACCACATGCTCGACTGCGTGATCGCCATGAAGGAAGTGCTGGGCGACAAGGTCAGCCTGGCGCTCGACTGCGGCCCGGGCTGGATGCTGCCCGATGCGATCAAGTTCGCTCGCGCGGTCGAGAAGTACAATTTGATGTGGCTCGAGGACATGCTGACCGGCGACTATGTGCCGTGGGTCAATCCGCAGGCCTATCGGGAGCTGACCACCTCCACCTCGACGCCAATTCATACCGGCGAGCAGATCTATCTGCGGCACAATTTCAAGGAGCTGATCGAAACGCAGGCGGTGCGCGTCATCGGCCCCGATCCGGCCGATATTGGCGGCATTGCCGAGCTCAAATGGGTCGCCGAGCACGCCTATATGCACTCGATCCTGATGGCACCGCACGGCACCGCGAACGGCCTTCTAGGTCTCGGCGCGCTGATCAATGTCTGCGCCACCCTGCCCGCCAACTACATCGCGTTTGAATACCCGAGCGCCTCCGACCCCTGGTGGGAGGACCTCGTAATCGGCCTGCCGTCGCAGATCGTGAAGGACAGCATGGTGGACCTGCTGGAAGCGCC
Source organism: Mesorhizobium sp. M0833 (assembly GCF_040319905.1). Taxonomy (NCBI): domain Bacteria; kingdom Pseudomonadati; phylum Pseudomonadota; class Alphaproteobacteria; order Hyphomicrobiales; family Phyllobacteriaceae; genus Mesorhizobium; species Mesorhizobium sp. M0833. The sequence goes on along the minus strand of NZ_JAMYOQ010000044.1, from coordinate 10,158 downwards.
GGGGCTGGGCCTCGACATCGACGCCGAAGCAGCCAGGAAGTATCTCCGGGAAGAGGATGCGGGCTTCTTCGACTGAACCATGTTCTTGCGCCACCCTGCACCGCGCGGACCGCTTCACGCAGCCTGTCATCCGGAATGACCGTTTCGGGCCGGAAGCGGAATGGCAGCTTCACGCCGTAGATATTTAAAAAGCGGTCCTTTGGCCTCAACAATGCATCGACGTGGTGAACAGTCGGGGGCCGTCAGGCCGGAAACAGGAATGCCGAAGCGGGATCGAAAAAGATCTGCCGGCTCGAAGCGATACCGGCACGGCACGGTTCCGCACCGTCCGAGGTCGGCCTGACGTCGATCTCATCGCCTGACGCGGTGCGCGCGACGACGCGTCGGCGATCGCCAAAGAAGGCCGCGTCGACGATCTCAACGACAAGTGAGGCGTTCCCTGGTAAGGGGGTCAGCCGGAATGCTTCAGGCCGCACCATCAGCCTGGCCTTCTGGCCGCGATGGAACACATGCGTGGCCTTCACGCCCTTGATGATCGAGCCGTCGGCCAGCCGCACGCTAGCTGTGCCGCTCTCGGTGTCGAGATGCTCGGCCGGCAAGAAATTCGAGTTGCCTATGAAACCGGCGACGAAATCGGTGGCGGGCCTCAGGTAAAGGTCCTCGCCGGTGCCGATCTGTTCGATACGGCCATCCCGGAAGAGCGCGATCCGGTCCGACAGATGCAGCGCTTCCTCCTGGTCATGCGTGACGTAGAGGATTGTGACGCCGGTCTCGCGGTGGATGCGGCGGATCTCGGCCTGTATCTCCTCGCGCAGTTTCTTATCCAGCGCCGACAGCGGTTCGTCCATCAGCAGGATCGGCGGATCATAGGCCAGCGCGCGGGCAAGCGCGACGCGCTGCTGCTGACCGCCCGAAAGTGCCGCGGGCAGACGCCCGGCGAAGCCTTCCAGCCGCACCAGCGAGAGCATGTCGGCGACCTTGCGCTTGACCTCGGCCTCGGGCCGGCGGCGAACGCGGAGCGGGAAGGCGACGTTTTCGGCGACGCTGAGATGCGGGAACAGTGTGTAGCGCTGAAAGACCATGCCGATGTTGCGCTTGTGCGAGGGCACCGACAGCAACGACTTGCCTTGCAGTTGCACTTCGCCCGACGTCGGATCCTGAAAGCCGGCGATGGCATAGAGCGTGGTCGATTTGCCCGAGCCCGACGGTCCGAGGAAGGTCAGGAACTCGCCCTTCGGAATATCCAGCGTCACATCGTGAACCGCGGTGAAGGCGCCGAACGCCTTGCGCAGGTTACGGATCGAGAGAAAGGCTTGGGTCATGTCTGCAGCTTTCGGCGCAAGAGTGCCGTCAGGATCATCAGGCTCAGCGTGAGCGCGACCAGCAGGCTGGAGGCGGCGGCGATCACAGGCGTGAGGTCCGAACGGAGGCTCCCCCAAATCTTGACCGGCAAGGTCTGCAAAGTGGGGCTCGCCATGAAGATCGCGACGACCACCTCGTCCCAGGACGCTAGAAAGGAAAAGATCGCGGCGGAGAAGATACCGATGCGGATCGACGGCAGAGTGATACGCAGCCTGGCCTGCAGCGGGCTCGCGCCACAAACGATCGCCGCATCCTCGATCGATTTGTCGAACCCTTCGAGCGCGGTGGCGATCGGAATGATGGCGAAGGGCAGCGCCAATACGGTGTGGGCGACGACGAAGCCGATGGTGGTGCCGCCGAGGCCAAGCCGCAGGAAGAAGGCGTAGGTGGCGATGGCGAAAACGACGACGGGCAGGACCATCGGCGTGAGTAGCAGCCCGCGCAGGATTTCTCGGCCGCGGAACTGGCCGCGAACCAGCGCGAAGGAGGCGAGCAGGCCGATGGCGACGGCGAGGATCGCCGTCATCGTGGCGATGCGCGCGCTGGTGAGGGCCGCTTCGATCCAGGACGGGTCAGCGAACAGCTCGTGATACCATTTCAGCGTCCAGCCGGGGGGCGGAAAGGCCAGCCAGCGCGACGAGCCGAAGGAGAGAAGCACGATGAAGACCACAGGCAGCAGCAGGAAGGCTGCGACCAATGCCGTGAAGGCAAGGAGCGCGACCTTCAGCCAGCCGAGGCGGTCATAGTCGAGCAGCATCTCAAGCGCCTCCGGTCGTGCGTCTTGCGCCGACAAGGCGCAGCTGCAGCGCGTAGAGCGCCATGGTGACGACGAGCAGCGTAAATGCGGCAGCGCTACCCAGTCCCCAGTTGAGCAGCGACTGGATCATCTGCGCGATCATTTCGGCGAGCATCATGTTTGACGTGCCGCCAAGCAACGCGGGCGTCACGAAATAGCCGAGCGACATGACAAAGACCATCAGCCCGCCCGCGGCGATGCCGGGCATCGACAGCGGCAACAGGATGCGCCGGAAGGCGGCGAGCGGGCTCGCGCCGCAAAGGGCTGCGGCGCGCAGCGTCATCGGGTCGATCGCCCGCAATGTCCCGACCAGCGGCAGGATCATGAACGGCAGCATAATGTAGACCATGCCGATGGTGACGCCGGTGAGATTGTTGATGAGTGGCAGCGGCTGGTCGATGATGCCGGCGCCGATCAATGCCCTGTTGATGACGCCGGTGCGCTGCAGAAGCACCATCCAGGCATAGGTGCGGGTCAAAAGGTTCGTCCACATCGACAGGATGATGATGCCGAACAGGATCGATGCCAGCGTGGCCGGCATGATCGCCAGCATCCAGGCAACTGGGAAGGCGACAAACACGGTGACGATGGTGACGACGGCGGCGACGAGGAAGGTGTTGAAGAACACGCGCGCGTAAGTGCCATCGCCGAGAAGGGTCGTGTAATTCTGCAGGCCCGGAGCGGGGTCGGTGACGCTGCGCAGTAAAAGCGCCAGCACCGGCACGACGAAGAAAAGTCCGATCAGGATCAACGCCGGAAGCAGGCCGCCGAGGCCTGCCGGTATTTGAGGGGTTGCGATCCCTTGCTGTGCTTCCACCGACATGGCGGTAATCCCGGATTGCGGGTCGGGGCGGCCCGCGCCGTCCCGACCCTTGTCAGGAGAAGACAGGCGTCACTTCGCCTGCCAGGCGTACCAGCGCGTGGCGATCTCGTCGCGATGCTCGGCCCAGTAGTTCATGTCGAGGTTGACCTGGCCGTCGACATGGGCGTCGGGCAGGCCCTTGACCACGTCGGCTGGCATTTCCGCCTTGGCCTTGGTATTGATTGGCGCATAGCCGCTCGCCTCGGCGAATTTCGCCTGGCCGGTCGGGCTGCTTGCCGCGGCGAGGAACTTCATCGCCGCGTCCTTGTTCTTGGCGCCCTTCGGTACGACCAGGACGTCGGCGGCGGTCAGGTTCTGGTTCCACGACACGCCAACATCGGCGCCGTCTTTCTCAAGCGCGAGGACGCGGCCGTTCCAGAGCTGGCCGAAGGTCGCCTCACCGGAGGCGATCAACTGCTGGGACTCTGCGCCGCCACCCCACCAGACGATGTCCGACTTGATGGTGTCGAGCTTCTTGAAGGCGCGGTCGAGGTCGAGCGGATAGAGCATGTCGGCCGGCACGCCATCGGCGAGCAGCGCGATCTCGATGACGCCGGGCGCCGACCATTTGTAGAAGGTGCGCTTGCCCGGAAATTTCTTGGTGTTGAACATGTCGGCCCAGCTGGCTGGCTCGCCGGAGACCGCGCCTTTGTTCCAGGCGAGAACGAACGAATAATAGAAGCTGCCGACGGCGTTCTCGTTCGAGAAGCGCGGGTCGAGATCGGCCTTCGGCACGGCGGCGAAGTCGATCGGCTCGAGCAGGCCGTCCTTGGCCGCCTTGATGGCGAAATCCATCTCGACGTCGACGACATCCCAGGTGACGTTCTTGGCGTCGACCATGGCCTTCAGCTTGCCGTAGTCGGTTGGGCCGTCTTGCAAAACCTTGATGCCGGACGAAGCGCTGAAGGGCTCGGCCCAGGACTTGGTCTGGGCTTCCTGGGTCGTCCCGCCCCAGCTGGTGAACACCATCTCATCGGCCTTCGCGGCGGTGGTCGCCATCAATCCGGCGAGGACGCCGGCGAAAATCAGTTTCATCTCTTTCTCCTCTGATTGGTTGTGCCGTTTCTTGTTCTTTGTCAGTGCAACCTTCGTCTTCAGCGCATGACGAAGGGATCGGGGATCGGGTCGTCCGAGGTGCGGATCCACACCGATTTCGAGCGCGTGTAATCGCGGATGGCATCAAGGCCGCCCTCGCGGCCGAGGCCGGAAAGGCCGTAGCCGCCGAAAGGAACCAGTGGCGAGACGACACGATAGATGTTGATCCAGACGACGCCGGCGTGGATACCGCGCGCCATGCGATGCGCCTTGGCGAGATTCGAGGTGAAGACGCCTGAGGCGAGACCGAAACGGGTGTCGTTGGCGAGCGCCAGCGCCTCAGCCTCGCTGTCGAAGGCGACAACGCTCAGCACCGGGCCGAACAGTTCCTCCCGCACGCAGGCGAGATCCTGATCGGGCGCCTCGATGATGGTCGGCGCATAGTAGAAGCCGTCTGTCTTGCCCTCGGGACGTGCGCCGCCGGTGACCAGCCGACCGCCATTGGCGAGGCTTCCGGCGAGGATCGCCTCGATGCGCTCGCGCTGGCGAACAGTCGCCAGCGGCCCCATCTCGGTGGCGGGATCCTGCGGATCGCCGATCACAATGGCTTCGGCCTTGCGCTTCAGTCGCGCGAGGAATTCCTCCTTCACCGAGCGCTCGACCAGCAGGCGCGAGCCGGCAACGCAGCTCTGGCCTGTCGCGGCGAAAATGCCGGCGACGACGGCGTTGGCGGCGCTGTCGAGATCTGCGTCGGCGAAGACGACGATTGGGCTTTTGCCGCCAAGCTCGAGCGTGGTGTAGGCGAGGTTCTCGGCCGTGTTGGCGACGATCTGACGGGCGGTCGACGGGCCACCGGTGAAAGCGACACGGGCGACGAGCGGGTGGCTGGTCAGGCGATGCCCACAGGTGTGACCGAAGCCGGTCAGGATGTTGACAGCGCCGGCTGGAAAGCCGGCTTCGCTAACCAATTCGGCGAAAGCGAGCAGCGGTGCCGGGCCGTCCTCGGAAGCCTTGAGAACGATGGTGCAGCCTGCAGCCAGCGCCGGGCCGAGCTTGACCGCCGACAGGAAAAGCTGCGAATTCCATGGCACGATCGCAGCGACGACGCCGATCGGCTCAGGCCGGACCGTCACCTCCATGTCGGCCTTGTCGATCGGTATGAAAGCGCCTTCGTGCTTGTCGGCCAGCCCGCCATAGTAGCGGTAATAGTCGCCGACATAGGCGATCTGCGCGCGCGTCTCGCGGATGATCTTGCCGGTGTCGCGTGTCTCCAGCTCGGCCAGCCGCCCGACATTGGCGGCGACGAGGTCACCGAGCCTGACAAGCAGCTTGCCGCGCTGGGTCGCGGTCATCGCGGCCCATGGACCGGAACGCAGCGCGCGATGAGCTGCCTCGACGGCGCGGTCGACATCGGCAATGCTGGCGGCGGGCATTGTTGCCCAAGCCTTGCCCGTCGAAGGATCGATGCTGTCGAAGCTTGCCGAGGCATCGACGAACGCGCCGTCTATGTAGTTCCTGAAGACCGCGTTGCTCATCGCGAGTCTGCCTTCTGGAACGCCGGCATCACCTTGTCGATGAAGAGCTGCAGCGATTTCTTCTTGCGATCATGCGACAGGCCGCTGTCGATCCAGATGGAGTACTGGTCGTAGCCCTGCGCCTCATAGGTCTTCAGCCTCGCGATCACCGCGTCGGCCTCGCCGATGACGAGGTTTTCGCGGATCTTGTCCGGGCCGTATTGCGGCATGGCCTCGATCTCCTCCTCGGTTAGCGGCTCGAGAATGCCCTGGCGCACCGGCTTCTTGTTCTGAAACCAGGCGCCGAACTGGCAGTAGAACTGTGACAGGTCCTGCGTCAGCCGACCGGCATCGGCCTCGTCCTCGGCGACGAAGGTGTGCATCAGGAGCATGATTTCCGGTCGCGCAATGTCGGGATGAGCCGCGCAGGCGGCGTTGAAGCGTTCCATCAGGCTCGCCACCTCGCCATCGCCGGAGGCAAGCGGCGTCACCTGGACATTGCATTTGTTAGCGAGGCGAAATCATGCGAGTTCGGGTCGCGCGCGGCCACCCAGATCGGCGGATAGGGCTTTTGCACCGGCTTGGGCGAAGAGGTGGTTGGCGGAAACTGCCAGAACTCGCCGGAATGCTCGTAGTCGCCGTCCCAGAGACCGCGGATCGCCGGTATGATCTCGCGCATGCGCTGGCCGGCGCCCCAGGCATCGAGCCCCGGGAAGAGACGCTGGTATTCGTAGCTGTAGGCGCCGCGCGCAATGCCGACATCCAACCTGCCGCCGGAGATGACGTCGGCCATCGCCGCCTCGCCGGCGAGTTTGACCGGGTGCCAGAAGGGCGCGATGATGGTGCCGGTGCCGAGGCGGATGGTTGTCGTCTTGCCTGCGAGATAGGCGATGTTGATGAACGGGTTCGGCGAGATGGTGAATTCCATGCCGTGATGCTCGCCGATCCAGGCCGTCTCGAAGCCCGCTTGCTCCGCGAGCGCGACGAGTTCCCCCAATTCCGCCACAAGTTCGGAATGTGGCTTGCCGAGATCCGTGCGTTCCATGTGGACGAAAAGCGAAAATTTCATCGATCTCACCGCTGGCCGGAATAAATTGGCATCGACGACGCGGGCTTGGCGAGCGGCCGGACCTCGCCTTCGACCTCGTTGCCGACATAGACGCCGAACGTGTCCTCGGCGCGCTCGCGCGCGTAGCGGGCAAGCATTGAGCGCACTGCCGGGTCGGCGATCTTCAATTCGGCGATGCGTTCGATCTCGACAAAGCGGATCTGGCCGTCGCCGGAAACGGGGGCATCCACCGTTCCGCGATAGTAGACATGCGTGCGGGTAGCGTCCGTCGCGTCCCACACGGCGTAGAGGAAGCCGAGTTCGGCGTCGATTGCCTTGGCGGCAAGTTTTCCCCTGAGGCTGCGAGGTTCGTTCGCGGCGCCGAGGCCGCGACCGGCCGGCAATTGGTAGGAACCCTCGGCGGTCTCGAAGAAGAGCACGCGGCCCTCGTTTTCGAGGATCGCGCCGACCTCGGTTCCAGGCGGAGCGGCGGCTAGCGCCTCCTGACTGAGACCCGGTGTGACATAGGCGCCCCGGCAGTAGCCGAGAGGCTGCGCGCCGTTGTGCCTGAAGTCGTGCACGCGGCCGATGAGGATCGAATGATCGCCGGCATCGACCAGCTGCTCCATGGCGCAATCGAACACCGCGACCGAACCCTCTATCAGCGGATTGCCGGTCTGTCCGGGCTGCCAAGCCACCGAGGCGAACTTGTCGGCGGCCTTCGAGGCGAAGATGCCGGATGCGGCCTTCTGGGCTTCCGCCAGGATGTTGATGGCAAAGCCCCGGGAGGTAGAGAAGGCCTGATGCCCCAGCGCCTTCTTGGCGATACAGACCAGCACCAATGGCGGCTCCAGCGAGACGGAGGTGAAGGAGTTGGCGGTGAAGCCGCGCGGATCGCCAGTCTCGTCGATCGTGGTGACGATGGTGACGCCGGTCAGGAAGGAGCCAAGCGCGCGCCGGAACTCCATGGTATCGAATGCCGGGGTGTCGGATAACGGACCGACCTTCGCCGCCTCGGATTGAGCAGCCGCGGCCTGGTCGAGAAAGGCCATGATGCGTTGAGTCACTTTTTGCGGCGAAGCGATTGTCATCATGTGCTTTTCGCCGTTCAGCACCAGGCATTGTCCGGCCGGCGCGAGACGCGCCATTGCCGCCGACATGGCGGGCGTTGAGTTGCGATCTTCCGAGCCGGTCATGAACAGCGCCGGCATGGCGAGATAGGCCAGCCGATCGGCGTGCGCGGTGTCGGCGCTGGCAAAGAGGCGATAGGTACGGGCATAGCCGTCGGCATCGACGCTTTCGAGTGCTGAACGCGCTGTTGCGGCCGCGTCTGAAAGAGCTGGCGGAATCGGATTGCCGAACCAGCGGGCGATCGTGGCGGCGATGGCCGACGGATCGCCGGGTCCGCCAAGCGCGGCCGCCCGTTCGCGCACTGCCTGCGCGAGCTCGGGCGGGCGACGGAAAACGGCGTTGAGACAGACGAGGGCGCCGATGCGAGCGGGCGCGCGGAGCGCGATTCCCTGTGCCACCAGCGCGCCCATCGAGTGGCCGACAGCGGCCACGTGGTCTAGGCCAAGATGATCAAGCAGGCGGATCGCCTGATCGGCGAAGTCCGACAGCTGGGCATTCTCCGGCGGCAGGGGCGAAGAGCCATGGCCCAGCATGTCGATGGCGATCACGTCGAAGCGGTCCTGCATCGCTGCGAGCTGCGGCTGCCAGATCTCGGCATTCATGCCGACGCCGTGGATGAGCAGGACCGGCGCGCCCGAACCGGCACGGATGAAGCCGGTGCCGTCGGGAGCCGTGCTGCGGATCGTCGCGGCGTCAGCCATGCAGGTCTCCGAGCTCCTTCAGGTCTTGGTAGCGGTCACCGATGCGGTGGTGCGGGCGGCCGCCGATCGATGCGCCGAGCGCCACGACCAGTTCGTCGGGAGCCGGCGCGTCGCCGATCTGGAAATGCACCGTGAGGTAATGCGAGCGGCGGCCTTCGTCGTTCTTGTCCATCAGCGGGATCATGATCGGCGTGTTCGGACCGCCGCGCAGATTGGTGAAGGCGAGATAGGTCTTGGCGCCGACGGCGCGGCGATAGTGATTGCCGAAATGCAGCGTGTGGATCAGTGCCGAGGCATGCTCGACCTCGCCCGACGTGCCGCAGATCGCGGCCTTGCCGTAGCCTTCGATCGCTTCGCCCGAACCCGCCACGCCGATGATCTCGTTGGACAGCGTTTCGCCGAGCATGGGCGCGAAGGCGCGGATTTCGGGAGAGAGATCCTCGACGAAGCCACGGCCTGCCCATGGGTTGGTGAGCACAGCGGCGACGCCGATCAGGCGCAAGGGCCGCGAGGTCGTCTTGCCGCCCTCGATCAGCGTGTTCTCGGTATAGGTCACGATCTTGCGGATGGCCGGCTGCATGAAATTCCTCGGGATGGAGCCGCTCGCGGCTGCATCAATTTTCGTATCGTCTTATGGTATACCATGCTATGGAGTGCCACACGCCTTGTCAATCGGTCGTGGAATCTGTTTTTGTGACGAGGCTAGGGATTTGAGGAAAATGGCTGATACGCTTCGCATCGACCGCTCCGCCAAGACGTTGAGGACGCTGGCGCTGGAGCGCATGCGCGAGGCGATCATGGATTTCCATTTCCAGCCCGGCGAAAGACTGGTCGAGCGGCCGTTATGTGATCAGCTCGGGGTCAGCCGGTCGGTTGTACGCGAGGTGCTGCGGCAACTGGAGGCCGAAGGCCTTGTGCAGATGATACCCGGGCACGGGCCGGCTGTGGCGAAGCCAGATCTCGGCCGAACCGACGAGATCTACGAGCTCAGGGCCTTGCTGGAAGGGATCGCGGCACGCGCCTGCGCACTGTCGGCAACCGAAGCGCAACTGGCGGTCCTGGAGCATGCTCTCGGCGAGCTCTTCGAAGCCTGGGCGTCCGGCAAGCCGCGGGCGGTCATGCGCGCAACGACGAGATTTTACGAAGCGCTGTTTGAGGCTGCGGACAAGCGTGTCGCTTGGGAGATCGTGAGCGGGCTCAACGTGCGCATCAACCAACTGCGTTCAATGACGATCGCCTCGGCGAACCGGCGCGAGGCGGCAATCGCCGAAATGAACGAGATTATGGATGCAATCAGGGCACGCAAGCCTGAGGATGCGGAAGCGGCGGCGCGGCGGCATGTCGAATCCGCTTGGAAGATCGCCCGTAAGAGACTGGCCTGATCCTTAACGGCCCTGGCTGTTTTCAACGAAACACGGGTCAATGCCCGAGCAACCGCGACCTCCAGCGGGTCGTCCGAGGTGTCGCTTTCGTGCAAGCGCAAAATCGAACTGTACGGCCGACATGGGGCGTTGCTGACTGGCAGTTTAGGGGCCGGAAGCAGCCAGGCGGCTTTGAGACTCAGGCATTCAGAAGCGGACCTTCAGGCCGACACATCGAGAGACGTGATGCATCTTAGAGCGTCGGACATTCAGGTTGAATCGCGAAGGATTCCGCTAACGTCGGGTTTGTGATTCACTTCCTTAAGGAGGTGATTTGCCATGCCCAAG
>NZ_JAMYOQ010000043.1:0-49030 GCF_040319905.1 Mesorhizobium sp. M0833 | reverse complement strand
AAACAAAACAGGCTGTCGCCGATCTTCGCGCGGCATCGGAATGACCACATACCAACAATCTCGGTCATTCCGCATTTAATGAGTTCACGACCTAGAGCTGTGCGTATGGATTAGCGTTCCTGCATTTGAAACTAGGGCAACCAAATGACCGTGCTGGCCGCTTATGATGCTAGAATTGATTGCCTATCAGTCATCTTCGACATTTCTGTCGGCGACTACCTTGCTTTAGTGGATCGCGCTTATCGCAATAGGGGAGGCCTTAAAAATCAAAGGTCCGCCCTAAAGACAACCAGCGCACGCCGTATACGTCAACGAATGAAAGACGATATAGCGGCCGGAGCTGTTGTTCCCCCTGTTGTCATAGGCGTCACGGTTACCGATAAGGATTTTGACCGACTGAGGTCAGAGGTAGATTCAAGAAAACTTGATTCGGGAGAATTCTTCAAAAATCTAAATCCGGATGCGATTTCCATTATTGACGGAATGCAGAGAACAACCGCGTTTCTAGAAGCATCCGAAGAGAATGGCGAGGTAACAAGACGAAAAATAAGAGTGGAGTTCTGGGTATCCAGAAATGAAAATGCTCTCATTTACCGCATGCTTGTCCTGAACGCTGGGCAAATTCCTTGGGACCTGAAGAAACAAATTAGCGTTGTTTTCGAACCGCTAATCGCAGCGGCGCGTTCGCATACAGATGCGTCACGAATTATAGAGTATGGTCAGGGGCGTCGCTTCAACCCCGGCGAATACAGTGCTAACGACATTGCTGAAATGTATCTGGCGTTTGCCTCCAGGAAGCTATCTATAGACACTGAAGAGGTTCTGACTGATGAATTCACGAAACTTGACATCGTTGAATCTTTAGCAAGATACGATTTTCGAAGATATTTCTTTGACTCCCTCAATATACTAATTGCGATGGATAGAGCGTTCTCGACTTTCACCGAACCGGGCTACGCAAAGCGCAAGGCCGGCCGTGAGATTTTCGACAAGCAAGCAGCGCGCGTCGGCCTTCTGGTTGCTATCGCCATTCGATCTATTGGGCGCGTCGGAACAGAGGTGAATGCAGATGCAGCCACAACCACTGTCGAGGTGATAAATAATCAAGCAACTTCCTATTGCAGTCGTTTTCTGGCGTTGACGAACGATGAAAAGCGCGAGTTTTTGAAGCTGGGAATATTAAATGAACTTCTCGATCGCAGAGTGGGTCAGGTTGGCCGCTTTGAGAGGACTCTTTTCTTCGAAGCATTCAAGGCCTTAATAGAGCAATCCTTTGATGTTCGAGATATGGAAGTCTGCTGGCGAGCCCAGTTGTAAAAAATGGCCAGAACTCGAATAGCGATGAATCGGAGCCTATTTGGTTCTATAGATTTATTGTTACGCAAGTATGGCAAAAAATATGCCTTACCGGAAGGCAACAGGTATGTATCGCTTAACAAGGACGAACGCGAGCAAACATTTGCGGCTAGCGCCAAAGAAGTCGTGGCTTTCGAAGGATTAAATACTACCTGTATTCTCGTCAAGGAAGCGGAAAAGAAGAATGTTTGGCTGATCACCGGACCAAGCTTTTCCCTAACAACTAATAAGGAGCTTCGCAGAGCATCACCAGGGGAACTCCTCTATTTTTACACGAGATTCAAGCCACGCCTAATTGTGGATCCATTAATTTGCTACGACGTTGCGTCGCTAGCTCCGATTGATGACTACGCTGGGCATGATCCAAGCTTACTTTTTAGCTGCTTTCAAAGCGTATTTGCCTATGAAGAGCCAGATCCCGCGATTTGCCGATCGCGACAGCTCACTCTAGCGTTGCTTGACCCATCCCGGATTGATGAAGACGTGGACCAATCGTTGGTTCGTGCAATTAGTTCACTCGACTACATATCGTGCGTTTATGAAAGAATGAATTTAAGATCCGTCTTATATGTCGGGACAAAGAAAGGATTCTTAGAGATATACAACGGTATAGAGAGCATTTACTTCAGAATTTTTTGTAGGGAGCTGTATCGAAGCTCGAAAGTCACCGTAGATGAAAATACATTCTACGGCGGTATCGAAAATGTCATCGGGTGGCGTCCGAGGGAAATTGATGCTTTAAAGAAGATACTGACCCTGATCCACTCGTCGAGTGCCGAGAATTTCCGAGAAGTGGCAAGATTGGTCAAGATAGACAACCTTGATAGCATAGACTCGCTGGCCAATGAGCTGTATAAATTTCGAAATAATTGCGTACATTGGCGCACGAAAACTCCAGAATCGATATCGAAGACAGAATTGATAAGAATGACTATAGCCTGTCTAAAGGTACTTTCGTTCATGCCAGGCGACCTTTTCGACAAGCAGAACGTCTGCGACTGCAGCAAAAGCGTAGATATATATTGATAGAACAATCACGACTTCGACGATTTACCTGAGGCACACGGCGCTACGCGGTCTGATTGGTCGAAGGATATGTGTGTAGACCGTTGTGTTGATAGGATTGGCACGGCTGCATTTGAATGGGGCGTTTATTGGTTAGGCGTAGCCCACGCCGATCCTGCTCTCTCGCAAGAGGAAGTTGGCTCCTCACGCCACCGCGACACACTCGATCTCAATATCAAACTTCATTGGCCAGACGCGCCCTCACGAAGCTGCGCGCTGGCGAGTTCACGCTGAAATACCTCGCATAAACCCGGTTGACGGCGTTGCAGAAGCCAGAATTGACGGTGTAGATGCGCACCATCACCACGTTTTCCAGCGAGGCCCGCTGCTTCCAGGCCGTGTTTCAGTGCTTCAACGACGCTTCGGTCTGTGTCTCGATGCCGCCGCGCACCATCTCGCCTTGGTCAGAAAAACCCAATAAACCGTCCGGCGAAAAGCACCGACGTCCACAGCACCAGCGAAAGCACCGCGAGCATGGTGACGGTCCCGCCGGCCGGCTCCTCACCTCTTGCGCGGCACAGGCGCACGAAGACGAGGAAGTTGGCGCCGGCGAGGAGGATGAGTGTCATCTTGGCCAGGAAAATCGGCATAACCGCATACGCGCTCGCCCTGACCGAAAACAGCAGCGATCCCGTGACCAGCGCACCGCCAAACGCGCCCAATGCGGTGCGGCGCAGCAGCGCGACGAACGGCGCCTGCGGCAGCGAGCGGAAGGCGCCGAGGATCCTGAGGTCCATGAGCCAGACGCTGGTCAGCACCGCGCCGATCGACATGATGTGCAGCGCATTGACGATGGGGTAGGCGACGAAGGAGGCCTTCAGTCCCCGCACAAGCGCGAGTTGCTCGATGCCGGCGAAAAACCCGTCCATTCAGGCCGGCGGCACGCGGTCGGGATAGACGTCATAGGTCTTGCCGCCGACGATGATGCGGACCGCCTTCATGCGCTTTTCGCTCTCGTCGCGCGAGCGGTGGCCGATCGCGGTCACCTCGTCGCCGACCTTGGCGACCTCCCCGGTGAAGCCGGCGGCGATCGTGCGCGACGGCGGCGCCATCTCCACCCGCCAGGCCTCTCCCTTTGCGTCGACATCCAGCGTGGCGTGCGGATTGCCGATATAGATGGCTGTGATCCTGCCCTTGAGTTCGAAAAACCCGTCCTGCGTCCACGACCAGCCATGATGGGCATAGGCTGCGGTGGCGGTGGCAAGGGTCACCGCCGCCGCCAGCGTGACGCTCCGGTTGAAAGGTGACAGCATCGCTCGTCTCCTCGGTTCCGGCATTAGAGGGTAGGTCAGCGCGCCGCAGCGTCAAATCACATAAGGTCTGCGCCGCCCCTCATTGCCCTGCCGGGCATTTCTCCCCGTATAGTGACGGGGAGAAAGGTTGCCTTCGCCAAGGATTTCGCCAATCTCCAGAGTTGAAGAAAGGGAGCTGAGTTTGCCGCCAGCCCCCTCCTCCCGTCCCTCTACGAGGAGAAGATGCCGGCAGGCAGATGACGGCGGCGCCGAGCTACGCTAGTGGCAGCAAGCCTCTCTGTACTGCAGCTGCTCCTGCCAGCTCTGCGCCCTGCCCTCCGGGGTAAAATCCATGAGGTTCCACAGGATCTCGCAGGTGCCTATGGCGCGCGGGTCCTGGCCGGGTTCGGGCGGCGCGAAGCCGAGTTCGGAGCTCCAGAAGTGGCGGATGCCGTCGCCGTCGCGGTGGAACACCGACAGCACGGGGAGCTGCGCGCCATCCTCGGCCTCGGCGTGATAGTCGCGCTTGAAGCTGTTGCCGGCCGACGAGACCAGCCGCATATTTCTCCAGCCGCGGTCGCGGCCGAGCGTCAGCAGGTTTTCCAGCGCGGTCTTGGCCACGACAGCGAAATTGTAGCCGGCGGCCTCGAGGTGGCCAATGGCGCCGTCGAACTGGTCGAGCAGCGCCGTGCAGGACGGGCAAGGCTGGTCCGGTCTGGGCAGCTTCGCCGTGCCGCCGCTCGTCGCCACGTCGCGCGTCTCCTGCGGATGGCGCGGAAACATCATCGAATAGACGATCAGCGTGTCCTTGCCCGGCGCAAACAGTTCCGAAAGCTTGATCCTGGCGGGCTTGCCGTCCGGCCCCAGCCCGTCGAAGACATAGTCCTGTGGCACCAGCCCGCCCGGCGGCAGCGCGCGCCGCGCGACGGCGACATCCTCCATGGCACGGCGCAGCTCGATTTCCTTCCGCAGCAGCTTTTCGCGGGCGGTGCGGTATTCCTGGGACTCGTTGGGAAAGGTGATCATCGTCATCTCCATCTGCCGTGCTTTTTGGCGGCGCGCCGTTCGTGGCAACGCGCCTTGCCTCCCAAGGACGCATCGCGCGAAACGGTTCCGACATTTTTGCCCAGGCGTCGTGGCGACAAGAACCCGGGCTGCTGCCTTCAAAAAGGACGAACGGCGCTCCTCACCCCGCCCAATCCACCTCGATCATCCCCAGCCGCTGATAGAGCCTGACCGCGGCCGCGTTCTCGACGGTGTTGGTCTTGAGATCAACATGCGCCGCGCCCCTTGCCTGAAACACCGCGAAGGCGTGGCGCATCAGCGCCTCGGCTATGCCCTTGCCGCGCGCCTCGGGATGAACGGCAAGATCCTTGACGAACCCCGTCGCCCAGCAGAGCGCCGCGCCCGCCAACCGCCCCTTGCCGTCGATGACCAGGAAACACAAAGCGGGATCGAATTCCGCGTCGCCCGAAATGCGTGGCCACCATTCGTCGAACGGCCCATCGGCGCCGTCGTCGAACACCGCGGTCAAAAGTGCATGCAAAGCGAGCGCATCGGCGGCCTCGAAGCCGCGCATGAAAAAACCTTCTGGCCAGCGCGGCGCCAGAAGCGCGTCGTCCAAAATCTTGCGCAGTCTTATGTCGTTCGGCGCCGGCGGACGCGGCTCAGGCATCGGGTTGCATACGGCGCCGCAGGCGGTCGCTGCCGAGGCCGGTTTCGCCCAGCATCCCCTTGCGCTTGGCATCGTAATAATAGCCGCTCTGGTAGAGCCGGTCGGCGCGCTTGGGATTGCCGCCCGACACCAGCCAGGCGCCGCGCAGATATTTCACTGCATATTTCAGGTTGGTCTCGGCGTCGAACAGGCCGCTCGCCGGCCCGTCATAGCCCATGCCGCGCGCCGTCGCCTGCTTGATCTGCATCAGCCCCCAATGCCCGTGATTGTAGGCTTTCGGGTTGAAGGTGCTCTCGCGGTTGACGACGCTGCGCACCAGATCGACCGGCACCTCGTACAGCGCGGAATATTTCTCGATCAGCCGCTCGATCTCGCTGCGGGCGCCGGCGTTCGACTGGCCCTCCGCCGGGTCGGTCGCGGCCAGAGCGGCCGGGTTCTGCGGCACCGTGTAGGAAACCGGCTGAACGCCGGGCATGGCGCCGGTCTGGCCGGTGACCGGCATGGCGACAGCGGGCGTCGCGGTAACAGGCTGGGCATCGGCGGTCATGACGGCGGGGGTAGTTGCCGCCAGCGGCGTCGGCCCGGCAAAGGCGGCCGCCGGCTCGACCGTCAGTGCTGCTGTCTGGGCGAGGCCGGACGGTTCCGGCAGCACCGAAACAGTGTCGGGCAGCGCCAGCGTGAAGCCCCCATCGGTGTTGGCAGAGTTTTCCGTGAAGGCGGGCGCCGGGGTCGCCGGCGAAGTCGAGGTGCAGCCACTGAGAGCGGCCACGGCCAACACCGCCGCTACGACGGGAAAGAGGAATTTTGCTGGCAAGCGGCGCTCGGATCCGGTTCGTCGGGTGTTAAGAAAGTCCTTACACCAGCATCTTTCCCCGGGCAATCCGCGGTAGCCGGTGGTTTTCGGGTGGCGAGCCGGGCCGGGAAATGCAATATTGTTCTGGATTTGTACTTCGAAGGATTCCGGAAAGGAGCACGCCATGGACGCCTCTCATGCCACCGCCGGCCACGCGGTCTTCGAAACCGTGCTCGGCTACATGGGTATCGCCTGGAGCGAAGCCGGGCTAACCCGGCTCTGCCTGCCGCAGCGCAACCGCGACGCGGTAGAGCGCCGGCTGCTGCGCCGTGCGGCAACCGTCGACCAAGCAGCGAAGCCCGAGCCGCAATGGGTTGCCGAGCTGATCGCGTCGATCAAGGCCTATGCCGCCGGCGAGGATATCGATTTCTCCGGCGTGCCGGTCGATCTCAGCGGCGTCGACGAGTTCCGCCTGGCGATCTATGACGCGGCGCGAAAGCTCGCCTTCGGCGAAACCACCACCTATGGCGAACTGGCCAAACGCGCCGGCCACGCCGGGCTGGCGCGTGAGACGGGCGCGGCGCTCGGCGCCAACCCGGTGCCGCTGGTCATCCCTTGCCATCGCATCCTTGCCGCCGGCGGCAAGATCGGCGGCTTTTCCGCCCCCGGCGGCTCGGCTACCAAGGAAAAGATGCTGGCAATGGAAGGCGTACGCGTCGGTCCGCCGCCGCCGGCGCAGGTGTCGTTCGGGTTTTAGGTGTGCTGATATTCAGGTGAGGCCGGCACCGCCGCGCACCATCTCGACCAGCCTAATCCGGAAGCAGGCGCCGGCGGAAGCGCCGGTCGATCTCCACCCGCTTGCACTTGTAGACGGTGCACGAATTCGTATCGGCGCTCGGCACCGAGGCCCGCGCCCTGACCTCGCCGATGTCGCAGAACTGCTGGCTCCGCACATAGCGGTCGTAGAGCGCCAGGCCTGGCACGCGCGCCGATCTGTAGCGCAGGATGACCGCGCCCTCGCGCGCGATCGTCGCCTGCACCTTGCCGCAGCTCATGCGGGTCGGGTCGTAGCGCGAGACCGCCTGCGCCTCGGCGGCCACCAGCGTCAGGCAAGCGGCAAGCAGAACGATTTTCATGTCCCTCTCCCCAAAACCCGGTCGCGCCCGAAGCCGGCGCGATCCTCCCGCGTCAGGCGCGCAACGACGACGCTCTCACGCGATTGGGGCGGCCGTTGGGCAGCGTTGCCGCCGCGCCATTTTCCGCCCCGTCTTGTTTTTTGCGCGAAGGCATACTATATGCCGTCCATTGATATTTCGGCCGATCGATCCGGGCCTCGCGATATTCGCGTTTGCTGACGTTCTATCTCCAAAATCTCGATACAAACCGGCTGGGTTTCGGTCCAGTCAAACTAAAGCAAACGTAAAGGGCTATCGAAATGGCAACAGGTACGGTCAAGTGGTTTAATTCCACCAAGGGTTTCGGCTTCATTCAGCCTGACAGCGGCGGCGCGGACGTTTTCGTCCACATCTCCGCAGTCGAGCGTGCTGGACTGTCGACCCTGGTCGAAGGCCAGAAGATCAACTTCGAGATCGAGCAGGACCGCCGCACTGGCAAGTCGTCCGCTGGATCTCTGAGCAAGGCAGCCTGATTTTGCGAATGGCGCGCGCCGGGCGATAGCCCGGGGCGCGCGGCAAGTCACGGATGTACTGGCGGTCGCGCGAGAAGCGCGCCGGAGCGAACGACCCCGACAAGCCGAAGCAGCAGATTGCTGCCGGCCCGGCCAAAACGCTCCCGATCAGGCTACCAAGCATGGGAAGGCGGGATTTTGTCCCGCCTTTTTGCTGTCTGGATTCCAGTGAACCGCTGCCTTGGGCCTATAGTCCCACTTCGTGGTGTTTTTGGCCCAATGTGGTACTATTAATTCATGAGCAAGCTTGAACAGATTGAGAAATCCGTTGCCGAACTAAGTCCCGAAGAGCTGAGAGCGTTTGCCGCATGGTTCGAGGCGCTGCAGGCCGACATGTGGGACCGGCAGATCGAAGCCGACGCCAAGGGCGGCAGGCTGGACAAGCTTGCTTAGCAGGCCTTGGCTGATCATCGCGCCGGCCGGACCCGGCCTCTGTGAATCATTTTGCCACTCCCTCGTTTTGGGAGGCTTACGCAAAACTGCCGTCGTTGAGCAAAGGCGTGCGAGCATTCACGCCACTGGCCGAAGGCCACAAGCCCAACGTCCGGAGCGAGCCGCGAAGCGGCGACAAGCGTGAGGACAGAACTAAGGCAGCCACTCCAGCGGCACGTGCCCCGGATCGGCCTCGACCCTTTTCAGCCAGGCGGCAACCGCCGGATAGGCGTCGAGCTGAAACCCGCCCGTCTCGGCCGTATGCGTATAGGCATAGAGCGCGATGTCGGCGACGCTGAGCGCATTGCCGGCGAAGAAGCTGCTCCCGGCCAGGTGCTTGTCCATGACGCCAAGCGCCTTATTGCCGCGCTCCAGCGTCACCGCCAGCTGCTCGGGTGTCGCATCCTTGGCTCTTTCAGGAAAGGTCAGCAGCGCCCTGCGCACGGCGATATAGGGCTCATGGCTGTATTGCTCGAAGAACAGCCACTGATAGGCCAGCGCGCGTTCGTATCTGTCCGCCGGCAGGAACCGGGTGCCTTCGGCGAGGTAAAGCAGAATGGCATTGGATTCGGCCAGCCGCCGGCCGTCGTCGAGTTCGAGCAGCGGCACCATGGCGTTCGGGTTTTTCGCGACATAGTCGGGCTTGCGCGTGTCGCCGGTGTGCGAGCTGACCTCGACATTGGTGAAGGCGATGCCGAGCTTGGCCATCAACAGGCGCGGCTTGTAGCAATTGCCGCTGTCGATCATTCCGTAGAGTATCATCGATGCTCCCCTTGCTCGCAACTACCCGTCTCAAGGCTTGATCCAGCCTCTATCGCGGCAGCGGCGGCTTCATCCAGTGATTTGTTTTGGCGTAACCATCAGCGCCGCTGATGCATTTCAGGATATGTCGAGATTCAAGTCATGCCGAGCCGAGAAGGGCGGGTTCCGAGAACCGGAGCGGAGCGTACTTTTTGGGTACTTGAGCACCGGAAGCGCGGGGCCCCCGTTCGCAGGCCGGCATCACTTGAATATCGGCATATCCTAGCCGAACAAGGGGATGACGTTGCTATCCCTGCCAAGCAGCCTGTCGATCGACAGCGGCTCCTCGTCGAACAGCGTTCCGGCCCGCGCGGGCCGGGCAAGGTAAAAGCCCTGCAGCAGGTCGACGCCGCCATCCAGCGCGACGCGCAGATGCGTGGCGTTCTCGATGCCTTCGACCAGCACCTTGGCGCCACGGTCGTGCAGCGTCGAAACCAGCGGCCGGAAAAACCGCTCGGCTGCGGCATGGCGGCAGAATTCGGCGAACCAGGTGCCGTCGATCTTGACGATGTCGGGCTGCACGAGGGCGACCCTTTCTTCCGTCGAATGCCCGGTACCGAAATCGTCGATGGCGATGCGGACGCCGTCGCGCCGCATCTCGCGCGCCAGGCTGACAAGCACCTTGTCGCCGGCCGCCTGCTCGGTGATCTCGCAGACCAGCATGCCGGGATGCAGGCCGAATTCCGCCAGATGCCTGGTCATCAGCCTGATTTCGGCCAGCGCCCGTGCGGGGTCATCGTTGATCAGCGGATTGTAGTTGAAGAACAGGTCGAGCCCGTCGACGCCGATGTTGCGGAAGTTGCGCAAATGCAGCACCCGGCACATGGTTTCGACAAACAGCCGATCCGCTGCCGGCACGCCTTCGAAGAAGATTTGCGGCGCCACCGGCCTGCCTGCACGATGCGGCTCGATCAGTCCCTCGACCGCGACGGCGGCGAGAAACCTGCCGCGCGGCGCGAAGACCGGCTGGTAGGCGCTCCTCAGCCGGAATGCGCCGTAGATGCCATATTCGATGCCGACCTCGTCGGCAAAGATCGCCTCGCCGACCTTGCGCCGCATGTCGGCCCGCCCGGTCACGATGTCACCCTGCGGCCAAAGGCCCGCATCGGCCGCCGCGATGGCGAAACGGCCGCAGAGACCTTCTCCGGATCGGCCGGCACCGCGGCCGCCTGCCCGCTCTTGTCGAAGACGTGGAAGCTGGTCGGCGCAAGCTCGGGGCGCGCCAGCACATAGCCTTGCACCATCGAGGCGCCCGACTTTTCGGCAAGCTCGAGCTGCCAGCCCGTCTCGATGCCCTCGAATACCGTACGGATGCCTTGCTCTTCGAAGCTTGTCACCATGGCGGTCAGCAACGCGAAGCCGGCACCGGACTCCATCAGCGTCATGATCCAGTCGGCGTCGAACTTGACGATGTCTGGCCTGAGTTCCTTGATGCGATTGATGTCGGATTCGTCGGCGCCGTAATCGTCGACCGCAATGCGCAAACCATTGCCCCTGAGCGCCTCGACGAAATTGTAGAGCGTTTCCTGCGACGCCGATTTCTGCTCCGTGACCTCGCAGACGACGCGGCGCGGATCGATGTCGGCCTCGTGCAGCACCAGCCGCATGTCGCGCAGCGCCTTGTCGGCGATGCTGCGGTCGGTGAACACCGATGGATCGAAATTGATGAAGATGGAGGCGTCTCGCGGCAGGCAGGCGCCGGCGTTCAGAAGGTGCAGCGTTCGTGTCAGCGCCTCGATATGCAGGCGGTCGACCGCCGGACAGCTGTTGAAGAAACTCATTGGCGGCTGCGGCTCGCCGTCACGGAACGGCCGGATCAGCCCCTCGAACGCGACGACGGACAGCTTGCCCCTGTTGAAGGCGAAGATCGGCTGGAACGCGCTTTGCAGCGTATAGAGCCCCCAGACACCGCTGGCGGTGCCGTCATCGTGGCGGATGATATGGGCAAGCTCGATGCTGCGCGTCACGGTTCCTCGCTATGCGAGACTGGCGGACCGGCTACGGTCCCTGCCGTTCAAGCTTTTACTGATCGTTGATGAATTTATTGTTGCCAGCATTGCGCGCTGGCTCATTCGACAATGCCTGCGCTGGGCTTGCGCTTGACCAGATGATGCGACATGAGAGGCGCCGCGGCGCGTTCGCCGCGCCGGTCCTTCCTGGAGATATCTGTCATGGCCTTTCTTGCCGACGCCCTTTCCCGCGTAAAGCCTTCCGCGACCATCGCGGTGACGCAGAAGGCGCGCGAGCTGAAAAACGCCGGCCGCGACGTGATCGGGCTGGGCGCCGGCGAGCCGGACTTCGACACCCCCGACAACATCAAGAACGCCGCGATCGAGGCCATCCGCCGCGGCGAGACGAAATACCCGCCGGTATCCGGCATCGTGCCGCTGCGCGAGGCGATCGCGAAAAAATTCAAGCGCGAGAACAATCTCGACTATCGACCGGAGCAGACCATCGTCGGCACCGGCGGCAAGCAGATCCTGTTCAACGCCTTCATGGCGACGCTGAATCCCGGCGACGAGGTGATCATCCCGCGGCCTTACTGGGTGAGCTATCCCGAAATGGTGGCGATCTGCGGCGGCACCTCGACCTTTGCCGACACCTCGATCGACAACGGCTTCAAGCTGACGGCGGCCGTGCTGGAAAAGGCGATCGCGCCGCGCACCAAATGGCTGTTGATGAACTCGCCGTCGAACCCTTCGGGCGCCGCCTACACCGAAGCGGAGCTCAAGAGCCTGGCCGACGTACTGTTGAAGCATCCCCATGTCTGGGTGCTGACCGACGACATGTACGAGCACCTGACCTATGGCGACTTCGTCTTCAAGACCATCGCCGAGGTCGAGCCTAAGCTCTATGAGCGCACGCTGACCATGAACGGCGTGTCGAAAGCCTATGCCATGACCGGCTGGCGCATCGGCTATGCGGCAGGCCCGGTGCCGCTGATCAAGGCGATGGACATGATCCAGGGCCAGCAGACCTCCGGCGCCTGCACCATCGCCCAATGGGCGGCGGTCGAAGCGCTGAACGGGCCGCAGGATTTCATCCCGAAGAACAAGGCGATCTTCCAGGGCCGGCGCGATCTCGTCGTCTCGATGCTCAACCAGGCGCGCGGCATCACCTGCCCATCGCCGGAGGGTGCGTTCTACGTCTATCCCTCCTGTGCCCAGCTGATCGGCAAGACGACCAAGAGCGGCAAGGTGATCGACAGCGACGAAACCTTTTGCTCGGAACTGCTCGAGGCCGAGGGCGTGGCGGTTGTTTTCGGCTCGGCCTTTGGCCTCGGCCCGAACTTCCGCATCTCCTACGCCACGTCGGAGGCTCTGCTCGAAGAGGCCTGCACGCGCATCCAGCGCTTCACCGCCGCGCTGGTCTGAGACGTTTCAGCCGCCATACTGCTCGTCGCTGACCTTCTCCAGCCAGTCGGCATGCACGCCCTCCAGCGCCTCCTGCATGGCGATGTGCGTCATCGCCGATTTCGGCGCGGCGCCGTGCCAGTGCTTTTCGCCGGGCGCAAAGGAGACGACGTCGCCGGCCCTGATCTCCTGGATCGGCCCGCCCCAGCTTTGCGCGAGACCGGCACCGGACGTGACGTAGAGCGTCTGGCCGAGCGGATGCGTATGCCAGTGGGTCCGGGCGCCGGGCTCGAAACTGACCAGTGTGGCGCGTAGCCGCGCCGGTGCCTCCTTCTCGATGATCGGCGTCTGCAAAACCCGGCCAGTGAAGTATTTTTCCGGCGCAACAATCGTCGGCACGCTGCCACAGCCAATAATCTTCATCGTCGCAAATCCTCGATCCAATCCAGTGTCTTAGAGACTACCACTTTCGTCCGATGCCGGCTGCATCTCCTGCCGGCTGCCGGCAAAACGCGGCCAGAACAGGCCGGCACGTCCGCTATAGGCCTGGTAGGCACCGGCCAACCTTGTACGTGAAAATTTTCGCTCTTCGTCCAAGGCCGCGATCACATAGATCGCAACGATGCCGGCGACCGGCACGACCGCCCACACCGACCAGGTCGCGATACCCCATCCGATCCAGAAGATGATGTAGGATGTGTAGAACGGATGACGGACATGGCTATAAGGGCCTTCGGTCACCAGGCTGTCGGGATTGTCCGGATCAAACGCGAAACGCAGCCGCGCCTTGCGCGAAACCGAGATCGCCCACCAGAACAGCGCCGAGCTTGCCAGTTCGACGGCAAACCCGCCGATCTTCGCTGCAACCGGTTGCCGCTCGATCCACAGCAGCGCCAGAAAGAACAGCGCCGTGCCGACCACGACGGCCGAAATGATCATGGCGCCTTGAGACATGCTCGGCGACTGGAAATGCCCGCGCATCGACCAGGCATATTGGCCGAGCGTCGCGATGCTGCTGATCGAGAGGAGAAGGTCGAGCGTGGATTCCATCATCAGGCTCCGGGGGTTAGCTGTGGTGGATTCGGCCATCATAGCCGGCAGAAACCGAGAAATCATTTCTTAACCACCGTTCTAAACAACATGGTGACCTCAGCATGCGATGTTGACCTCGAGACAATTCGAAGGTCCAACCGGATATGGCCGTTTCCCACCGCACGATCCGCACGCCGCAAGCGGATTTGCGCCTCAGCCAGTCGTCGGGACCCGGCATCCCGCTTGTCCTGATCCACGGCTCGGGCAGTTCGCGCACCGTATTCGCCCGCCAGTTCGACAGCCCGTTGGCCGCCGCCCATCGGCTGATTGCTTTCGACCTGCCCGGCCATGGCGAATCGTCGGACGCCCGCGATCCGGCGACGGACTACACCATCGCCGGCCTTGCCCAATCGGCGGCTCAGCTCCTCGATGCCTTGGGCATCGGTCGCGCCGTTGTCTTCGGCTGGTCTCTTGGCGGGCACGTGGCAATCGAGCTCGCGAGTTTTCACCGCGCCGTCGGCGGGCTGATGCTGACCGGCGCGCCGCCGGTATCGAAGGGTCCTTTCGGCATGCTGCGCGGCTTCCATGCGCATTGGGACATGCTGCTGGCGTCCAAAAAGACGTATTCCGAACGCGATGCCGAGCGCTTCGAAACGCTCTGCTTCGGAGACACCGCCGACCCGTCCTTTCGCAAAACCATCCTGCGTACCGACGGCCGGCTGCGCGCCGCGGTGACGCGCGGCATGCTCACCGGCAAGGGCGCCGACCAGAGACAGGTGGTCGAGCAAGCCGCGTTTCCGGTCGCTATCGTCAATGGCGAGAACGATCCGTTCGTCCGGCTCGGTTATTTTGAAACGCTCGCCTACGGCTCGCTGTGGGAGCATTGCCACATCATTCCCGGTGCCGGGCATGCGCCTTTCTGGGAGCGTGCGGACCTGTTCAATCCGTTGCTCGCGCGCTTTGCGGAGACGGTGTCAGTGCAGCGCATTGAGGCAACGCCACTGGCGTCGCGCCGAACCGGCACCGGCTGAACCGGCCCCAACTTCAAATCCCTTCAACCTCAAATCCCTTGCCCTCCCGGCCTGCCCGTGGGACGATGCCCTTTGGGTAGGTGGCAAATTGAAAAAAGCCTCGCCCGCGACGGCCGACAGGCCGGCCGCCGCTCACAGGGAAACGCCTGAGTGGAGGTCAGCCATGGGTACTCGCGCCGGAGGACGACGCACGGGACCGAAATGCATTGCCATAGTCGGTCCCTTTGCAAGCGGTAAGACGACACTTCTCGAAGCCATACTCGCCCGTACAGGCGCCATTCCCCGCCAGAATCCCGTTTCGTCCGGAAATACCGTTTCCGATCATTCGCCGGAAGCGCGCGCTCACGGCATGAGCGTCGAGGCGACCTTCGCCACAACCGATTTCATGGGCGAGCCGTTCACCTTCGTCGATTGTCCCGGCTCCATCGAATTCTCCTTCGAAGCCGAGCCGGTGCTGGCTGCCTGCGACGTCGCCGTGGTCGTCGCCGAGGCTGACGAGAAGAAGATCCCTGCCCTGCAGCTGATCATGCGCAAGCTCGACGATCTCGGCGTGCCGCGTATGCTGTTCCTGAACAAGGTCGACAAGGCGATATCAGGCGTGCGCGACACGCTGAAGATGCTGCAGCCGGCAAGCACGGTGCCATTGCTGCTGCGCCAGATCCCGCTGCGCAAGGACGGCGTCGTCATCGGCTCGATCGACCTCGCTCTGGAGCGTGCCTACATCTATCGCGAATATGCCGAGAGCGAGGTCGCCCAGATCCCGAGCGACGACAAGGCGCGCGAGCTCGAGGCGCGCTTTTCCATGCTGGAGACGCTCGCCGACCATGACGACCGCCTGATGGAGCAATTGCTGGACGAGATCGAACCGCCAAAGGACGCGATCTTCGATGACCTCGCCGCGGATCTGCGCGACGGCACGGTGACGCCGGTGCTGATCGGCACCGCCGAGAAGGGCAACGGTGTGCTGCGCCTGTTGAAGGCGATCCGTCACGACGCACCCGATATCGCGGCGACGCGCCAGCGTCTCGGCGCTCCCGACGGCAATGCCACCGTGGTCCAGGTGATGAAGACCATCCACACCGCGCATGGCGGCAAGCTGTCGGTCTCGCGCATCCTGTCCGGTCAGGTCGCCGACGCCGCCGAGCTGTTCCTTCCCAGCGGCGAGACGGCAAAGGTCTCCGGCATCTACAAGATGCTCGGCAAGGACCAGGTCAAGCTGACTTCGGCCAAGGCCGGCGACACGGTGGCGCTCGGCAAGCTGGACGCCGTCAGGACCGGCCAGACGCTGAGCTCGACCAAGGGCGGCATCAAGCCTCTGGTTACGCTGGCGCCGCCGCAACCGGTCTTCGCCTTCGCGCTGCGGCCGAAAGAGCGCAAGGACGAGGTCAAGATGTCGGCGGCCATCCAGCGCCTGGCCGAGGAAGATCCCTCGCTCAGTCTGCATCACAACCAGGATTCAGCCGAAACCGTACTGTCCGGTCATGGCGAGATGCATCTGCGCGTCGTGCGCGAGCGGCTGGAAGGCAAGAACCAGATCCCGGTCGAAGGCCATGTGCCGGCCGTGCCGTATCGGGAGACTATCCGAAAAGCGACGCAGCAGCGCGGCCGCCACAAGAAACAGTCGGGCGGCCACGGCCAGTTCGGCGACGTCGTGCTGGAGATCAAGCCGCTGCCGCGCGGGTCCGGTTTCCAGTTCACCGATACGATCACCGGCGGCGTCGTGCCGAAGACGTACATCCAGTCGGTCGAGACCGGCGTGCGCGATTACCTGAAATCCGGCCCGCTCGGCTTTCCGGTCGTCGATGTTGCCGTCAACCTTTCCGACGGCTCCTACCATGCGGTGGATTCCTCCGACATGGCCTTCCAGATGGCGGCGAAGCTGGCGATGAAGGAAGGCATGGCCGCCTGCTCGCCGGTGCTGCTCGAACCGGTGATGAAGGTCGAGATCGTCACGCCGTCGGATGCGACGTCGAAGATCATCGCTCTGATCCCGCAGCGGCGCGGCCAGATCCTCGGCTACGACGCGCGGCCCGACTGGCCGGGATGGGACGTGGTTGAGGCGACCATGCCGCAGGCCGAGATCGGCGACCTCATCATCGAGCTGCGCTCGGCCACGGCTGGTGTCGCCAGCTATCGGGCCGTCTTCGACCACATGGCCGAACTCACCGGGCGGTTGGCCGACGAAGCGCTGAACGCCAACGGCAAGGCCGCCTGAACAGCAGCTTGCGGCGGCCAGAGCACAAGGATGCACACAAGGAAACGGCGCCCGGATCATTCGGGCGCCGTTTCGTTGCGGACCGTCTTCGTGGGAGGCGAAACGGCAGGTCCGCCGCATGCTTGCCGCCGGTGTCTGGCGGCGGAGGATGGTTCGGACGCGGTAGCTGCCTGAGCCCGGGTCGTCCGAGTGATGCCCCCATCCCCCGGACGAGCCACACCGCGTCCTATGCTCTGCTTACCCGATTTGGCGTGCCAACGCATGTTACCCGAGGTTACATGTCACTGTTACGCGCCAGTTCCGGCCGATTTTCCGGCGATGTGTTGGTTTCGGGCAACAAAAAAGCCGGATCAATGAAGACCCGGCTGAGTTTGATTGGAAGTGCCTGTTAAGGCTAACCTCCAGAGGGGAACACTCGAGAGCGCTAATGGGAGGAGAACGCGCTCAGGAGATGATCTATATATGTGCTCTTCATGCCCAAGAAACAAGCATCTATTTTGCAACACTCACATGCAAAAAGGCGCCGGCTGTGGTCTAATCCGTCCCGAAGCGCAATAGGACCAGTTGAATCACTGAAATACAGCCTGCGGCAAGGCAAAAATCGATCCGCAGCCGCGAATCAGCAGCGATTCCTGCTCGGAAAGTCGAAAAACGCAGGATGACGTGGAATCGTGCAGCACGCGTTTGTTTTTTCGGCAGCCAGACCTTGCTGGTGCATGCCGCCCAAAAAGCCCGCCATCGAGCTTGACCTGCGGGTGTAGCGGTTTGGGTTACATGCCGGACAAGACCTGAAGCGCTTTGCAGGAGACCGTTCAAGGCCGCGCCCGTAAGGAGAGCTATATGCGAGCCACTTCGGCGATCGCCGGCAGCGTCATCTTCCTTGCGGCAGCGCCCGGCGTGGTCGCCGGACTGCTGCCTTGGCTGCTGACCGACCGCTATCGCCTGCCCTGGTCGAGACTGCCCGGTTTCGTTCCTGTGGGCTGGCTGCTGATTGTCGCCGGCACAATCGTGCTGCTGCACGCATTTGCCCGTTTTGCCCTGGAGGGCCTGGGTACGCCAGCCCCGGTAGCGCCGACCGAGAGGCTGGTCGTCGGCGGCATCTATCGCCATGTCCGCAACCCGATGTACGTCGCCGTGCTGTCGATCGTCCTCGGCCAGGCACTGCTGTTTTCGAGCGGGACGGTCGCCGCCTATCTAGTCATCGCCGCGGCCGCCATGATCTCCTTCGTAAAACTATATGAGGAACCGACACTTGCCCGCCGCTACGGCGCCGAATACGAAGCCTACCGCCGGGCCGTACCAGGCTGGCTGCCCCGGCTGACGCCTTGGCGCGGCTAATTTCTGGACGCCGACAATTGGCGAAACCGGTGAGACAGCTCCTTTCTCCCCGTCACCATACGGGGAGAAGTGCCCGGCAGGGCGATGGGGGGCCTCAGGACTGCCCATCGAAGGGCAAGTGCGACGAAGGCTGGCGCTGCCCCTTCTCTGGCTGCCGCCATCTTCTCCACGTATAGTGACGGGAAGAAGGACGAATTCGCCGAAGCCTTCGCCATCGCCCGACGTTGCTCAGAAGTCGACGAGCGGCACTGGTAACTAAAACGACCAGCTGCGCGCCTTGGCGATGATGAAATCGCGGAAGACATGCAGCTTCGCCTGGTTCTTCATCGCGTCGGGATAGGCGAAATAGGTATCGAAGGACGGCACTTCGGTTTCGGGCAACAACTGCACCAGCCCGGAATCCTTGCTGACCACATAATCCGGCAGCATGGCGATGCCGGCGCCGCCCTGCACCGCTCGCTTGATCGACAGGATGTCGTTGATCTGCAGCGTCGGCACCCTTTGCCCACCTTCGAAATCGCCGACCGTCTCCAGCCAGTTCAGTTCCGACAGATGCGCCGGCACCGGCACGCCGAAGGTGACGATGCGATGGGCCTTCAGCTCGGCGATCGAATTCGGCTTGCCGTATTTATTCACATAGGAGGGCGCCGCGTAGAGATGGAAATGCACGGTGAACAGGCGGCGCTGGATGAGGTCCGGCTGCTGCGGCTGGCGCAGCCTGATGGCGCAGTCGGCCTGGCGCATGGTGAGATCGAGCTCCTCATTGGCCAGGATGAGCTGCAGGCTGACCTCGGGATAGAGCTCGATGAATTCCTGCACGCGCTCGGTCAGCCAGCCGGCGCCGAGGCCGACCGTGGTCGTCACCCTGAGCACGCCGGAGGGCCGGTCCTTGGTTTCGGTCAGTCGCGATTTGATGGTTTCGAGCTTCATCAGCACGTCGTGTGCCGTGCGGAACAGCATCTCGCCCTGCTCGGTCAGCACCAGGCCGCGGGCATGGCGATTGAACAGCGGCACGCCGACGTCATGCTCGAGCGCGCTGACCTGCCGCGAGATCGCCGATTGCGACAAATGCAGTGTTTCCGCGGCATGGGTGAACGACCCCGCTTCCGCTGCGGCGTGAAACACGCGTAGCTTGTCCCAATCCAACGCCATGATTTCCCCTCGTCCTGTTTTCTGGCGTCCGCCTGTTTTGGCGTCTGAATGAAAAATCAGGCTTTTGCGCGGCTTGTCTCAGCCGCTTGTCGAACAATCACTCCGCCGCTTCGCGGTGAACCTCGATCCCTGCCAGATATTTTTCCGCCTCGAGCGCGGCCATGCAGCCGAGGCCGGCCGCCGTCACCGCCTGGCGGTAGATGTCGTCGGTCACGTCGCCGGCGGCAAACACACCCGGCATATCGGTGCGGGTCGAATCCGGCGCCGTCCACAGATAGCCGTTCGGCTTCTGCTTCAGCTTGCCGGCAAACAGCTCGACCGCCGGCGCGTGGCCGATCGCCACGAACACGCCGTCGACCACCAGATGCATCTCCTGCCCGGTCACCACGTTGCGCAGCCTCAGCCCTTCGACCGACGGCGGCAGCGGCGCCTTGCCGGGCCTGCCGGTGATCTCGTCGACCACCGTGTCCCAGATGATGCGGACATTGTCTTTCTGCAGCAGCCGCTCGCGCAGGATGCGCTCGGCGCGGAAATCGCTGCGCCTGTGGATAACGGTGACGCTCTTGGCCAGGTTGGAGAGATAGAGCGCTTCCTCCACAGCCGAATTGCCGCCGCCGATCACCGCGACATCCTTGCCGCGATAGAAGAAGCCGTCGCAGGTGGCGCAGGCGGAGACGCCAAAACCCATGAAGGTCTGTTCGCTCGGGATGCCCAGCCATTTCGCCTGCGCGCCGGTGGCGATGATCAGCGCGTCGGCGGTATAGATCGTGCCGGAATCGCCCTTGGCGCGGAACGGCCGCACGTTGAGGTCGACCTCGGTGATGATGTCGTTGACGATGTCGGTGCCGACATGCTCGGCCTGCCTGAGCATCTCGCTCATCAGCCATGGACCCTGGATCGGTTCGGAGAAGCCCGGATAGTTTTCGACGTCGGTGGTGATCATCAGTTGCCCGCCCTGCTGCAGGCCGGCGACCAGCATTGGCTTGAGCATGGCGCGGGCGGCATAGATTGCCGCCGTATAGCCGGCGGGGCCGGAGCCGATGATGAGAACAGGCGCGTGCTTGGTGATCATGAAAAGCCTCTGCGGGGAGCAGCCATGGATTGTGGCATGAACTCTCGTCGATTGTTGCGCGTAATGTAAGTGTTGCCTGCGACGCCAGCAAGGCAAGTTGCCGTTCGTCCCCGGAAAGCTTCGGCGCCGGCGACGGCGACAAGCAACCGCAGCAAGATGATGCGAAAATCCTCGATCCAGCGGATGGAATAGACAGCAAAGTCGTTTAACTACAAAGTCGCGAAAGATTCTTTCGCGTCACCACGGAAGCCGCCATGCCGATCAAGGCCGATCTCGATGCCATCGACTGGAAGATCCTGCGCGAGCTTCAGCAGGACGGACGCATGACCAATGTCGAACTGTCGAGCCGGGTCGGCATTTCGGCGCCGCCGTGCCTGCGCCGCGTCCGGCGGCTGGAAGAGGCCGGCATCATCCGCGGCTACCGTGCCCTGCTCAACGCTCCGGCACTCGGCCTCGACGTCGTCGCCTTCTGCCTGATCGGCCTGCATCACCAGGCCGACGCCGAGCTCAAGACCTTCGCCGAGCGCACCCGCGGCTGGCCGATCGTGCGCGATGCCTGGATGGTGTCGGGGGAATCCGATTTCCTGCTGCATTGCGTGGCGAGCGATCTCGGCACCTTCCAGACCTTCGTCATCGAGGAACTGGCCTCGGCCCCCAATGTCGATACGGTGAGAACCGCGCTGACCATCCGCCGGGTCAAGGACGAAGGGCTAGTGGCGTTTTCGGCTTGAGGCAAAGCGCCCGAGAAACAAAACCCGGAAACAAAAAACCCGCCTCGGCGGGCGGATCGTCGGTGAGAATCATCACCGTAGTTGAATTAGTAGCATAGCTGCCGGCACAAAGCAAGAACAAAATGTGGCTATGCGTCAAATAATAATCGCTACAGACTGGCGCTGCCCTCACCCTTACCCTCCCCGTGAAGGACGGGGAGAGGGGTCGCCAGCGTTGCGGCTACCTCTCCCCGTTGACAGACGGCCTCTACCGGCCTGGCGCAATCACCCTGCGTCGCAGAGGCGCGTTTCGACCATTTCGCAGAGATGGTGGTAGAGGCACAAATGCCCCTGCTGGATGATCGGCGTCGAGGTCGAGGGTACGTTGAGCAGGATGTCGGAGAGCGGCTTCAGCTTGCCGCCGGTGTCGCCGGTCAGGCTGACCACCGTCATGCCCATCATGCGCGCTTGCTGGGCGGCGGCGAGGATGCTTGGCGAATTGCCGCTGGTCGAGATGGCGAGCAGCACGGCGCCTGCCGAACCATGCGCCTCAACCTGGCGCGCAAACACCGTGTCGAAGCCGTAATCGTTGCCCCAGGCGGTCAGCACCGCCGCGTTGGCCGGCAGCGCGATGACGTTGTAAGCCTTGCGCTCCCTGAGGAAGCGGCCGACCAGCTCGCCGGCGATATGGATGGCGTCGCTGGCCGAGCCGCCATTGCCTGCGATCAGCAGGGCCTTGCCCTGCGAAAGCGCGGCGACGACCGCGCTGACCGCCCGCTCCATCTCGCTGGTCAGGTCGCGCTCGACCATCGCCGAAATCGCGGCCGCCGAGCGGGCCAGGTAATCGTTCAGTTCGGACATGAAACCCTCAGTTCCCGGCGCGCAATCTGCCGATGGTGCCGGTCGTGCTCTTGCCGGCGACGAGATCGACCAGCACGACGCGCCCGCCGGCCTTCTGCACGACATCGGCGCCAACCACCTGATCGACCGTATAGTCGGCGCCCTTGACCAGTATGTCGGGGCTCAGCGCCTCGATCAGTGAAAGCGGCGTATCCTCCTCGAAGATGACGACGGCGTCGACCGAGGCAAGTGCTGCCAGCACGCAGGCCCGGTCATGCTGGTCGTTGACCGGGCGTCCCGGCCCTTTCAGCCGGCGCACCGAGGCATCGCTGTTGAGACCGAGCACCAGCCGGTCGCACTGGCTGCGCGCCGCATGCAACAGGCTGACATGGCCGGCATGCAGGATGTCGAAACAGCCATTGGTGAAGCCGACGCTCAAGCCCTCGTCCTTCCACGCAGCCGCCAGCCGCGCCGCGGCGGCGGCATCGAGGATCGCGTCCTTGTGGGCGACCGGACCATGCGAGCGAAACAGCGCACCGGTGAGTTCCTCGATCGTCAGCCGCGCGGTGCCGCGCTTGCCGACGACGACGCCGCCGGCGGCGTTGGCGATCGATCCGGCCATGACACGATCAGCCCCTGCTGCAAGAGCCAGCGCGAAGGTCGCGATTACCGTGTCGCCGGCGCCCGAAACGTCGAACACTTCGCGCGCCTGCGTGGCGATATGGCGGGCGTCGTCCGCACCGACGACACTCATGCCCTTTTCGCTGCGCGTCGCGACGACGAAAGCGAAACCGTGCGCCGAAATCAGCTGGCGCGCCGCCGCCTCGATCTCGTCATCGGCAAACACTGCGCGGCCGACCGCCTCGCCGAGTTCCTTGCGGTTGGGCGTGATTGCCGTCGCGCCGGCATAACGCGCATAATCGCTACCCTTCGGATCGACCAGCACCGGCTTGCCCGCTTGCCGGCAGATCGAGATCAGCTCGCCGGCGACGCCGTCGAGCAGCACGCCCTTGCCATAGTCGGACAGGATGACGATATCGGCGCGCGCCAGCGCTTCGCGAAAATGCCCGACCAATGTCGCGCGCTCGGCATCGCCCAGCGGCTTGATTTCCTCTTCGTCGAAACGCAGCACCTGCTGGTTGAGCGCGCTGAAGCGGCTTTTGGACGACGTCATGCGATCGGCATCCTGCACCAGCCCGCCGATGTCGACGCCAAATTCGCCGAGCATGCGCATGAGGTTCTTGCCGGCCTCGTCAACGCCGATCACCGAGACCGGTATGACGGCAGCGCCGAGCGAAACGATATTGGCGACGACATTGCCGGCGCCGCCCATCGCCAGCGTTTCGCCGCGCCCGTGCAGCACGGGGATCGGCGCTTCCGGCGAAATGCGCTCGATCACGCCGTTGACGAAACGGTCCCGGATGAAATCGCCGACCACCAGCACGGTGGCGCTGCCGAAGCGCGAAATGGCGCGGTGAAGTGGTTCGGGAGAGGGCAGCTTGATCATGTCAACGCGTGGGAGAGCCGATTTTCGGTGACGGGGAATTCGATTGGCAGGGCCGGCCGTTCATGGCGATGCCGATATACCGCAATTTGAGCCGACGCAACGGCAGGCCTTCGACCGATCGCGGCGGCGAGGCAATGCGTCAGCTTTTCTGCAACGCGACATGCACGCCCAGTCCGACAAGCACCGCACCGCCGGCGCGCCGGATCAGGCGGTGCGCCCGGCTCGACTGCCGCAGCCTGGCGATCACTGCGCCGGCCAGCACCACGCAAACAATGTCGGCCGACGAGAACATCAAATTGACGATCGTTCCAAGCACGACGAACTGCAGCCACACCGGAAACGCCGCCGAGGCATCGATGAATTGCGGCAGGAACGCCATGAAGAAAATCGCCGTCTTGGGGTTGAGCACCTCGACGGCAACGCTCTCGAAAAAGGCGCGGCGGGCGGATTTCGGCTGAATTCCCGGCAAGACAACGTCGCCTTGCGCCTTGGCGCGAAGCAGCGAAACACCGAGCCAGATCAGATACAGCGCACCGACCAGCTTGACCGCCATGTAAAGCACCGGCACGGCATGGAACAGCACCGACAGGCCGACAGCGGCGGCGAAGACATGAACGTAGCCGCCAAAATGGATGCCGAGCGCCGCCATCAGGCCGGACCAGCGGCCGCGCGCCATGGTTTGCGCAGCGGCATAGAGCATGGCGGGGCCGGGGATATAGGCGAAGATCGCCGTGGTGGCGAAAAAGGCGACAAGCAGTTCGGTTGACGGCATTACCTTGCTCCTGTCGCCGGTTGGCCGGCAGGCCGACTGAAACGTGACGTTTGCGGCGGCACTGTGGCGCTCATCCGGCCGCCCCGCCACCTGCTTTGTCGACAGGCCTGCCGGCCTCCCCTATAAGGGCCGGAATCGGCAAGCAACGGCAAGTCAGGGCGTACTAAAATGATCATCGTCACGGGCGGCGCCGGCATGATCGGTTCCAACATCGTCGCCGCGCTCAACGCCGACGGTTTCAGCGACATTCTCGTCGTCGACGACCTCACCGACGGCCACAAGATCGCCAATCTCGCCGATCTCGAGATCGCCGACTATCTCGACAAGGACGACTTTTTGGCGCGGATGGAGGCCGGTGACCTCGGCCGCATCGAGGCGGTTTTCCACCAGGGTGCCTGCTCGACCACCACCGAATGGAACGGCAAGTTCATGATGGAGGTCAACTACACCTATTCGAAGCACCTGCTGCACGCCTGCCTGGCCTTGCGCGTACCCTTCCTCTATGCCTCGTCCGCTTCGGTCTATGGCGGCGGCGCCGAGTTTCGCGAGGAGCCGGAATGCGAGCGGCCGCTGAACGTCTATGCCTATTCGAAAAAGCTGTTCGACGACTATGTCCGCCGCACCGTTTTCGATACCGACCATTCGCCGGTCGCGGGCCTGCGTTATTTCAACGTCTACGGACCGCGCGAGGCGCATAAGGGCGCCATGGCCTCTGTCGCCTTCCATTTGTTCAACCAGGTCGAACGCGGCGAAAACCCCAAGCTGTTCGGCGCCTATGGCGGTTTCGGGCCCGGCGAGCAGAGCCGCGACTTCATCCATGTCGGCGATGTCGCCGACGTCAATCTGTGGCTGTGGAAACGCGGTTCTAGCGGCATCTTCAACTGCGGCACCGGCAACGCCCAGCCGTTTCGCGCCATTGCCGAAACGGTGATCGATACGCTCGGCAAGGGCCAGATCGAATTCATCGAGTTTCCCGACCACCTCAAGGGCAGCTACCAGAGCTTTACGCAAGCTGATATGTCCCGCTTGCGCGCAGCCGGTTACAATGGCCAGTTCCGCACAGTGGAAACCGGCGTCAGAGACTATGTCGAATGGCTGAAAGCCCAACGATCCTCGTGATCGGCCCACGCTGGGTGGGCGACATGGTGATGGCGCAGTGCCTGTTCCAGGCGCTGAGGGAGCTTCATCCGAACGCCGCCATCGACGTGCTGGCGCCGGCGTGGGCAGCACCGCTGGTCAAGCGCATGCCCGAAATCCGCCAGCAGATCGACCTGCCGCTGCAATCCGGCGCGTTCGAATTCCGCGTCCGAAGGCGCTTCGGCCGCCTGCTGCGCGGCCGCTACGACATGGCCTTTGTCCTGCCGGGAAGCTGGAAGTCGGCGCTGATCCCGTTCTTTGCCGGCATTCCGCGCCGTGTCGGCCATCTCAAGGAAATGCGCTACGGGCTGCTGACCGACATCGTGCCCTTGCCCGATCGCCTGAAACGGCGCACCGCGCAGGCCTATTTCAGCCTTGCCCGTGGTGGCGCCTTCCAGCCGCCGAAGCTCGCCGTCGATCAAGCCAGCCAGGCGGCACTGCTCAGCCGTTTCGGGCTGACGGCGGGGAAATTCGTGGCACTCATGCCCGGCGCAGAATTCGGCCCGGCCAAGCGCTGGCCGAGCGAACACTATGCCGGCCTTGCCCGGGAGATGATGGCGAAAGGGTTTGGCGTCGCGCTGTTCGGATCGAAGAACGACGCTGAGGTGACGGCTGAAATCGCGGCGCTGACGCCGGGCGCCTCCGACCTTGCCGGCCAGACGCGGCTGGAGGATGCCATCGACCTGATCGCCGCGGCGAGGCTCGCCGTCTCCAACGACAGCGGACTGATGCATGTCGCCGCCGCCGTCGGCACGCCGGTCGTCGCCGTCTACGGCTCGACCTCGCCCGACAACACGCCGCCGCTCGCCGAGCGTCGCGAACTGGTCTGGCTCGGCCTGTCCTGTTCGCCCTGCCACAAAAAAATCTGCCCGCTCGGTCATCTCAACTGCCTGAAGACGCTGGAGGTCGAACGCGTCGTGGCGGCGGCGGAGCGGCTGCTGGAAATGCCGGCCGCCGCATGAAGGTGCTGATCGTCAAGACGTCGTCGATGGGCGACGTCATCCACACCTTTCCCGCAGTGGAGGACGCGCGCCGCGCCCGCCCGGATATTTCCTTCCACTGGTGCGTGGAGGAGGCCTTTGCCGGCATCGCGGCGCTGCATCCAGCCATCCAAACCATCCACAGCGTGGCGATCCGGCGCTGGCGCGGGAAGCTGCTCGAGCCCGGCACATGGCGGGAAGTGGTCGGCCTGCGCAGCGCCTTGCGCGCGTCCCGCTACGACCTCGTCCTCGATGCACAAGGCTTGCTGAAATCGGCGCTGGTGGCGCGGCTGGCGGCAGCACCGATCGCCGGCTTCGACCGCTCGAGCGCCCGCGAGCCTTCGGCGAGCCTGTTTTATGGTCATCGCTACGCCGTGCCGCGCGGCCTGCATGCCATTGAGCGCACGAGACGTCTGTTCGGGCTGGCGCTCGGCTACGAGCCGGATTTTTCCCGGCTCGAATCAGGCATCGTGCCGCCAGCCGCAAAATCGACTTTTGTCGGCGAAAAGACAGCCTTCCTGCTGCACGGCACCAGCCGCGAGGACAAGAAATGGCCGGTCGCGGACTGGGTCGAAATCGCCAGGCTTCTCGTGGCACGAGGGATGACCCCGGTCACCACCTGGTCGAACGACCGTGAACAGGGGGTTGCCGAAGCGATCGCCCGCGCCGTTTCGCAAACCGTGGTGGTTCCCAGATCGCCGCTTGCCGAGATCGCCGCCGTCATCGGCTGCTCGACGCTGGTCATCGGCGCCGACACCGGCCTGACCCATCTCGCCAGCGCCTTCGGCGTGCCTACGGTGGCTGTATTCCTGGCGACGGAGCCCGGCCTGACCGGCCCGCGCGGGCCGTTCGCATCGACGCTGCTGGCCGCGCCTGGCCGCGGCGTCACGCCGCCGGCGGTGATGGCGGAAGCAGAGAGGTTGCTGGCGCTTAAATTACAAGGCGCTGCATAGCACCCTTTTTAGAATTCGCTCTGGCGAGTCGAATAGCGTGGTTTTCGAGAACCGGAGCGGAGCGTACTTAAAGTACGTGAGCACCGGAAGCGCAGAAAACCGCACTATTCGGCCGCCAGAGTGGAATTATCAAAAGGTTCTAAATGAATTGCACCTGGACGATCTCGTAGCCCCTGGCGCCGCCCGGTGCGTTGACCTCGATGGCGTCGCCGACTTCCTTGCCGATCAGGGCGCGCGCGATCGGCGAGGAGATCGAGATGCGGCCGGACTTCACGTCGGCTTCCTGGTCGCCGACGATCTGGTAGGTCTTTTTCTCCTCGGTATCCTCGTCGACCAGCACCACGGTGGCACCGAACTTGACCTTGTCGCCGCTGAGCTTGGTGACGTCGATCACCTCGGCCCGCGCGATCAGGTCCTCGAGTTCGTTGACCCGGCCCTCATTGAGGCTCTGTGCCTCTTTTGCCGCGTGATATTCGGCATTTTCGGAGAGGTCGCCATGCGAGCGCGCTTCGGAAATCGCCTCGATGATACGCGGCCGCTCCTGTTGCTGGCGCCAGCGCAGTTCTTCCTTCAATGACGCGAACCCCTCGCCTGTCATCGGGACCTTGTTCATAATGCCTGACCTTTCCTGCCGCCGCCCCCGCAATCGGGAGCGACCTTGTCGATG
Organism: Mesorhizobium sp. M0833; assembly: GCF_040319905.1. Lineage (NCBI taxonomy): Bacteria > Pseudomonadati > Pseudomonadota > Alphaproteobacteria > Hyphomicrobiales > Phyllobacteriaceae > Mesorhizobium > Mesorhizobium sp. M0833. Next base: position 21,230 of record NZ_JAMYOQ010000043.1, on the reverse strand, counting down.
GTACAAAAAGAAAACGGTCCGGCAGCCTCGCTAACGGAACCGTCTCACCACAATCTTTGCAAGATATAGCAATCTTCGCGGGTTTTTCACGTCCAAAAAGTCGGATTTTGAAAAATCATCCCCCGATTGCGCGGCTGACCTAACGTCAAGGAGCGCATCACGTGTACCGTGATGCCAAATTCCAGTTCGGAGCAGCATGTGAGCACAGCAAAAAACCGGCTGCGATCGCCGCAGCCGGTATGAGCAGCGTCCGGGGGTCGGATCAGCTCCTCATGAAATGATCGATCTGCTCCGACAGCATGCCGTATTCGCGAGATCCCTTGCCCGTGCGCTTCTCGATTTCGCGGAGCTGTTCCTGGGCGCCGGCAAGATCGCCGATCTGCAGGTGCGCCTCGCCGAGATATTCGCGCACCAGCGTGTAGTTCGGGTCGATGCGCAGCGCTTCCTCGTAATAGCCGAGGCCGACGGTGACGCGGCCGGAATGGCGGTGCGAATAGCCGAGATAGTTGAGGATGCGCGGGTCCTGCTTGTTGGCGGCGAGGCTGAGGACGGCGATCGCCTCGTCATAGCGTCCATCCATCGCCAGCGCGCGACCGGCATCATAGATGCTGTCGTCATCCAGCATACCTTGCTTGGGCGAGACACATTTCTTCTGCTTCTTGTCCCAGGCCTCCCCCTTCTTGCACTGGCTCTGGCCGCCGCCGCCATTGCCGCCGCCGCCGCCACCACCTCCCCCGCCTTCACCAGCCGAAAACGCCGGAGCCGCAATCAGCGGCAGGGCGGCAATGGCCATGGCGTAAATCAGCAATCGTCTGCGCATTACGCTCTCCTTTGAACCTGACAATGCAACACTAACGCCGGGCCAAAGCCGTTTCGTCCCGGAAAATGTCATCCTATCTCAAAACCGCGATCTCTCCCAGCAAGGCCATCTTATTCCGGGAAGAGAGGGCATCATAAATCATGGTTCACGATTAACGCCCACGCGCAAGAGAACGTGACGAGCGCTGCAAATCCGCTATCATCGGGCCGACCGAGCACGAAGCAGGGAGACGGCCGGTGCAGCAACGCGTTGAACGAGACTGGGAGCTTTCGATCGGTCCCGACACCGTGCGCCTGTTCATCCTGAAGGCGAAGGCGCTCAGCGCCGCCGTCAACGAAGACTATACCGACGGCGCCGAGCACGAGGTAGAGCTTGACGGCAACGCGCACGACAACCACCATCATGACGGCCTTGCCGAGGAAAGCTCCGAAGATCTCACCGAGGAAGAACTGCGCGAGCTGATCGACGATCTCAATGTCGACGAAGCGGCCGAACTGATTGCGTTGGCCTGGGTCGGCCGCGGCGACTATGACGCGACGGAATGGACGGACGCGCTGACCGCCGCCCGCGAGCGCGCCAACAAGCGCACGGCAAAATATCTGCTCGGCATGCCGCTGCTGGCGGACTGGCTCGAGGAAGGCCTGGAAGCGATCGGCGCGTAACAGTGCGGTTACCGATTGTGATCGCCAGCCCCCTCGCCCAAGGCAACTTCCCTGCATTCTGGCCGTTGCGATACAATGGCGGCGTTTGGCTCTTTCAGATTGGGCAGAGTGCTGCTGGCCGTTGCGGCTACGCCGCTGGCGGGACCCGTTTCAGCCAAGGCGCCCGAGCTGCCGCCAACCGCACCGGTTCCGCAACTCAACCAGCAAGTCACTCCGCCAGCACCAACCGAGATCCCGGTCCCCGAACCACGCCCCGCTCCGGAGGCTGAGCGGCCCAAAAACGGTCAGCCTCAAAACGATCAGCCCCAAAATGGCCAGTCCAGGACCGAGCAGCCGAAGCCGCCGGCGATCGCGCCACAGCCGCCTGAAAAGCCGGCGCAGGCCGAGCCGCCGGCAAACTCACCGGTCGCGCCACCAAACCCGGCCGAGGCAGACAAAAAGGCGGAGCAAGAAATCCTTCCCGATCCTCGATCGGTCGCCATTGCCGAGAAAGAAATGCCGGCCGAGGAATTGGCCTGCCGCAGGCGGCTGAAATCGATGGGCGTCGATTTCGAGGAGCGCAAGCCCGAGCATGATACGGCGGTCGGTTGCTCGATCCCCTACCCGATCGTGCTGAAGACGCTCGGCAAATCCATCGCCATCGGTCCGGAGCCCGAGCTCAATTGCCAGATGGCCGAGGCCGCCGCACGCTTTGCTGCTTCGGTCATCCAGCCTGCTGCAAAGGCCGAGTTCGGCACGGATATCAAATCGATCGGCCAGGCCTCCGCCTTTGTCTGCCGGTCGCGCAATGGTGGCGGCAAATTGTCGGAGCACGCCTTCGGCAACGCGCTCGACATCGCCAGCTTCACGCTTTCGGACGGGAAGGAGATCGATGTCGGCCCGGCGCCGCCGGAAAAGGACGCGAAATTCCTGGACGCAGTGCGCAAGGCAGCCTGCGGACCGTTCAAGACCGTGCTTGGCCCCGGCAGCGACGCCGATCATTCGCAGCATCTCCACTTCGACCTCGAACCGCGCCGCAATGGCGGCACGTTTTGCGAATGACGCCGGCCGCCGATAATGGGCGCCGCAATTTGGACGCAGGCGTGAACGGCGTCGCTGATTTTTCCTTTACTCTTCAGGTTTAGAGTCTGTGCCATCTGGGGACAGGAACCCTTCCGATGGCCGGGCTAATTCGCGCTGCGCTTGTCGCTGCGCGGCACACAGGACGCGCGCGCATGGCCGGCAGGCTTGCCGTCGTGATTGCCATTGCGGCGGTCTCCGCCTGCAACACCGGCAGCGTGCTGTCGCTGCAGCCGGCCGTCGACGTCGGCAGCCAGACCGCTGCCGTTCCGCCCTATTCCGGCCAGCAAGATTCCGGCCCAGAATATTCCGGCATGCAGCGCCTCGTCCCATCCAACCCCTATATGACGGCCGCCTATCCGCGCATGGACAATCCGATGTCGCCGGCCGAACAGATGCCGGCCGCAGAGATCGATTGCCGCAAGGAGCTGAAACGCCTCGGCGTCGTCTACACCGACGTCGCGCCGATCCATGAAGGCCAATGCGGCATCGATTATCCGGTCAGGGTCTCGGCCATCGGCAGCGTCGCGATGAAGCCGGCCGCGACGCTGACCTGCGACATGGCCGCCAGCTTTGCCGGCTGGACCAGGAATGAACTCGTCCCGTCGGCCCGCTGGCGCTATTTTTCAGGCGTCAAGACCATCCACCAGGGCTCGAGCTATTCCTGCCGCAGGATCGCCGGCGAAGGTGTTTTGTCGGAACACGGCAAGGGCAATGCGCTCGACGTGATGAGCATCGAGCTTAACAATGGCGACGACATCGACGTCCGCAAGCCCGGCCTGTTCGCCTTCCGCACGCGCGGCTTCCTCAACAATGTGCGGGCCGACGGCTGCCAGTATTTCACCACCGTGCTCGGCCCCGGCTACAACTACGACCACCGCAACCATTTCCATTTCGACATCAAGAACCGCAAGAACGGCTATCGCGCCTGCCGCTGACCATTCCGGTTTTCAGATGAAATGCGACAAGTCATTTCGTGCAAAAAGCGCCTGGATCAGCTGCGTTGTGTGCCGCCGGTGGAAGCCATGATGATGTGCTGCGCCACCAGATCCTGGACGTTTCTGTCGCGGATTCCGCTTTCCTCGAGCATGCTGACGGTGCGGAACAGATACTGCGCGGACGAACCCCAATGTCCGGCTGCCCGCGCCAGCGTCTTCGCCACCTGATCGAGCGGCAGCCGCCCGGCATAAGCCTTGCCGTCGGGCGCCGCGACGAAGGCCAGGGCGCGTAGCGGACCGTCGCTGGTCTTGACCCAGATCCAGCGCGGCACGTTGGTAGGCGGGTTGGCGTCGATCTCCCGTCGCATCAGCCGACCCAGTTGCCCGAAATGATCTTCTGCCGGAAGTCTGTAGACAACGCCTTTGCAGCTGCCGCCCCGGTCCAAAGCCAGCATCAAGGCCGGAAGATCACGCGTTCCGCGCTTCGGGCCGGTATTCCAGAAGCAGCTGCTCGACAAGATCATCGAACTCCGCGTCGCTATGCTCGGTCGTCCCCGGCTCGGGGCCGGGATCCGGCTCGACCCGTTCGACCAGCGCGATAAGGTCGGCGGTCAACGCCATGGCAGTGCCGTGCGCCGGTTTACCCTCCATCACTCCCTCATTCGTGCTAGCCGGTTCTACGCCATTTCATGCTAAAATATGAGGATAGACCGGCTGCGCGCCGCTTGCCAAGGATTTCGACGGCCTGACGGGCCTGCCAGTTCGAGCGCCAATGCATGAGCCAACGAAGCCTTCGACGACGTGCAACGACCTGGCTGGTGGCATGTTGTGCCGCTTATCTTTCGCTCGCCTATTTCGCCGCGCCTGAGTTCTGGACGTTACGCGACCGCAATTTTCGCAATCAGCAATTCGAGATGGTGACGCACACGCCGCAAGGCATTCCGGGCGATCCGATCAATGTCGGCCTTGTCGGCACCAAGAAGGAGCTTGTCCATGCTTTTGCCGTCGCCGGCTGGGATACGGCAGACGCGGTCTCGCTGAAGACGGCGATCGAGATCGGCGAAAGCGTGCTGTTTGACCGCCCCTATCCCGACGCGCCGGTCAGCCGGCTGCTGTTCGAAGGCCGCGCCCAGGACCTAGCCTTCGAAAAGCCGGTCGGCGACAGCGCTGACCGGCGCCACCACGTCCGCTTCTGGCAGACCGCTGCGACCGGAGACGACGGCCGGCCGCTTTGGCTTGGCTCGGCAAGCTTTGACCGCGGCGTCGGCCTCAGCCATGACACCGGCGCGATCACTCATCACATCGGCCCCGACATCGACGCCGAGCGCGATGGGCTGATGCACGACCTCTCCGCCGCCGGCATGCTGATCTCGACCAGCGAGATACCAGGCGTCGGCGCCACAAAGACCGGACGCAACGGCGAAGGCGATCCCTATTTCACCGACGGCAAGGCCATCATCGGCGTACTGCTGCAACTGCCGTAGGCGCGCAATCGGCCCGTCTGACAGCCATTTCGTCCCGATGGGCTCAGGGGACGGTGATCACGATCTTGCCGAACGGTCCGGTCTCCAGACGCTCGAATGCCTGCGGCACCTCGTCGAAGCCAAACACCCTGTCGATCACCGGCCTGATCGCGAGCGTCTCGATCGCCTGGTTCATTCGTTCGAAGGCGCGGCGGTGGCCGATCGATATGCCCTGCACGACGATCCGGTTGCGCAGGAACGGAATGATCGGGAAACTGAGCTCCATGCTGCCGAGAAGGCCGATGAGCGACAGCCTGCCGTCGGCGCCCAGCGCATTGAGCGAGCGCCGCGCATTGTCGCCGCCGACCATCTCCAGCACGTGCCTGACGCCGGCGCCGTCTGTCAGCTCGCGGGCGACCTCGTCCCATGCCGGATGGCTGCGATAATTGATCCCCTTCCAGGCGCCGAGCGCTTCTGCCCGCTCGAGCTTCTCGTCGCTGCTCGAGGTGACGATGGCGCGCAGGCCGAAAGCGGCGGCGAACTGCAGCGCAAACAGCGACACGCCGCCGGTGCCCTGGATGAGAACGGTCTCACCTGGGATAGGCTTGGCCGCCTCGACCAGCGCGAACCACGCCGTCAGCGCCGCGATCGGCAGCGTCGATGCCTCGACATCGCTGAGCGACGGCGGCGCCGCCACGGCGGCATCCTCGTGAAAGAGCACATGCTCGGACAGCATGCCGGGCAGTGACGAACCAAGCGTATGCTTGTGCAGCACCGGCGGGGCGTTGCCGTCCGGCCAGTCGGCGATCACCTGGCCGAGCACCCGCTGCCCGATTCCGAAGCGGCTGACTTCGCTGCCGGTGGCGACAACTTCGCCAACCGCGTCCGATGTCGGCACGAACGGCAAGCTGAGGTCCGGTATCAGCACGCCATCGACGATCATCCTGTCCTTGTAATTCAGCGATACCGCTGTGACGCGTACCAGAAGATCATGCGGCCCGGGTCGGGGCAGCTTTCCCTCGGCCGGCTTCAAACTGGACAGGCCGAAACCGGTCATCTGCCAGGATCTGTTTTGGGTGCTCATTGGTTCGCGCTCCGTGGTTGATGGTGCGCGAGACATTTATGCCGTTTCACTATGGAGAAAAGTGCTTCCATGTGGCATATTCTGCGACAGATTAAGGAGCAAAACTCTACAATAGGAGCGCTTCATTGGAATCGGCCAATTTGCAAGGCATCGTCGCATTCGTTCACGCGGTGGAGGCCGGCAGCTTCACCGGCGCCGGCGCGCGGCTGCATGTCACGAAATCGGCGGTCGGCAAGTCGATCGCGCAGCTGGAACAGCGATTGGGCGTTCGCCTGCTCAACCGCACCACCCGCAGCCTGAGCCCGACCAGTGAGGGCCTGAGCTATTACGAAGCCTGCGTCAGGGCACTGGCCGAGATCGAAGCCGCGCAGTCACTGCTGGCTTCGCGCAAGCAGGTGCCTTCCGGGCGGCTGCGTGTCGACCTGCCTTTGGCCTTCGGCCGGCGGGGCGTCGCCCCGGTTCTGTTCGACATTTCCAAAAAATTCCCGGATCTGACGATGGAAATCTCGTTCAACGACCGGCGCGTCGACCTGATCGAGGAAGGCATCGACCTGGCGGTGCGCATGGGCGACCTCGACGACAGCTTGTCGCTCGCCGCGCGCCGCATCTATGCCCAGCGTTCGGCCATCGTCGCCGCCCCCGCCTATCTCGACGCCCATGGCAGGCCGCACTCGATCGAGGACCTGCCCAGGCACAGCCTCATCGGCTACGGCCGCGACGGCACGGTCCATCCCTGGACCGTCAGGCATGCCGACGGCCGTCTCGAAAAATTCGCGCCCAAGGCGCGGCTGGTGCTCGGCCACGGCGAACCGATGCTCGATGCGGTACTGGCCGGCTGCGGTATCGTCTATCTGCCGACATGGCTGACGGCCGGCAGCATCAGGCGCGGCGAGCTCGAAATGGTTCTGTCGGACTGCCTTGTCGAAAACACGGTGGTGCATGCCATCTGGCCGGTAACACGCAATCTCGCACCAAAGGTGCGCGTCGTCGTCGACGCCCTGATCGAGCATTTTTCCGCGCCGCCCTGGGATGCGGCATGGGGTGCCGCCTGATTTGCCCCGCTCGCTAAATTTAAAAAGCGCGACCGTCCTATTTTCGAAAACCGCGCGGCAATGCTATGGACCCGGCATGCTTTATGCTGAAATTGCCATCGTGGTCGTCCTCATCTGCGTGAACGGCCTTCTGTCGATGTCCGAGCTCGCCATCGTCTCGTCGCGGCCGGCGCGCCTCAAGACGATGATCGACCGCAACGTCAAGGGTGCCGGCCGGGCTCTGGCGCTCGGCGCCAATCCGGGAAAGTTCCTGTCCTCGGTGCAGATCGGCATCACTTTGGTCGGCGTCTTGTCCGGCGCCTTTTCCGGCGCCACGCTCGGCGAGCGGCTGGCCACCTTCCTGGCATCGGCCGGCGTCCGCGAAAGCCTCGCCGACCCGCTCGGTGTCGGCATTGTCGTCGCCATCATCACCTATGGCTCGTTGATCATCGGCGAACTGGTGCCCAAGCAGATCGCATTACGCGACCCCGAACGGGTCGCCGTCAGGGTCGCTCCGGCAATGACCATCCTCGCCAGCGTTTCGGCGCCGCTGGTCTTCCTGCTCGATTTTTCCGGCCGCGCCCTGCTGTGGCTGCTTGGCCAGCACGGCCAGAGCGAGGAGAGGGTCACCGACGAGGAGATCAAGATGCTGGTCGCCGAAGCCGAGCACCACGGCACCATCGAATCCGACGAACGGCGCATGATCGCCGGCGTGATGCGGCTCGGCGACCGCGCCGTGCGCGCGGTGATGACGCCGCGCACCGAGGTCGACTGGATCAATCTGCAATCCGACGAGGCGGCCATCAGAAAGCTGCTGATGGACACCCAGCATTCGCGCCTGCCGGCCGGCGACGGCGGCGTCGACGCCATGATCGGCGTCGTCCAGACCCGCGACGTGCTGGCGGCGATGCTCGGCGGCCGCGCTCTCGACCCGCGCCGGCACGTGCGCACGGCCCCAATCGTGCATGACCAGGCCGATGCGCTGGACGTGCTTGCGACACTGAAGGAATCCGACGTGCCGATGGCGCTGGTACATGACGAATACGGCCATTTCGAAGGCATCGTCACCCCGGCCGACATACTGGAAGCGATTACCGGCGTCTTCCGTTCGGATCTCGATGCCGGCGAAGAGGAAAACGCCGTCAAGCGCGAGGACGGCTCATGGCTGCTTGCCGGCTACATGCAGGCCGACGAGATGGCGGAGGTCCTCGGCATCGACCTGCCCGAGAACCGCGACTACGAAACCGTCGCCGGCTATGTGCTGTCGCATTTGCATCATCTGCCGGCGACCGGCGAATGCGTCGACGCGCAAGGCTGGCGCTTCGAGGTCGTCGACCTCGACGGCCGCCGCATCGACAAGCTTATCGCCACCCGCCTGCCCGGCGGTCACCGCGAGGTCGTGCGGTAACGAGCGACGCGGTCGGTCTGACCTGTTGTGGACGTTGAACCGTATTTCGCGGCGACTGCCACCGACCGTAGGTCAGAGCCAGGCCCGGCAATTGCAGGACATATGCCTATTTAGCGATCAATCGATCGCCTCGATGCCTTGCGCCTTCAGCCGTTCGATATGGTCCTTCATCTCTTTCAGCCGCTCGGGCGAGTGGCCCTGCCACTCGGTGACCTCGCTCGTGATCCTGAGCGGCTGGCGGGAGCGATAGGACTGCGTCGGATTGCCGGGAAATTTCTTGTCCGTAAGGTTGGGGTCGTCGGTGATCGGGCCGGTTGGTTCCACGATGTAGATCCTTTCGCGTCCGTCACCGGCGGCCAGTTCTGCACCCCAGATAGCCGCATCCAGAGTGCCGGTCAGATAGACCCAGGCTGCCTGCTTTCGCGCGCCGTAATTGGAGCTGTAGCCGGCTTCGATCAGGTCTCCCGGTTTAAGGTCGGCCCGGGTGCCGTGGTAGAATTGGCGTGGGTTGTCGGAGGCTGTCATCGGCTCGCTACTTATCCTCGCTGTCTCAGGCATCATGGTTTCGTGGCGCGCACTATTTCATACACGTCATCGAATCAAGCGTCTGGCAGTGCGGTTATCGGACCTCCGCTCTCGGCAGTCCTGATATCTATGTCAGTCATCCCGCCCGATGCACGCTATCGGTCGGCCGCCGGCGTGGTTATTATAGACGCCCTGTACCGTCGCTATGGTGAACAAAATGGATCTGCAAGCCTTCAGGGATTCGATTGCCGAACCACAGCCGCCAGCCGGCTTGAGTCCTGCCCTGCAGGCGCTGTGGTGGGATGCAAAGGGCGATTGGGCTAAGGCGCACGAATGCGCGCAGCAGCGCGACGATACGGCCGGCATGCACGTACATGCCTATCTCCACCGCAAGGAAGGCGACCAGTCGAATGCGGAATATTGGTATCGCCGCAGCAATGCCACGCCGCCTACCTCAACGCTTGACGAGGAATGGGAGGAGTTGGCGCGTACATTTTTGCAGCAAAGCTGACATGCTCGGTCACGGCAAAATAGCCGGTCCTGCAAGCACTCGCCGGGGTGTCAGCTGGCGCCCTGTGGCTTGTCCCTGCCGTTCCATTCCGCGTTGCGCGCCCGCGCCTCTTCGGCGATCAGCTTGAACTCCCGCATCTTCGCAGCCTCGATGGCGAATGCGCGGCTTGGCAGGACGCCGGGGTCCTCCTGACTGTTCTGAAACTGAAAACGGTCCTCCAGTTCGGCCCATATTCGCTCGGGCGCCGTATCCTTGCTGGCAAGCAGCGCGACGACCAGCGCCAAAGTCTCGCGCTGGGCGTTCAGCCGCCCTTCGATCTCCTCAATCGGCAATTCGGACATGCGGGTCGCTTCCAGTTTCTCGCTCAACGGCAAAATCGCACCCTTGTTCCGACGCCGATGCACTGCTGACTTTATCAAGCTCGGACGGGCCCGACACCATTCACTTTCCGCTGGTGCCGAAACACAACAGAACACATCTCCATCTTGTGGGTTCGGTTAGCTGTCCCGCACCAGATCACAGGCCGTCATGTTCGAGAACGACCATACGGTGTTACGAGCACTGGAACACTGGAGAAGCCCTGGTGCTGTTTGCAGCCGGCGTCTCGAGCGGACGCTGTGAAACCTTCTGATTTTTAAGCCGTTATCGCCGGATGCCCCAAGCTAAATTCAAGCTGAAATCGGTTGATGGCGCCCAATCGCGCGATGCCGAGAAGTCGCGCCAGACGACTGTTGATGTCGCGTCCGAGGTCGTCGGCAAGCCCGCGCCGCCGCCGGATGTCACCGAACCCGATCCTAAGCTGACACCTGAAGAGGCCGAGCGGGCGCGCAAGAGATATCTGCTTAAGCGCTTCTGGATCAGCGCCCGCGGTTACTGGAGCGGCAGTGGCGACAGGGTCGCCTGGCCGTTGACGATCGGGCTGTTGGTCCTGATCGTCGCCAATGTCGGCTTCCAGTATGGGATCAATGTCTGGAATCGCGCAATTTTCGACGCCATTGAGCAACGCAATGCCCACACCGTATATTGGCTGAGCGCCGTATTCCTGCCACTCGTGCTCGGAAGCGCCAGCCTTGTGGTGGCACAAGTCTTCTTTCGCATGAAGATACAGCGCCGCTGGCGTTCCTGGCTCACCACCGCGGTCATCGCGCGTTGGCTGGCAAGCGGCCGCTACTATCAGCTGAACCTCGTCGGCGGCGACCACAGCAACCCCGAAGCCCGCATCGCCGAGGATTTGCGGATTGCCACCGAATCGCCGGTCGATTTCATTGCCGGTGTCATCGTCGCATTTCTGTCGGCCTCGACCTTCATCGTGGTGCTGTGGACGATCGGCGGCGCCCTGACCCTGACGATTGCAGGTTCGACCGTCACCATTCCCGGCTTCCTGGTCATCACCGCAGTGCTCTATGCCGCGATCACGTCCACCTCGATGGCGGTCATCGGCCGCCATTTCGTCCACCTCTCCGGGGAAAAAAATCAGGCGGAAGCCGAGTTCCGCTACTCGCTAACGCGCGTGCGGGAAAACGGCGAGAGTATCGCATTGCTCGGCGGCGAGGAGGAGGAGCGCAGCGGCATGGACAAGACATTCGCCCATGTGCTCAGGCAATGGGCGCTCCTTGCAGGCCAGCACATGCGCACGGCATTGGTGTCCCAAGGGTCGAGCCTGTTTGCGCCTGTCGTGCCGGTCTTGCTTTGCGCTCCAAAGTTCCTCGAAGGCAGCATGACACTTGGGCAGGTCATGCAGGCTGCCTCGGCCTTTGCCATCGTGCAGGGCGCGTTCGGGTGGCTGGTCGACAACTATCCCCGTCTCGCCGATTGGAATGCCTCTGCACGGCGCATCGCCTCGCTGATGATGTCGCTCGACGGGCTCGAGCGGGCGGAACAGAGCAACACGCTGGGGCGCATAAAGCGCGGCGAGACCGGCAGCGATGCGATGCTCAGCCTGAACAATCTCTCCGTGTCGCTCGACGACGGCACCGCCGTGGTCAAGGAAACCGAGGTCGTGATCGAACCAGGCGAACGGGTGCTTGTCGCCGGCGAATCCGGCTCGGGCAAGAGTACACTGGTGCGGGCCATCGCGGGTCTGTGGCCATGGGGTAGCGGCAGCGTCAACATCCGCGCCGACAGACGGTTGTTCATGTTGCCGCAACGGCCTTACATCCCGACCGGGACCCTTCGCCGCGCTGTCGCCTATCCAGGCGCCGCCGACAGCTGGACGCTGGATAAGATCAAGGCTGCGCTCGACAAGGTGGGACTCGACTACCTCAACGACAGGATTGAGGAGGACGCCCCATGGGACCAGACCTTGTCGGGTGGCGAAAAGCAGCGCCTCGCCTTCGCGCGTCTTCTGCTGCACCGCCCCGATATCATCGTGCTGGACGAGGCAACGTCGGCACTCGATGAGAAGAGCCAGGACAACATGATGCAGATGATCATTCGCGAATTGCCGAAGGTCACCATCATAAGCGTAGCGCATCGCGCCGAGCTGGAAGCTTTCCATAGCCGCAAGATCACATTGGAGCGGCACAAGGGCGGCGCAAAACTCGTCAGCGATATCGAACTCGTCCCGCGCAAGGACAGACGGAACTTGCTCATGCGCCTTCTGAGGCAACGGCGCGCCAACGGAAAGCCAGCGTGACCTTGAGCAAAGCGGCGCGGCCCTACCCAAAAAGTGAGGCCGCCGGTCGGACCAGGCGGATCTCCGGTTCGAGTCACTGCCCGCATCTGGTCCTGAAAGCACCAGCCGTGGTACCTTGGTTCCGGGCAGCTGCTGTCGGAACATCGATGGCTCGAGCGCATTTCCATGCCCGGTGCAACGCCGAGGCCAGCTGTGAAAAACCCGGGTTGATTTTCAAAAGCCCAGATTGATTTCGAAAGCAAAGGGACCAGCAATGACAATCGCCAAGAACACGATCTGCCTTTGGTACGACAAGGACGCCGAGGCTGCGGCCCGCTTCTATTCCGAGACTTTTCCTGACAGCTCGGTGAAATCCGTCCACCGCGCTCCCAGCGACTACCCGTCCGGCAAGGCGGGCGACGTGCTGACGGTCGAGTTCACGGTCGCCGGCATCCCCTGTCTCGGCCTCAATGGCGGGCCCGCGTTCAAACACAACGAAGCCTTCTCCTTCCAGATCGCCACCGACGATCAGCAGGAGACCGACCGCTATTGGAACGCCATCGTCGACAATGGCGGCCAGGAAAGTGCGTGCGGCTGGTGCAAGGACAAATGGGGCATCTCCTGGCAAATCACGCCGCGCGTGCTGACCGAAGCGATGGCCGCCGGCGGCGATGAAGCAAAGCGCGCATTCGAAGCGATGATGGAGATGAAGAAAATCGACGTTGCAGCGATCGAGGCGGCGCGGCGCGGCTGACAGTTCGGGGTCAGCCCGACGCGAAAAGATCAGGGCAGAGCGGCCGGAAATGCTGCCGGCCCACCTCCAGACAGGCGTGCGATGGTGTTGAACTGCGCTGAGTTTTACGACGCCGAACTGCGACGGCACAACGAGGTCTTCAGGGCTGCGGTCAAGGCGGGAACGCGCGATCGCGTGCTCGATATCGGATGTGGTTCGGGACAATCCTCTCGTGATGCCGCCCGTGTCGCGGTGGAAGGCAGCGTGCTCGGCGTGGACGTATCGGCGCGGATGCTCGAGATCGCCCGGAGCCGTAGCGCCGAAGAAGGATTGCGAAACGTCGCCTTCGAGCGCGGCGATGCGCAATTGCTGGTATTTCCGCCTGCCGGCTTCGATCTGTGCATCAGTCGCTTTGGTGTGATGTTCTTTGCCGATCCGGCGGCGGCGTTCGCCAATATCGGCCGGGCGATGCGACCGGGGGCGCGTCTTGTATGGATGGTATGGCAGGGCCCGGACCGCAACGAGTGGGCGACTGCCATTCAGCGGGCGATTGCGCCGGGGACCGCCATATCGGCGGGCGCCGCCACCCCATTTTCGCTTGGCGACCCCGCCATCACCGCGGAGATCTTGCGTGCATCCGGTTTTGTTTCGGTCGACTTTGCCGAAGTGCGTGAGCCAGTTTTCTACGGCCAGGACGTCGATGCGGCCTATGACGCTTTGCTTGGCCTGCAACTGGTTAAGGATCCGCTCGCCCGCGCGGATGTGGATGTCGACGCGGCGCTGCGGCGGTTGCGCGATCTGCTCGACGCGCACTTGACCGCGGACGGTGTGCTTTTCGGCTCGCGTGCCTGGATCATCACCGCAGTTCGGGCGAGCCGACAGTCACCGGGCGATTGACCCGTAGACGATCCTTTTCTCTCGGCCTTCCCGTCAGTCCGTTTGCGGCGTGACTTCTGAAAGCAGCCAATCCCTGAAAGCCTTGACCTTGCGCTGACGGATCGCCTCCGGCGGGTAGACGAGATAGAAGCTGGAAGGGGATTTCAGGGCGTGGCCGAAGGGGCGGACAAGCCGCCCGGCGGCGAGGTCGGCCGCAACGAGCATGGTCCGACCCAGCACCACCCCCTCGCCTTGTGCGGCCGACTCCATGGCAAAGGTGGCAGAGTCGAAGGTAATCCCGCTCTGCGGGTCCACGCCCTCGACCCCGGCGCTCGCCAGCCAGGTCGCCCAGTCGATGGGAAAGCTGTCACGGATCAGCGTGTGGTGTCTGAGGTCCTGAGGCGTGCGGAGCGGATGCGCACCCTCAAGAAGCTTTGGGCTGCACACTGGAAACACCTCCTCGCCGGTGAGGAACTCCGACGTGAGCCCGGGATAGTTTCCGCTGCCATAACGGACGGCGACATCGATGCCGTCGCCGAGGAAGTTGGTCAGCTTCCCGCTCGTCGAAACCCGCACATCGATGTCGCCATGCGCACGGTGAAAGCGGTAGAGGCGTGGCACCAGCCATCTCCCCGCGAAGCCATCGGAGGTGCTGACGTTCAGTGTCGAGCTCGAATAGCGGGCCGTTGCCGCAGCAGTGGCGGCGGCCAACTGGTCGAGCACCTCGCGCACCGCCCGCGCATAGGGCTCGCCGACGGCGGTCAGGCTCACCGAACGCGTACCGCGCTCGAACAGCTGCACACCGAGCTGATCCTCAAGGTTCTTGATCGCCCGGCTGATCGCACCGTGGGTAACATGAAGTTCCTCTGCCGCCTTGGAGAAACTCAACAGGCGCGCCGCCGCTTCGAAGCTCGGCAAAGTGGTGAGGGGAGGCAGCTTCCGGGGCATGGATCGATACCTATGTGTGAGCGATGCTCACACATTGTCGCCGATAAGTCGTTTGTCGTCCAGGCCGGAAGACGGCATATTTGCTCGCGTATTCAGTCATTCACCGCCGCTTCAAAAGGCGACTTGATGTGACTGATACTCTCGCTGACGAAAGTCGCGGGGCAACTGCTGAAACCAAAACTGCCGCCACTCTGGGAGAGCACCATGAATGCCAAACGAGTTGAACCCATCGTCGACGTCCTGACCGGCATGGCCGGCCGCATCCTCGCATCGAGCAGCCGGCGCCGGACCGAGCGGCAGGTTGCACGCTTCTCGACCCGCCGGCTCGAAGACCTCGGGTTTGCCCGCGACTGGGACGGCTCGGTCTATCGGCCGTCGGATCACCGCTAAGCCTGAATGAAAGCAACAGCGGACAGGCCCTTCGCCAAAGATCGCTGTCGCAAGGAATTAACGGAGAACGGACATGGCCACCATACACCCATTCCTCTGGTTCAACACCGACGCCAAGGAGGCCCGCGATTTCTATCTCTCGGTCTTCAAGAACAGCAAAGCGCTCCAGACGCTCGAATACACCGACTGGGTGTCCGGAACCAACAAGACGGTCCCGCATGCCACCTTCGATTTCGAGCTCGAGGGTCTGCACCTTACAGCGCTCAATGCCGGGCCGCAGCCGCCTTTCAACGAGCGGCTCTCACTCTACATCGAGACCAGGGACCAGGCCGAGACCGACTACTACTATGAGGCGCTCACCGCCGGCGGCGGCAGGGAACAACCCTGCGGCTGGCTCACCGACAAGTTCGGCGTCTACTGGCAGGTCATCCCGGAAATCCTGCCGCGGCTCAGTGCCGACCCGGATCGCGAAAAGGCCAACCGCGTCCGGCAGGCGATGTATGGGATGCGCAAGATCATCATCGCCGACCTCGAAGCCGCCTACGACGGCAAAGCTTGACCCTCACCGAAATCGCAAAACGAATGGAGACCTCCCATGACATCGCTCGTGGACAGGAAAGTCATCGTCATCGGCGGCAGCTCCGGCATCGGTCTCGGCGTCGCGGAAGCTGCTCTCAATTGCGGAGCGAAGGTCGTGATCGTCAGCCGGTCGCCCGCGAAACTGCAGGCGGCCGAACGGACGCTCAATGCGGGGCACGTGACCAGCTTGGTTGCCGATATGACCGACGAAGCGGACGTCGCTCGCCTGTTCGAGGAGATCGGTCCCTTCGACCACCTGGTATCGACCGCCGGAACACTGCCGCCCGGCGATCCGATCGGCAGTACCGACATGGAAGCTGTGCGAGGCTTCGTCGATAACAAGCTGATTGGGGCCGTCATGCTCTCCAAGCACGCTGTGCGCACGCTGAAGGCCGGTGGCTCCATGACCTTCACCTCGGGTATCAACAAGGATCGGCCACCGGTGCCGGGAGGCTCGGTCGTCTCTGCGATTGCCGGCTCATTCAGCTACTTCGCCCGCGCCCTGGCGCTCGAACTGGCCCCGACGCGCGTCAATGTCGTGTCTCCCGGATGGGTCGACACACCGATGTGGGACATCGTTGGAGAAGCCAAATCCAGCTTCTTTGCCGACATGGCTGCCCGGTTGCCGTCGAGAAAAATTCCGACCGCTGCGGACGTCGCCGCCGCCTATGTCTACCTCATGGAAAGCGAGTTCACGACCGGCGAGACAATCCGCATCGATGGCGGCCATAACCTGATCTAGCCGCCATTTGCACGCCGCCTGAATGGGTTGAGTCGGCATGACCCGCTAGTCCGGCGCACTCCTGCCGAAGGCGACGAACGCCGGCGGATCATGCCGGCGTAGCCCAATCGGGGTTTACATCGGCAGCCAGGTCCCTAGTTTTAGCGTTTCGCGCCGCGCACCCGAGTGTGTGGATGATCGAGGACGGGACCGTGAGCTCTGGCCGGCCCCTCGAAACTTTCAAAGGATGGCTATCATGACACAGGCCAAGAATGGCGACACCGTGCGCATCAATTACAATGGCCGCCTGGCTGACGGCACTCAGTTCGATTCTTCCGGCAACGAACCGCTGCAATTCACGTTGGGTGAAGGACAAGTGATCGCCGGTCTCGAAACCCATGTCGAGGGTATGGAGGTGGGCGCGAAAAGCACCGTCACCATTCCCGCCGACGCCGCCTATGGCCCGCACCGCCCCGAAGCGGTGATGACCGTCGACCGCGCCCGCGTACCAGACAACATCAACGTCGATCTCGGCACTCGATTGCAGGTCAGAACCGCAGAGGGGCGCCCGATGCCAGTAACAGTCGTCGGCGTGGACGACACCAGCGTCAAGCTCGACGGCAATCATCCTTTGGCGGGACGGGATCTGGTGTTCGACGTTGAACTGGTCGAGATCGTTCAGGCGGCGTAGGGCACGGCAAAGCGCGTAACGGCCATGATTTTCGGGTGACGCATTTCGACCGGCGGTTCCGGCGGTGCGTCGCCTGTCGGAGGCAAAGACCGCGGCGGCGGAAATCGTGTAGCGTGCAGCAACCCATAGAGACATTCGGGATCTGGAATGTCCAATTCAGCGTCGCAGTCTCGAGGACCTGTGGAAGACCTCGCTTGACAGCCGACTTCTCGTGACCGCAAAGTCTCGTGATGCGGGCGATTGGTTGGAATAGAATTGCGCGTGCCGGGGCAATCGTGCTGATGATCGGCACAAATGTTCCTGGGCCGGCGCGTTCCGACTCGCTCCTTCCCACAAGCCCGTCCCAGCCAGCCAATGTCGGCGATGCGATGCTGGCGGCTGCCAATTATCATGATTCCGGAGACTATGATCGCGACCTTGCCGCTGTGGCGAAGCAGGCAGGCGACTGGATCGTCAAGCGCGCAATGGAGGTGCCTCGCCCCGCACTGGTGCTCGACATAGACGAGACGGCTTTGGCCAACTGGGAAGTGATCACACGTGACAATTTCGGCCGCCCGATCGGCGGCGCCTGCGACATCGCAATCGACGGTCCCTGTGGCTGGGCCGCCTGGGACCAGCTTGCGAAGGATCCGGCCATTGACCCGGTGCTGGAGGTCTTCCAGCAGGCGCAAACGGCGAAAGTCGCGGTGTTCTTCATCACGGGACGTCCGGAGGACCAGCGTCAGGCAACCGAACAGAACCTGCAGTCGGCCGGCTATGCCGGTTATGAGCACCTTTACATGGTCCAGCCCGGGGCCAAATACGGCTCCGCCGCAGATTTCAAGGCACCCATAAGGGCCGAAATCGAAAAGGCCGGCTACACAATAATTGCCAATGTCGGTGACCAGCCATCCGACCTGTTCGGCGGGCATGCCGAGAAGCTGTTCCTGCTGCCAAATCCGTTCTACCGGGTTCGCTGACGGCCGGAACGGCACAAGCCCGGATCCTCGGCTCCTTGCCGAGCACCTGCTAAGGTATCAAGATAACCTTGCCGGTCGCGCCGCGCTCCTCCAGCAGGCGATGTGCGTGGCTGGCCTGGTCGAGCGGGAAGCGGCCACCTTTGGTCACCACAAGCTGACCACCGGCGGCCAGATCGAAAAATTCCAAAAGGCCGTCACGGATCCCGTCCGTAGACAGCAACGGTAGCAGGGCAAAACCCCTCAGCGACTGGTTGCGGCCGATCATCGCCTCCATCTGCGGGGCGCCGAGCGCGTATCTGCCAAGGGCGGCAAACACCAGCTCTCCGCAAGGCGCAAGGGCCTCGAGCGCGGCCGCCGTCAGCGGGCCGCCGACAATGTCGTAGATGGTGTCGACGCCAGCGCCACCTGTCGCTGCCCGGACGCGCTCCGGCCAATCCGTGTTGCTGTAGTCGAAGGCAGCATCGGCTCCCAGCGACAAAGCAAGATCGAGCTTGGCCTTGCTGCCGGCTGCCGCGATGACACGGCTCGCGCCGGCGCGCTTGGCAAGCTGGACGAGCAACGAACCGACGCCGCCCGCGGCAGCGGCGACCAGCACCGATTTGCCGGCCGGCCGGCTTTGCCGCGATAGATGCAGCGCCGTCAGCCCTTGCACCATCAGTGCCGTCGCGTCTTCGAACGAGAGCGCATCCGGCAGCGGCACGGCCAGGCTTGCGTCGATCGTCACATACTCGGCATAGCCGCCAAACGGCTGGCTCGAGGCGAACAACGGCGCAGCGACGCGCATGCCGAGCAAGGAAGCCTCCACCCCGTGCCCAAGCGCCTCCACGATCCCCGCGGCCTCGACACCAGGGATCATCGGCAGCTGCGGCGTCACCGCATAGCGATCCGCGCGCATCAGCACTTCGAAGAAATTCACGCCGGCCGCATGAACGCGGACCAGGACCTCGCCGGCTTGCGGCTCGGGCTTCGGCACCGCGACTATCTCGAGAACGTCGGGCTCGCCGAAACGGTTCAGTTGAATGGCTCTCATCGCAGGCACCGATCGTTATTGGCATCGGCCGCTGTTTGCCACTATCTGCCTGGCTTCGACTACACACCGATTTGTCCGCTGCCGACCGGGAGGTGACCATGACCAAGCTGATCAAGAGGCTGCCGATGCTGCCGGCAGAGCGCGCGCTGAAAGTGATTTCGGGCCGCTGGAAGGCCGTCATCCTGTACCATCTCTTCGACAGGCCCCGGCGGCTGTCGGCGCTGCAGGCGCTGATGCCCGGCATTACCCAGAAAGTGCTGATCCAGCAGCTTCGCGAAATGGAAGAGCACGGCCTCGTCCGCCGCGAGATCTTTGCCGAGATCCCCTCGCGCGTCGAGTATTCGGCGACGCGGCTCGGCCTCAGCCTCGAGCCGATCCTGCTGGCACTTTGCCAGTGGGGCCAGCATCACGCCGACGAGCTGAATGAGATGGACCGCCTTGCCGATTGCATCATCAGGCCACGGCAAGCGCGGGACGCCCATGCGGTGTGAACAAAAAGGGCGGCGCATGCGCCGCCCCAATGCTTGGGAGAATTAATCCTTGGGAGGACTGTTCGAACCTGCTCAGGCCGCCTTGACTTCCTCGGCGACGGCATCGGCCTGACGCGCCGTCTTCAGCACCCTGGCCCACCATGCAATGTCGTTGACCAGCGCGGTTGCCGCCTGGTTGAGGTGCTCGAACTCGTCGAGCTTCTTGTCACCTTGCTTGACCGCAAGGAAATCAGC
The DNA here is from genome assembly GCF_040319905.1 of Mesorhizobium sp. M0833. Lineage (NCBI taxonomy): Bacteria > Pseudomonadati > Pseudomonadota > Alphaproteobacteria > Hyphomicrobiales > Phyllobacteriaceae > Mesorhizobium > Mesorhizobium sp. M0833. The sequence goes on along the minus strand of NZ_JAMYOQ010000043.1, from coordinate 1,463 downwards.
CCAGGAGATGTGTACGGCGGACTTCACCGGCGCCATCTGCAGCTCGACCGCATGCAGCCTCAGCTGCTCGACGGCGCGCGCGCCACCGACGCTGCCATACCCGACGAAGCCGGCCGGCTTCTTGTTCCACTCGTTGGCGGCGTAGTCGATGGCGTTCTTCAGCACGGCCGTCGGCCCATGATTGTATTCGGCGGCGGTGAAGATGAAGCCGTCGAATCCGGCGACCTTCTTTTGCCAGCGCTGCGCCACTTCGTTCTGCGACGGCGCCCAGGCGGAGGATGCGACCTCATCGAAGAACGGCAGCGGGAAATCGCGCAGGTCGACGACTTCGACGTCGATATCGGCATGCGACTTGGCGATCCTGGCAATCCATTGGGCCGGGACGTCGGCAAAGCGCGCGGCGCGGGTCGAACCAATGACGATGGCGATTTTGGGTTTTGACATAGAGGGGCTCTCCTTACAGCAATACTGGTATCGTTTAGATACCTGAGCTATATGAGTAACTGGCCGCTCAATGTGCAAGGAGGCACTTTTTTGTTACCAAGGCACCCGTACCGCACTGAGGACTGCCGCGCCGTCTCCGAAATCCTGCAGCGCGTCGGTGACAAATGGACTGTGCTCGTCGTTGGCAAACTCGGCAACGGGCCGCTGCGTTTCAACGAGCTGCGCAGCGCGGTCGGCGGCATTTCGCAAAAGATGCTGACCACCACCTTGCGTGGGCTCGAGCGCGACGGCTTCGTTACGCGCACCGTGTTCCCGACCATCCCGCCGCGGGTCGACTACGAATTGACCGATCTTGGCTACGAGCTGCTGGTGCCGGTCGATGCGCTCGGCGAATGGGCACGCAAGAACACAGAGCGCGTCAAGGCCGCGCGAGAAAAATTCGACGCCATGCACAGCTGAACCCTTGCGCTGTAAGGGTTTGAACCTGTCGGGGATGCTCCGGACGAGCCCTACTGCTGTAACTGCATCTTGCTCTTCGGCAGCTTCTCGATCCGGTTCCATTTCGGGTTGGGACTGACCACCTTGCCGCCAATCGTGCAGGTCGTGGTCGTCTCCTTGCGGCAATTGCTCACCGTCGTGCCGCTGGTGTCGCATTTCGTCGCCGAGCAGATCTCGCACTTGGCCGCTTGCCCGTTGATGGTGCGGTTTTCCGACGTGCAGGTGGCGCCCGGATCGCCTTTTTTGACCTCGGCAAAAGCGCTTGCGGAGGACAGGCAGAGCAAGGCAGCAAAGGCACCCGCCAGGGCAGCGTTCAGCATGTGTTGACGCATTGTCTTTCCTCCCAAGATCCCGCCAGTCGCGCTGCAGGCGCATGCGGGAACCCGTCGGCAAAAACCACGCGGGACCACTGTCCGCATCCCCCGCGCGGGCAGGGCTATCGCATATGAGTGATGGCATTGATGAGATAGTCGTCGTTCCAGGCGCATTTCTTGATGCGATGGCTGATGGGGACTTTGGCA